>NZ_JAUSVK010000001.1:3990540-4316080 GCF_030814655.1 Labrys monachus
CCCGGTGACCGGCCAGCCCGACTTCGCCCACCTCGTCATCGACTATGCCCCGAGGGACTGGCTGGTGGAGTCCAAATCCCTCAAGCTCTACCTCGCCAGCTTCCGCAACCACGGTGCGTTCCACGAGGACTGCACGGTCGCGGTCGGCCGGCGGCTGGTAGACCTGCTCGATCCGCACTGGCTGCGCATCGGCGGTTATTGGTATCCGCGCGGCGGCATGCCCATCGACGTGTTCTGGCAGACCGGCAAGCCGCCGGAGAGCCTCTGGCTGCCCGACCAGGGCGTGCCGACCTATCGCGGACGGGGCTGAGCGGCAGCGCGGACATCCTGTCCGCTCTTTCCTAGCCCCCCGCGTTTCAGGATGCGGGCTGGAAGCCCGCGCTCCCGGGGGATCAGCTCTTGGCGATCTCGTCGAACTGCTTCAGCCGCTTCAACAGGGCTTCGAGTTCGCGCAGCGGCACCATGTTCGGGCCGTCCGACGGGGCGTGGTCGGGATCCTGATGGGTCTCGATGAACACGGCGGCGACGCCGACCGCCACCGCCGCACGGGCGAGGACGGGCACGAATTCGCGCTGGCCGCCGGACGAGGTCCCCTGCCCGCCCGGCTGCTGCACCGAATGGGTGGCGTCGAACACCACGGGCGCGCCGATCTGCCGCGCCATGATCGGCAGAGAGCGCATGTCGCTCACCAGCGTGTTGTAGCCGAAGGAGACGCCGCGCTCGGTCACCAGCACGTTGGGGTTACCGGCTTCGGTGATCTTGGCGACGACGTTGGCCATATCCCAGGGCGCCAGGAACTGGCCTTTCTTGACGTTGATCACCCGCCCGGTGCGCGCCGCGGCGACAAGCAGGTCGGTCTGCCGGGAGAGGAAGGCCGGGATCTGCAGCACGTCGACCACCTGCGCCAGCTTCGCGCATTGCTCGATCTCATGCACGTCGGTGAGCACGGGCAGGCCGAATTTCTCGCGGATCTCAGCGAAGACCGGCAGCGATTTGTCGAGGCCGACGCCGCGCGCGCCCTTGGCGGAGGTGCGGTTGGCCTTGTCGAAGGAGGTCTTGTAGATCAGGCCGATGCCGAGCCGGTCGGTGATCTCCTTGATCGCCGCCGCCATCTCCATCGCATGGTCGCGGCTTTCCATCTGGCACGGACCAGCGATCAGTGTCAGCGGCAGCGCATTGCCGATGCGCAGGGAGCCGAGGGCGACGACAGGATTGGGTTTCATGATCGATCCGGGGTGGGTTCATCGGGGATGGGGATGGAGGCACGGGGACACCGAGGCAACCGCGGCCTCGCCGGTCAGGCGCGCGGCGCGCCCGCCTTCGGCTCCTCGAACAGGATCGCCGTGCCGAAATTGTCGGGGGCGGCGACCGCCAGATGCCGGCGGTGGCGGAGGAAGGGAATGCCGGCCTCCTCCAGCCGCTGCGCCATCGCCTCGAGAGGCGCCGAGACCTTGAACGCCGCAAGGCGCGGACCGCCGGCCGGCGACAGAGAAGGCTCCAACCCCAGCACATCGCGATAGCAGTCGGGCGTCATCGCCTCGATCGTCCCGCGCGGCGTCACGATCGCCATGTTGCGTGCACCGGCGCAGGCCGCCCTCGATGCCGTGAAGGCTTCGAAGAACGGCACCAGCGCCGCCGGCGTTTCCGCCAGCAGCACCACGCCGGCGACGCCCGTGGCGCCGTTCGGATGGCGCTGGAAGGCGGGATTCCAGAAATTCTGCGGTTCGTGCTGCTGGCAGGCGAAGAAGCCGGCCTCGGGCATGGCGGGATCGGCGGCAAATGCCAGCGTGAAGGCGACCCGCGCCTTCGTGCCGTCCGGCTTCACCGCGATGCGCTCGAAGAAGAACGGCCTGAAGCCACCGATGCCGGCCGCATCGAAGGCCTCCTTGTCGGCCGCCGCGTCCAGCGATTCCACCACCAGCATCGGGAAGCCGTCGCCATGGGCGTCGAACTGGCGAGCGATCGTGCGGGCGAAGCTCATCGTTTCCGGTTCGGGCGCGGGAAGCTCGATCCCCTCGCCCAGCGTGATGAGTTCGAGAAAGGTGCCCGGCATCTGCACGATGCGGTTCTCGGTGCCCCAGGGATGGCGGTTGCGCGCCCCGACGGTGAAGCCCATCGAGCGGTAGTGGTCGGCCGCGGCATCGAGGTCGCGCGTGGCGAGAACGAGATGGTCGAGACCGCGCGCCATGGCATGCTCCTGGATTGCCCGCCGACAGGGCCCGATCGCCTCACCGGCCTTCCCGCAAGGCCGGTCAGGACGACCGGCCTTGCGACTACACCATCCGGCTCTGCTCCACCGCGGCCGCGATGAAGCTGGAGAACAGCGGATGCGGCTGGAACGGGCGGGACTTCAGTTCGGGATGATACTGCACGCCGATGAACCAGGGATGGTCGTCATACTCGATCGTCTCCGGCAGGAGGCCATCGGGCGACAGGCCGCAGAACACCATGCCCTTCTGCTCCAGCCGCTCGCGATAGCCCATATTGACTTCGTAGCGATGGCGATGGCGCTCGGAGATGGAGGTTGTATCGTAGATGGCGGCGATCTTCGAGCCGCGCTTGAGCGTCGCCTGATAGGCGCCGAGCCGCATGGTGCCGCCGAGGTCGCCGCCCTGCGCACGCTGCTCGAGCTCGTTGCCCTTCATCCACTCCGTCATCAGGCCGACCACCGGCTCGCTGGTCGGGCCGAATTCGGTCGAGTTGGCCTCTGCGATGCCGGCAAGGGAGCGCGCTCCTTCGATCACCGCCATCTGCATGCCGAAGCAGATGCCGAAATATGGCACCTTGCGTTCGCGCGCGAAGGTCACCGCCTTGATCTTGCCTTCGGCGCCACGCTGGCCGAAGCCGCCCGGCACGAGGATGCCGTGCACATGTTCGAGATAGGGCGTGGGATCGCCCTGCTCGAAGATCTCGCTCTCGATCCAGTCGAGATTGACCTTCACGCCGTTGGCGATGCCGCCATGGGTGAGGGCCTCGATCAGCGATTTATAGGCATCCTTGAGCCCGGTATACTTGCCGACGATGGCGATGGTGACCTCGCCCTCGGGATTGTGGATCGTCTGGGAGATCCTGCGCCAGCGCGACAGGTCCGGCCGCGGCGCATCCTCGATGCCGAAGGCCGCGAGCACTTCGCCGTCGAGGCCCTGCTCGTGATAGGCCACCGGCACGTCGTAGATCGAGGCGACGTCGCGAGCCTCGATCACCGCGGCCTCGCGGACATTGCAGAAGAGCGCGAGCTTGCGCCGCTCCTCCCGCGGGATCTCGCGGTCGGTCCGGCACAGGAGAATGTCAGGCTGGATGCCGATCGAACGCAATTCGGCAACCGAATGCTGGGTCGGCTTGGTCTTGAGCTCGCCGGCCGAGGGAATATAGGGCAGCAGCGTGAGGTGGGTGTAGATGCAGGCTCCGCGCGGCAGGTCGTTCTTGATCTGGCGGATCGCCTCGAAGAAGGGCAGGCCCTCGATGTCGCCGACCGTCCCGCCGATCTCGACCAGCACGAAGTCGATGCCGTCATTGCCCTTCAGCACGAACTCCTTGATGGCGTTGGTGACGTGGGGAATGACCTGGATGGTGGCGCCGAGATAATCGCCGCGCCTCTCCTTGGTGATGATGTCGAGATAGATGCGGCCGGTGGTGATGTTGTCGTCCCTCGAAGCGGGACGGCCGGTGAACCGCTCGTAATGGCCGAGATCGAGATCGGTCTCCGCGCCGTCGTCCGTCACGAAGACTTCGCCGTGCTGATACGGGCTCATCGTGCCCGGATCGACGTTGAGGTAAGGATCGAGCTTGCGCAGACGAACCTTGTAGCCGCGCGCCTGCAGGAGCGCGCCGAGGGCGGCGGAGGCCAGACCTTTGCCGAGAGAGGAGACCACGCCGCCGGTTATGAAAATGTACCGCGTCATGGAGCCCCACTTAATGAAAAACAAAATGATTCGACGAGCGGGCAACAACTGCCCGCGGGATTATTTTCACGACCGATCGAGCCGTCCGGCCAGGGCCGGACGGCGACTCGCCGCTACGGCTTGGCGGGAGCGGCCGGCGCCGGCGCGGCGGGCTGCTGCTGCAACTGGTCGAACAGGGTGCCGCCGGAATTGCCGGCGGGCGCGGCGGGCTGCTGGGCGGGGGCGCCCGACTGCGACGCCGGGGCGGCCGGGGCCCGGATCTGGTCGAGCAGCGACCCCGAGGAACTGCCGTGATAATTGGCGAGGATGCTCAGAAGGAGGCTGGTGATGAAGAAGGCCGTCGCGAGGCCTGCCGTCGCCCGCGTGAGCAGGTTGGCCTGGCCGCGTCCGGTCATGAAACCGCCCGTGCCACCGCCGATGCCGAGCCCACCGCCTTCGGAACGCTGCAGGAGCACCACGACGACGAGCGCGAGAACCACCATGAGGTGGATCGAAATGAGAACGGTTTGCATTGACTGATCCGGATATAATTCGCGCGGGTTCCTACACGAAGAGAGGGCCCCTGGCTACCCCCGCGCATATAGGATGGCAATTCGGGCTGCACCAGCCCCCTATTTCGGCCAAAGATCGGTCACGACGCCTTCCGCGAGGCGACGAACGTCTCGTGCTCCCGCAGCAGCTCGCCGGAGAGCGCCTTGGCGATCAGGGTCCGCGTCTCGGCGATGCCGTAGATGGCGACGAAGGAGCCGAAGCGCGGGCCGCGCTGCTCGCCGAGCAGGATGCGGTACAGCGTGTTGAACCATTCGAGCGACACGCCCGGCCGTTCGGGCGTGGCGCCCTTGGCCTTGAAATCCTGGTAGGGCGGCAGGGCGCGGCCGACGTCGTAGACCGCCTCCTGGATGGCGGCGGCGTCGGCGCCGGGCGGCAGGTCGGCGAGGGCCTGCGAGAGCTTCTCCAGCGCGGCCTTTTCCTCTGCGGTGGGTGCCGCATAGCGCTTTGCCGGCTTCACGAAATCGCGGAAATAGCGGATGGCGAAGCCCACCATGGCGTCGAGGCGCGGATGGGTCGCCGCGCTGGCGCCGGGCGCGTAGCGCTGCAGGAACGCCCACAGCACGTCCTTGGATTCGGCATTGGCCACCGCCACCAGGTTGAGGAGCAGGGCGAAGGTGACGGAAGTGCGTTCCCCGTCTCCGCCGATCGTCTCGGGCTGGGGCGGATGGCCGCCATGGATATGCCAGACCGGGTTGCCGAGCCTGTTCTTCCAGTCCTGCTTTTCATAGCCGCCGAGGAATTGGAGATAGTCGTCGACGGCGCGCGGGATGACGTCGAAATAGAGCCGCTTGGCCTCGCGCGGCTTCTGATACATGAACAGGGCGAGGCTGTCGGGCGAGGCGTAGGTCAGCCACTCGTCGATCGAAAGGCCGTTGCCCTTGGTCTTGGAGATCTTCTGGCCGTTCTCGTCGAGGAACAGCTCGTAGTTGAAACCGTCGGGCGGCGTGCCGCCGAGGGCGCGCACGATCTCGGACGACAGCTTCACCGAATCGATCAGGTCCTTGCCGGCCATTTCATAATCGACGCCGAGCGCATACCAGCGCATCGCCCAGTCCGGCTTCCATTGCAGCTTGCAATGGCCGCCGGTCACCGGCGTCTCGAAGCGCTCGCCGGTTTCCGGATCCTTCCAGACGATGGTGCCGGCCTCGGCGCGGGTCTCCTCGACGGGCACCTGCATGACGATGCCGGTCTTTGGGTGAATCGGCAGGAACGGCGAATAGGTGGAGGCACGCTCCTCGCGCAGGCTCGGCAGCATCACCGCCATCACCGCATCCATATGGCGCAGCATGTGCAGCAGCGCCGCATCGAAGCGGCCGCTCCGATAGCATTGCGTCGAGGACAGGAATTCATATTGGAAGCCGAAGCTGTCGAGGAAGCGCCTGAGCATCGCATTGTTGTGATGCGCGAAGCTCTCATACTGGCCGAAGGGGTCGGGAACCTGCGTCAGGGGCTTGCCGAGATTGGCCTGCAGCAGGGCGGGGTTCGGCACGTTGCCCGGCACCTTGCGCAGCCCGTCCATATCGTCGGAAAAGGCGATCAGGCGCGTCGGCACGCGGCCCTCGGTCAGCACCTGGAAGGCGTGCCGTACCATGCTGGTGCGCGCCACCTCGCCGAAGGTGCCGATATGCGGCAGGCCGGAGGGGCCGTAGCCGGTCTCGAACAGGATCTCTTTCGCGTCTCCGGGCCGCTTCTCGAGCCGCGAGACGAGCTTCCTCGCCTCCTCGAACGGCCAGGCGGCGGAAACGTTTGCGGCCGCGACGAGCTCGGCCGGATAGAGATTTGACATGATGAACTCGACGATTCCTGCTAGCTGCGGAGGACGACCGGCCGTTCCCGGCGGTTTGGCCTTTGCCGGCAGCCTGTTGACGCACAGCCTTATTCAGGCTGCGTCGCAGCGTCAATCTTGGTGAGGCGCGGGTGCGGCGCAAGACGTGGCGCAACAAGAAGCGGCGGACGCGGAAAAGGCATGTCGATCACCGATTATCTCACCGCCGCCATCGTGACCCTGCTGGTGGTGGTCGATCCCCCGGGCCTCGGTCCCATCTTCCTGGGCCTGACGCGCGGCATGACGAAGGACCAGCGCCATGCCGTCGCATGGCGGGCGAGCGTGATCGGCGGGGGCGTGCTCGCCTTCTTCGCCCTTGCCGGAGAGCCCTTCCTGCGACTGCTCGGCATTTCGACACCGGCCCTGCGCATCGCCGGCGGCCTGCTGCTGTTCGTGATCGCCTATGAGATGGTGTTCGACCGCTCCAATACGCGCAAGAGCGAAACCGCGGAGACCGCGATCACCAAGGATTTCATTTCGAACGTCGCGGCCTTTCCCCTGGCGATCCCGCTGATCGCCGGGCCGGGCGCGATCACCGCCACCATGCTGCTGGCGGAACAGGCCCATGGCCGGATCGTCGATTTCGGCATGCTGTTCGTGGTGATCGCCCTCGTCATGGTGGGCTGCTATGTCTCGTTCCGCCTGGCATCGGTCATCAACAGGCTGCTCGGCATCACCGGCAATGTGGTGCTGACGCGCCTGCTCGGCATCGTGCTGTCGGCCCTGGCGGTGCAGTTCATCCTGGATGGAGCGCGCGCCGTCCTGGCCGGATGAGCGCCTGTGCGGCGCCGGACCCGACGGGGCGGGCGGGGACGCTTCTTCCGCCCCCTGCCCGCCTCCGGACCTCTCAGAACGGAATGTCGTCGTCCATGTCGGAGCTGGAGAACTTGCTGCCTGCCGCCGCCGGTGCCGGACGGCGTTCCATCGGGCTGGCTGCTCCGAAATCGGCGCCGGCATAGTCGCGGCCGCCCTCGGCAGCCGGGGCGCCGCCGCCGCGAGAATCGAGCAGCGTCATCTCGCCGCGATAGCGCTGCAGCACGATCTCGGTCGAATATTTTTCGACGCCCTGCTGGTCATTGTATTTGCGTGTCTGGAGCTGGCCTTCGATATAGACCTTGGAGCCCTTGCGCAGATACTGCTCGGCAATGCGCGCCAGCCCTTCGTTGAAGATGACGACGCTGTGCCATTCGGTCTTCTCCTTGCGCTCGCCGGTCGCCTTGTCGCGCCAGCTCTCGGTCGTCGCCACCCTGAGATTGACCACCGGCTCGCCGGAATTGAGACGCCGTACCTCCGGATCACGGCCGAGATTGCCGATAAGAATAACCTTGTTCACCGATCCCGACATCGGCATCCTCCTTCGCTTCACGGCGCCGGCACAGAATCCGGCCGCACGCCTCCACGCGCCGTCAAAGCGCGTCATCGCTTCTGCTTTAACATGTCCTCGGCGCGGAATACGCCAGGGAGCGCATTTATGCCTTGCCTATCCCCAACCAAATGGCCGTATGCCGCGAGCACGCTTTTGTTCCACATTTGTTCGCGCGATGCAAGCTTCGATTCGAGCCGGCGAAGCATTCCGTCCGC
The DNA here is from genome assembly GCF_030814655.1 of Labrys monachus. Classification (NCBI taxonomy): domain Bacteria; kingdom Pseudomonadati; phylum Pseudomonadota; class Alphaproteobacteria; order Hyphomicrobiales; family Xanthobacteraceae; genus Labrys; species Labrys monachus. The sequence continues at coordinate 3,998,401 of NZ_JAUSVK010000001.1, forward strand.
CTCGCCCTGCGCAGATCAGATTTTTCGGTCACCCCCTCTGCGCGGGGCCCGTGCGGTCTGCGGCAATACTGTGGAGACACGTGATATTTTCGATGAAAACCCTTGCCATCATTGCTGATGTTGCAGGATAAACGCGGGATGGATTCCGCGACGGATCCTCCCATCGCTCTTTCGCCACATTGGCCGTGCAGGGAGGCTGATCGCTCACAGTGAACTCTATGCGAGGGCAGCATCATGGCAGGACTTGGACAACAGCGCGACTCCACCGACAGCGCCAACACTGTGGCCGCCTTGGGCCTGCGGCGTGCGGCGCTGCGTGGCATGCTCGCCTCCCCGATCATCGACGCGGATGACCAGAAGGGCCTGCGCGACGAGCTCGTGAACGAGTTGCGCTCGATCGCGCTCTCGATTTCGCGCGCTCCCTCGAAGAACGCCGTCGAACTCTGCGCCAAGCTCGACGTTCTCGGCGAGGAATATCGCCCGGACGGCGACAGCGGCACCATCCGCGAGCTGATCGCCAGCGTCCGCCGCGACGTCGTCAGCCTGACCGCACGGCCGGCCGTGCAGGAGCGCTCCTCCTTCCAGACGATCCGCCCGCTGCATAACCAGCGCGCCACCGACGCGCATGCCGCTTCGGCAGACGCGGACAAGCACGACGGCGACTAAACGCCCGGCTCCAAAAGCCTTCATGGACAAAAGCCCTGCGCGACGATGCCGTCGGCAGGGTTTTTCTTTTGCCCGTTCGAGCCGCCGCCGTCTTGGCTCACCTCGGTTTGCCGGGCCCGAAGGTCTGCCCGTTCACCGTGATCCTCCTTGCCAGGCTGTCGAATTCGACATCCCACACGGCACGCCCGTCCGGGCCCGCCTTCGCCAGGCCTTTGATGAAGGCGAGGCTGAGCAGGGCGCGCTGCCTGTTGGGCAGGGATGAACCGTTGATCGCCGCGATCAACCCGTCCAGCCCACTGGCCGAAATGGTCGCCGTGCCCTGCTGGGCGGGAACGATGGACGTGTCGCCCCGCCCTGTGACATCCAAGCCGGATGCCTTGAGTTCCTGCTCGAAATGGAGGCGCGGATGGCCTTGCGCGAACAGGCCGGCGAGCGCCGCGTGCAAGTCGCCCGGCAGAGGCGGGTATTTGGTGGCGTCGAAGTCCCGGATGACCCGGCGGGCCATGGCCTCGAGATCGAAGCCCGCAATCTCGAAATCCAGCCGCCCCTGCGTCGGCACGAAAGACTTGGCCCAGTCGGGAACGAGGTCGTCCGGCAGGGAGAGCCCCGAGACCGCGATACCGAAGCTGTAGCGCGCCTGCGGAACGAGGCCAGTGCTGCGGATCTTCTCGTCGACGGCCGCCGCACGCACGATACCCGCAGGCGTTCCCATGCTGAAATCGTTGAGGACCATATCCCCCGAGATCTCCCGCCAGAGCGGCAGCGCGGCGAGCGCCTTCGACTTCATGCCCTCCTGTAGGGCGGCGATCCCGCCAGCCATGTCCTTGCCGGCCAGGAGAGCGATGATTTCCAGGATCTTGCCGGCGGCGAGACCCTTTACCGTGAAGTCCTGATGCGCGGCACCGGCCCGTATGACCGTCGCGGGCGTCGGCCGAAGTGGGTTCTTCACGGTCACGGTCTCGACGAGATCGGCCAGATCGGCCGTCATATGGGCGTCCACACTGTCGGCGGCCGGGGCGGCGCTTGTCTGGACGGCGATCCTTCCGAACGTGGCGTCGATATCCTCGACCGGCGTGCGCAGGGTCAGCGTCTGCCGATCGCAGCCTGACGTCGAACGGGAGAAGAGAGCGAGCTTCGGGTCGAACGTGCCGGTTGCCGTGCATCCCTCCAGCCGTTCCTCGAGACGGACGGCCGGAGCCTTCCCGGCGCTCGCGAAGGAAAAGAACAGAGGCGCCGGAGCCGAGGTCATTGCGTAGGTGCCGTCATCCTGAGGTGTCAGCTGGAGATGGAAGGGACCGAAGCGGATGACGGGACCGTCGGCGGGAAAACCCAGCTTGCCGCTGTCGAAGTCGGCGTCGAGCCCGTAGCTCTCCCCCTGCGGCGTGATGGTGATCAGCCCCTTGTCGAAAGGGGCCCGGCCGATGAAACGGGCCAGCGCATCCGTCAGGTCCCGGGCGCCCTGCGGCGTCGCCGGCTCCGCCCAGGCCGGCGATGCCGCGAAGCCGATGCCGACGAGCGCACCGAGGACCCTCGCCCGCGCGAGCGAAGCGACACAAGCAGCCGGCCTCCCGCTGCGCCGGCGAAGCCGGATCGAAGCGAGCATGGAAGCAGACATCGATATTCTCCTGCGATGAAATCCGTTGACGAAATGTTTCCCCCACGCCCGCCAAGATTCGAGAAAGCGAAGACCCGGCAATAGAAGACCAGACGCGACCGCCGCCGACAAGGGGCTCGCCCATCCATAAAAACAGGACGATGGCAAGGACGCCATGCTGCACGCGCGCGTTGCTATGCGTCCGCCTTTTCCCCCGAAGAGGTTGCTTCCGCCCGTCGTCCCGCGTCCGCGCCGCGCTTGCGGGATGCAGCGGGCATGGGATCGCCCCGATCTGCCTATGGCATCGGCCCATTAAAAAGGGAGGCGGATGACCGCCTCCCTCCCTTTGCTTGCATGACGGATGGTGAAGCCTATTGGTCGTCGCCACCCTTGCCGGCACTGAGGACCTGGCCGTTCACGCTCACCGCCTGGGTCGCCGCGTCGAAGTCGACGTCCCAGATGGCCTTGCCGTCCGGGCTGGAACGGGCCAGGCCCTTGAGCAGGGCGATGCCCATCATGGCCTGGTCCTTGTTGGGAACGTCCGCCTTGTTGATCGACGCGATGATCTGATCGAGATTGGTGGCGGAGATCGTCACCTTGCCGGTCTGCGACGGGAACACCGACATGGTGCCCTCGGCGCTCACCGCACCGGAGGAAGCCGTGAACGTGCTGGGCGACAGCGTGACATGCGGCTGGCCGCTGAGGGCGATGGCAAGGAATTGCCCCTTCAGGCTGTCGGGGATCGGCGGCTTCTTGGTGGCATCGAAGTTCTGGATGGCGAGGCGGGCGAGGCCGTCGAGATCGACGCCCGAGAACTTGACGTCGATATTGCCCTGGGTCGGCACCAGCGGCGTCGCCCATGCCGGGACGGGTCCCTCCGGCAGTTCGAGGCCGGCATATTTGAGGCCGATGCCGTAGGTCGCATCCTTGACGACGCCGGTGACGCCGAGCGTCTCCTCCAGGCTGCCGAGCTTGAACTCGCCCATCGGCGTGCCGACGCTGACGTCGCTCAGCGTGAGCCTGCCGCTCATATTGTCCCATAGCGGCAGGGCGGCGAGCAGCTTCTGCTTGATGGCGTCCTGCTGGGCGATGAGGTTCTTCCGTCCGCCGGCATTGGCCGCGAGCGAAACGAGATCGAGGGCCGGCGCGACCCGCAGATTGTCGATCGCCGCCGACTGGACGCCGGACTTGGCCTTGATCGTTATGGTGAGGGGCGTCTCCGAGTCCTTGAGCACGACCGTCTCGACGAAGTCGTTCAGCACGCCGTCCACACTGATCGTCGTGCCGTCCGGGCCCGCGGACCGGCCGGTCAGCTTGGTCGTGATCGCGCCGTAGCTGGCCTCGATATCCTGTTCCGGAGAATGCACGATGAGGGACGCACCGGGGCAGGACACGTCATAGCTCGAAAAGGCCGAAATCTTCGGATCGAACACGCCGGTCGACTTGCAGCCGTCCAGCTTGAAGCTCGCATCGATCGGCTTGTCTCCCTTCCTGGACATGGAATAGTCGATCGGGGAATCGGACGTCACCCCATAGGTGCCGTCGGCGTTCGGCGTCGCCATATAAACGAGCGGACCGATGTTGATGGTGACGCCGGCCTTGTCGGCCTCGCCGCGCAAGGCATTGAAGTCGACCTTCACGGCATAGGCGGCACCTTGCGGCGTAATGCTGACGACACCCTTGTCGAACATGGCCGGCCCGAACGTCTTCGACAGCGCATCCTGCAACTGCTTGGCTCCCTCGGGCGTCGCCGTCTGAGCAAACGCGGGAGCGGCGAACAGGGTCGCGGCGAGCAATGCGCCCTTGAAGGCGGCCAGAGAGGCGTAGTCGCGGCGTTTCATGCGATATTCCAGCATGGCATTTCCTTCATTGATGGGCCCGGTTTCGCGCGGCACATTGTTATCTCAAAACGAAACGGCGCGCACGCCTCAGCCAGCGAACCTTGGGATGCTCGACATCGGCGTGCTTCCGACGCGCCTGGCACATGGCCCGGTTCGGCGCCAAAAGGAGGTGCTCGAACGCACAGGCCACGATGCTCCCCAGGGCCGGTCCACCGTCAAGCCGGTGCGACCGTGGCGGCAAAGAAAAAGCCCGGATGAAATCCGGGCCAGGATATGCAGAGGGGCAGAGCGTCGCAGGTCCCAAACGCGCTCACCCCCGGCGAGTTCCGACAACCGGGCCACAAATCGTCGGGAATGCTGGCCGGCAGCCGCCGCGGCATGGTGCCTTGCGACATGGCGAAGCCGGGAAGACCGCACGGATCCGCCGAACGAAGAGCTGAAGGCTAGCCGCCGGCCTTCGCGTTGACGATCACCGGAAGATGCAGGCCGGCGAGCAGCCCTATGATCGAGAGGATCGTCAGGGCGAACATGGTCCAGGCGACATAGCCGACGATGGCGTTCTGGTTGTTTCTCATAAGCGGGTCGGTCCTCGCTGTGGCGTGACGGATGGGCCCGGGACACGCGATAAACCGGCACGGTCGACCTGTCGTCGAGGGCCGGGATCCGCGGAGCCTTCCCGAATCAACCGGGGCGCGTGTCCGCTGGCTCTGGTCTGCCCGAGCGGCTTGGCGCGCTGATGGCGACGGCGTGGTTTTCCGGTGGCCATCGTCTTGGAACTTCCCTGGAACTTCCCGGCGGGATGCGCGTTCCCGCCGGACTGTTCCCGGAGATTCCGATGGCCGCACGCCCGTTCTGGAAGGGATATCTCAAGCTATCCCTCGTCACCTGCCCGGTGGCGATGACGCCTGCGACCTCCGAAAGCGAGAAAGTGCGTTTCCACACGCTCAATCGGCGGACCGGAAACCGGATCGTCAGCCATTATATCGACGCCGTCAGCAAGAAGCCGGTGGACGAGCATGACCAGGTAAAGGGCTACCCGCGCGGGGAAGACGAGTATGTGCTGCTCGAAGATGAGGAGCTCGACGCCGTCGCCCTGGAGAGCACGCGCACCATCGACATCGACATGTTCGTGCCCGCCGACAGCATAGGCTGGATCTGGTACGATACGCCGCATTACCTCACGCCGGACGACCCGGTCGGGGAGGAAGCCTTCGCCGTCATCCGCGACGCCATGCGTTCAACCGAAATGGTCGGCATGTCGCGCCTGGTGCTCTATCGGCGCGAACGGGCGGTCATGCTGGAACCGCGGGACGAGGGTATCGTGCTGTGGACCCTGCGTTACGGCGACGAGGTGCGCAATCCGAGGGATTATTTCGCCACCATCGGCAGCCAGAAGGCAGAACCCAAACTGACGACGCTGGTGAAGTCGCTGATCGACGAGCGAACACGGCGCTGGGAGCCGACGATGGTCAGCGATCCCGTGCAGGACCGGCTGCTCGAGATCATCGCGGCCAAGAAGAAGGGCCGGAAGCGGCCGGCCAGAGCCAAGGCGGCGCAACCGGACGCACCGACCAACGTCATCAACATCATGGACGCCTTGCGGCGGAGCCTCTCGGCCGAGTCGAAAGTGGCCAAGCGGCGCTGAGTGGCGGCTCCGCCGTCCCGCTCCCGGGCGGCCTCGAGCCGCCGTACCTCAACCCGCCTTGCGCCGCGGCGAACGGGCCTTGGCCTTGCCGGGCGATGTCGTCTTGCGGGCCGCCGCCGTCTTCATGCCGGCGCTCTCGCGCAGAGCCGCCATCAGGTCCACCGTCTTCTCTCGCACGGGTTCCTTGCGGACCTCGATCTTGCGCCCTTCCAGCTTCGCCTTGACCAGATCGGCCAAGGCCGCCTCGTAGCGGTCGTCGAATGTCGAGGGATCGAATTTTCCTTTCTTCGTGCGGATGATGTGCTCGGCGAGTTCGAGCATCTCATCCTTGATCGCGATATCCGCGATGTCGGCGAACGCCTCCGCCGCGGACCGGATCTCGTAGTCGAAGTTCAGGGTCGTCGCCATCATCCCCTCGCCATAGGGCCGGATGAGGAGGGTGCGGACCCGCCGGAACAAGACCGTCTGCGCCAGCGCCGCCACCTTCTTCGCCCGCATGCCGTCGCGGATCAGCCTGAAGGCGTCCGCGGCGCCGCGGTCGGCCGGCGCCAGATAATAGGGCTTGTCGAAATAGACGTCGTCGATCTCGCGACAGGCGACGAAGGCCTCGACCGACAGGGTCTTGTCGCTGTGGGGAACCGCCGCGGCCACTTCCTCCGGCTCCAGGACGATATAATCTCCCGGGCCGGTCTCGTAGCCCTTGACCTGCTCGTCCCTTTCCACCGGCTCGCCGGTCTCGCCATCGACGAACTGGCGCTCGACCCGATGGCCGGTGGCTCGATTGATCGTGTGGAAGGCGATGCGCTCCGACGTCGAGGCGGCGGTATGGAGCGACACCTGGCAAATGACTTCACCGACCTTCAAAAACCCCTTCCAATTGGCTCTCGGCGCCAAGATGCGTCTCCAACGGGTTGCCTCGCAAACGTCTGCGCTCGCGTCCGGATTTTGTCATGCGGCTTCGATCCGGCGCCGGCGGGTATCGAACCCTGGAAGCGGAGCTTTGTTCCGCGGCACTGCCCAGACAACAGCTGGCCTCGATTTTCCACAAACGTTGTGCGCCGCCACAGACAATGCGGGCACCGCCCCCGAGGTTTCACGTCTGCGGCGATTGCAGGGGGATGTCCTCCTCCCCGCCATAGACGCCGCTGATCAGGTTCAGGCCGAGCAGCCGTTCGGAGGTGAGCCGATGCGTCTCGTCGCGGACCGGCGCGATGCGCCCGAGCCTGTCCGCCAGCTGCCGGCGATGCGCCGCCGCCGCGATCTCCGCCTCGTCCGCCGTGACGGCGGCGAAGCGGAGCGAAGATCCCGGCCTCGCCTGGGCGAGCTTCCACAGGTCCGGCCCGATCACCGTCGCGATCTTCGGATAGCCGCCGGTCGTCTGGCGGTCGGCGAGGAGAATGATCGGCCTGCCGTGGCCCGGCACCTGGATGCTGCCGTTCATGATGCCGTCCGAGACGATGTTGAAGCCGGCTTTGTGCTCGATCACCGCGCCCTCCAGCTGGCATCCCATGCGGTCGGTGCGGCTGGAGACGACATAAGGCGTCGTCAGGAAGGCCTCGAGGCCCGCCGGGGTGAAGGCATCGTCCTGCGGCCCGAGAAGGACGCGGATCGCGCCGTCCGGTTTCGGGCGGTCGTCCGGCGCCAGTTCGAGACCGGGGCCGGACGGCGCCGGCATCGAAAGGTCCAGGCGGTCGCCGGCGGCGAGCTGGCGTCCGTCGAGCCCGCCGACGCCCGAGCGCGAATGGGTGGAGCGGCTGCCGAGCACCGGCTCCAGCGCCAGCCCGCCCGCAATCGCCAGATAGCTGCGCATGCCGGACGGCGCCATGCCGAAGACGATGCGGTCTCCCCGCTTCACGTCGAAGGCGCGATAGGCGGATACCGCTTCGCCATTGACCGTGATCGGCGCCTCCGCGCCGGCGAGGGCGAGGCGGCATGCCTGCGCCTCGACGGTGAGGGCAGGCCCCTTGAGCGTGGTCTCGATGACGGCGGTCCCGGCCGGGTTGCCGACGAGCGTGTTGGCGATGCCCATGGCCGGCGCATCCATGGCGCCCGAAGCGGAAATGCCGAAGCGCTGGTAGCCGAAGCGGCCGAGATCCTGGACGGTGGAGAACAGGCCGCCATCGGTGACGAGAAGATGCTCAGCCATCGACGTCCTCCGGGCGCGCCACGAGTTCGCCGGCCAAGGCGGCAGCGCGCAGCTGCCCGTACAGCGATTCGGATATCGGCTCGAAGCGGATGGTGTCGCCGGGCTGAAACAGGAAGGGACGCTGCGTGCGCGTCGGATCGTAGGAATGCGCGGGCGTGCGCCCGATGAGCTGCCAGCCGCTGGGAATTTCGAGCGGCGGGCCGACGGCGGTCTGCTGGCCGCCGATCGAAATGCTGCGCGAGGGTATCTTCATGCGCGGATCGGTGCGCCGGCTGGTATGGATCGCTGCCGGCAATCCGCCGAGATAGGCGAAGCCGGGGGCAAACCCGATCATGTAGACGCGATAGTCCGCGCCGGCATGCAAAGCGACGACCTCGTCCTGCGTCATGCCGTGCAGTCCGGCGACGACACCGAGGTCGATGCCGGCTTCCCCGCCATAGAGTACCGGCACGTGCCAGCGCGTGTGGCGGCCGGCGGGGGCGTGGGGCTGCGACCAGAGCTGCTCGACTTCGGCCATCAGGGTCTTGCGCGGCAGGACGACGGGGTCGAACAGGAGGAGAAGCGAGCGATAGGTCGGGATGATCTCGAGCAGGCCCGGTGGATTGCGCGCGGCAAGCCGGTCGCCGAGCGCGATGACCGCGATGTTGACGGTTTCGCTGATCTCGCTGCCGAACTCGACCGTCAATCCGCCGTCGCCGGCGTTGAGGAAGCGCGGCACGAGCGTGGCCGGGTGATGCGACGTCATGGCGTTCCGGAACTCCGCGGCCGGCGATGGCCGGATATTGTCTCGCGCAGGGCCTTGGTCCAATAGCAGGCAACGCAATCAGGAAGGCCTCGACGATGACGACGATCGATATCAATTGCGACATGGGCGAGAGCTTCGGTGCCTACACCATCGGCGCCGACGCCGAATTGCTGCGCATCGTCAGTTCCGCCAACATCGCCTGCGGCTTCCATGCGGGCGATCCCAACGTCATGGACGCCACGCTGCGGCTCGCCGCCGAGAACGGCGTCGCCGCCGGAGCCCATCCCGGCTTCATGGACCTCTACGGCTTCGGGCGCCGCCAGATCCGCGGCGAGAGCCCGGCCGATATCGAGCGGCAGATCATCTACCAGATCGGCGCGCTCCAGGCGCTCGCCCGTGCCGCCGGGAGCCGGCTCGCCCATGTCAAGTCGCACGGATCGCTCGGCAACATGGCGGCGGAGGATCCCGACCTCGCTATGGCCTATGCCCGCGCCGTCAAGGCCGCCGACCCCGACCTCATCCTGGTGGTGATGCCGGGCGCCGAGACGGAAAAGGCGGGCGAGCGCCTCGGCCTGCGGATGGCGCGCGAGATCTATGCCGATCGCGCCTATGCGGAGAACGGCAACCTCGTCTCGCGCAAGCTGCCGGGGGCCGTCATCCACGATCCCGAACACGCGGCGAGCCGGGTGATCGAGATGGTGAAGAGCCAGTCGATCATCACCGTCTCGGGCGAACGGCGTCAGGCGAGGATCGACAGCGTGTGCGTGCACGGCGACACGCCGGGTGCACCGGCGGTGGCAGCGCTGGTGCGCCGGCGCCTCGAGGAAGCCGGCATCGCCATCGCGCCGATGGCCCAAGTGATCGAGACGGCCGTCTGAGCTCACGGCTCACCGCCGAGCACGCGCGCCAGCAGGGTGGCGGCGGCGGCGAAGTCCTCCATCCGCATCGCCTCGTCCGGATTGTGGCTGCCGTTCTGGTTGCGGATGAAGATCATCGCCGCCGGCACGCCGGCATGGGCGAAGGTGGCGGCGTCGTGGCCGGCGCCGCTCGGCATGGTCAGCGTGGGGATGCCGGATGCCTGCGCCGCCGCCTCGATCGCGGCGCGCAGCCGCCGGTCCATGAGCGCCGGCGTGCTGCCGGTGCGGTCGCCGAACGCGAAGCGGACGCCGCGCCGCCGCTCGATCTCGCCCGCCGTCTCCATCAGAATCGCGTGCAGGCGGTCGAGCAGGTCCTGACGGTCGCTGCGGACGTCGAGGCAGAAGCGGACCTCTCCCGGCACCTTGCTGAAGGCATGCATGGAAGGATCGGTGGCGACCTCGCCGAAGGTGATGGTCAACTGGTCGCCGGCGGCGTCCATCGCCGCCCAGCGCCGGTCGAGTTCCATGGCGAGATCGGCGAACGCCATCACCGCGTCCTGCCGGTGGCCGCGCGGCACGGCGCCGGAATGGCCGTAATTGCCGAAGCAGACGCCGCGGCGATAGCGGAAGCTGCCGGTGATGCCGGTGACGAGGCCTACCGGAACGCCCTCCCCTTCCAGCCTCGGGCCCTGCTCGATATGGAGTTCGATGAAGCCGTGGATGGCGCCGGGACGAAGATGCGCCTGGCCGGCCCTCACCGCCTCCGGATCGAAGCCGAGAGCGGCCATATGCGCGGCGAGGCTGCGGCCGGTATCGACCCGCGGCAGATCGAGCGTCGCGGCGTCGAGGCGCCCGAAGGCGGCCCGGCTGCCGATATAGGAGACCGGAAACCAGGTGCTCTCCTCGGCGCGGATCGCCATCACGGTGATCGTGCGGCGCGGGGCGAGGCCCGCGCGCTTCAGGCCCGCGATAGCGGCGAGGCCGGCGAGGACGCCCGCCGCGCCGTCAAAATTGCCGCCATGCGGCACGGTGTCGAGATGGGAGCCGACGATCCATGGATGGAGCGCGGCATCGCTCCCCGCCAGCGTCATGTAGAGGTTGCCGGCGGCGTCCGTGGCGCAGGACAGGCCGAGCGCCTCGGCCTCGGCGCGGACGAGGCGATGAGCGCGCTCCTCGCCCTCGCCATAGGCGTCCCGGGTCATGCCCGGCCCGGTTTCGTTCATTGCCTCCAGAGCGGCGAACAGGCGGGTGGCCAGCGCGATGTCGGCTTGGGGTGCAATCGTCATGCGGCAACTCCCCGGCGAATGGACCAGGTGGTGGGATTGACCATGTGCGGCGGCCGGCGCCCCTGGACGACGTCGAGGACGCCCTGTGCGACGGCGATCGCCATGCGGCGCAGGCTGGCCTCCGTCGAGGCGGCGGAATGGGGCGTCAGCACGACATTGGGCAGCGCCAGCAGCGGATAGTCGGCCGGCATCGCCTCGCTGGCGAAGACGTCGAGCCCGGCGCCGGCGATGGTACCGGCGGCGAGCGCCTCTATCAAAGCGGGCTCGTCGATCACCGCGCCGCGCCCGGTGTTGATCAGGAAGGCCGAGCGGCGCATCAGCCCCAGTTCGCGCCGGCCGATCAGGCCGACGGTCTGCGCCGTCGCCGGCAGATGCAGGGAGACGACGTCGCTCGCCGCCAGCAATTCATCCAGCGTAGTGACCCTCTCGATGCCGGGAAGGCCGACATCGTCGCTGCGCCGCGACAGGGCAAGGACGCGCATGCCGAGCGCATGCGCCAGGGCAGCCGTGGCGCGGCCGATATTGCCCATGCCGACGATGCCGAAGGTCAGGCCCTGCAATTCGACCAGGCCGCCGCGGAACTTGAAGGCGAAGTCGCCCTGGCGGGTGGCCTGGTCGGAGGCGGGAATGCGCTTGGCCAGCGCAAACATCAGCGCGATTGCGTGCTCGGCGACGGACAGCGTGTTGGTGCCCGGCGTGTTGACGACGACGATGCCCGAGCGATCGGCATGAACGATGTCGACGGCGTCGGTGCCGACGCCATGCACGCCGACGACGCGCAGGCGCGGACAGGCGTCCATCTGCTGCGCCGTGAAGCCGGCGTTGCGGGTGATCGCGGCGACGCAGTCCGCCCAATCGGCAGGCTGCGCCTCCTGGGGCGTGAACGGGCGCAAGCCCGCCTCCCGCAGGAGCGCCGGTCCGGCGTCATGGATCGGCTGGACGATCAGGCAGCTTTCCATGGCGACGTCCAAATCAGGTGTTGCATAAACATTCCAATTGAATTCTAGTGGTATACCAACGGTAGGCAAGAGGCTGGCGATCACAAATCGCACATGCCGGACGTTTCAGTGCCCGAGGAGCCGATGGTAAGCCGCTTTCGAGATGATTCCACCCTGGACTGCCGCGAAGCCGTGGATTTGCGGCTGTGAGCGTTTCCCTCGGTGAGACGGCGGACCTCCGCCTGAAAGCTTCGCACGGCCTCGCGATCTCCCTGCGGCGGGGAGAGAGGCTGCGCATCGAGAATCTGTTCGGCACGCAGGTCGTGGACACCTGGCTCCTGGCCGGCGACGACCCGTTCGAGCATTCCTCGATGGACCATACGCGATCGGTCAACAGCAACATCTTCCTGGAAAAGGAAATGGTGGTGGCCAGCAGCCTGAGGCGGCCGATGGCGAGGCTGGTGGAGGATACCTCACCCGGCCGGCACGACACGCTGCTGTGCCCCTGCAATGCGGCCATCTATCGCGAATTGCGCTGCGAGGGCTATCATCGCAGCTGCACCGACAATTTCCACGAGGCGCTCGGCGCCGTGGGCATCACCCTGCCGTTCACGCCGGCTTCGCTCAACCTGTTCATGAACGTGCCGGTCGCGGCCGACGGTTCGGTCGAGCGCGTGGCGCCGGCATCGAGGCCCGGCGACGCCGTCGTGCTGCAGGCCGAAATGGACGTGACCGTCGTGCTCTCGGCCTGTCCGCAGGATGTCACCCCGATCAACGGCACCGAACGAACGCCGCGTGATATCGGGCTCGCGATCCGGCCGGCTCGCGGAGCGCCGCTATGAACGTCCTGCCCGTCAATTCGCTCGACACGCCGCGCTTCTGCGGCGTCCCGACCTTCATGCGCCTGCCGCAGGCGACCTCGCTCCACGGCCTCGATGCCGCGGTGATCGGCCTGCCCTCCGATTCCGGCGCCCCCTTCCGCACCGGCGCCCGCTTCGGCCCGAATGCCGTGCGGGCGATGTCGGTCATGCTGCGGCCGATCAACCCCTATCGCGGCAACATCAACGTGTTCGAGAAGCTCGCCTGCGCCGATGTCGGCGACGCTTCGGTGGTGCCGGGCTATGAGGTGGAATCGCTGGATCGGATCGAGGAATCGGTCGCGGCCCTGGTGACGGCCGGCATCGTGCCCTTCGGCATCGGCGGCGACCATTCCATCACGCTGGCCGAGTTGCGGGCGGTTGCCGCCAGGCACGGGCCGCTGGCCCTCGTGCACTTCGATTCGCACAGCGACACCTGGGACAAATATTTCGGCGGCAAGGCCTACAGCGCCGGCACGCCGTTCCGCCGGGCGGTGGAAGAGGGCATCGTCACCCCCGGGCAGTCGATCCAGATCGGCCTGCGCGGCTCGCTCTTCCAGGCGACCGACATCAGCCAGTCGCTCGACCTCGGCTATGACGTCGTGACGACGGATGAGATTTTCGACATCGGCTTCAAGGCCCTGGCGGACCGTATCGCCGCCCGCACGGCGGGCCGGCCGGTCTTTCTCACCTTCGACATGGATTTCGTCGACCCGGCGGCGGCTCCCGCCGTGCAGACGCCGGAAGCGGGCGGCCCCTCGGCCCGCGAGACCCTCCAGATCCTGCGCCTGCTGCACGGGCTCGACCTCGTCGGCTGCGACGTGGTGGAGGCCAATCCGCTCTATGACGGCCCCGGCCAGATCACCGCGCTGCTGGCGGCCACTGTGCTGGCGGAACTGATGGCGCTGCTCGCATCGGTCCGCGGCTGAGGACAACCCCATGACGATGGCAAGCTACGCCGCCGACCTGCAGGAGGAAAAGGACCGCAGCCTCAGCCGGCTCGCCTATGATAGCGTGCTCGACATGCTGATCCGGCACGAATTGCCGCTGAACACGGTGCTGCACGAGCGGCGGCTGGCCGAGCGCCTCAATATTTCCCGCACACCGGTGCGCGAGGCGCTGAACCGGCTGGAAAGCGAGGGCTTCGTCTCGCGCATGCCGGGCCGCGTCCTCGTGGTGAAGAACCTCTCCACGCGCGAACTGATCGAGACCCTGCATGTGAGGGGCCTCCTGGAGGCGGAAGCCGCCGCCCTCGCGGCGGGACGCGTGCCCGCGGCGGAGCTCGATAGGCTGGAGGCCGATATCCGAGCCCTGCTGGCGACGCTGGAACCCAAGCCGGAAGACGATTGGGAGGTCGACAGCCGCGTGCACGGCACGATCACCCGCCATGGCGGCAATGCCCTGCTGGCGCGCCTCGTCGAAGGCTTTCGCGTCAAGACCCACATGTTCAATCTCAAACGCGTGCCGGAGCGCTTCGCCATCGGCCATCGCGAGCATCTCGCCATCATCGACGCCCTGCGCCGTGCGGACGGCCAGGCCGCCCGCAAGGGGATCGAAACCCACATCGAGAACGTCAAGCAGAGCGTCATCCAGGCGCTCAGCCAGATTTAGGGAAAACACATCATGGCTCCGACCAGGATCGACGCAAACACCAGCGGTGTCTACATCATCTCGCCCACGCCCTTCACCGACCAGGGCGAGATCGACTTCGCCAGCACCGACCGGATGATCGAGTTCTTCATCGAGAAGGGCGTGACGGGCCTCACCATCCTGGGCGTGCTCGGCGAAGCGCCGAAGCTCTCCTCGTCGGAGGCGCAGGCCTTCCTGAAGCATGTGATGCAGCGCGTGGCCGGCCGCAAGCCGGTGGTGGTGGGCGCCAGCAACCCCGGCACCGACAATCTCGTGCGCTTCGCCAAGGAGGCGATGGACCTCGGCGCCGCCGGGCTGATGATCGCCCCGCTCTCCGGCCTGAAGAACGACGACCAGGTCTATGCCTATTGGGAAGGCCTGTTCTCGCGCCTCGGCGCGGATGTCCCCGTCTGCTATCAGGATTATCCGCAGACGACGACGGTGTTCAGCTCGGTGGCGGTGCTCAACCGCATGATCGCCGACTTCCCGAATTTCGTCATGCTCAAGCATGAGGAAGGCTCCGGCCTGCCGAAGATCACCAAGCTGCGCGAGCATGCCGAGCAGGGCAAGGGGCGGCGCATCAGCATCCTCGTCGGCAATGGCGGCCTCTATCTGCCGCAGGAACTGCGCCGCGGCGTCGACGGCGCCATGACGGGCTTCGCCTATCCGGAGATGCTGGTCGGCGTCTGCGAGCATTTCGCGGCGGGCCGCCCCGAAGAGGGCGAGGACCTGTTCGACATCTATCTGCCGATCCTCCGGCACGAGCAGCAGGCCGGCTTCGGCCTCGCCATCCGCAAGGAGATCCTGCGCCGCCGCGGCGCCATGGCCTCCTCGGCGATCCGCCATCCCGGCCCGAAGCTCTCCGCCCGCGACCACCAGGAGCTCGACGAGCTGATGGCCCGCCTCGAGCGCAAGCTGAAGGGCTGACCGGAGCGCCGGCCTCTCCTGACGGGCGCTGATAAAGGCGATCTTTCGCCGACGGCGGTCAAAATACGGTCATTGCCGGGCCTGTCCCGGCAATCACGCCGGTCCGCTTGGCCGGCGCCCCTATGGGTGCCGCAGCATGTCGAGCGCGAGGCTCCGGTAGATGCCGGCCGCCGCCTCCAGTTCGGCGAGCGGCACGAACTCGTCGGGCTTGTGCGCGACGGCAAGGTCGCCCGGGCCGAGCACGATGCCCAGGGCGCCGATGGCGTTGAAATGCACGAGATCGCAGGCGCCGAGCAGGCCCTCGACCCCGCCCGGGGCGGCGCCATGCGCCTCCGCCTGCCGCAAGGCCGCCCGCACGAAGGCATTGTCCGCCGGCGTCTCGGTCGGCCCGCCCGTGGTCTCGCGCCATTCGACCACCTCGATCGCCGTGCCGTGCTCGCGATGCACCCGCGCGAACAGATCTTCCAGCCCGGCCCTGCAGGCCTGCGGCGTCTCGCCCGGGACCATGCGCCGGTCGAGCAGCATGTCGCAGCTGTCCGGCACGACATTGTCGGCCTGTCCCCCCGCGATCCGCGTCACGGTGAGGCTGGCAGGGCCGCAGAGCGGATGGGTGAACCGCGCGATCCGCGCGGCCTCGGCCTCGACCGCCGCCAGGAGATGCGCAGCCCCGAACACGGCGTTGACGCCGAGATGCGGCGCGCCCGAATGGGCGGTGCGGCCCCGCACGCGCACCAGCGGGCGCAGGCTTCCCTTATGGGCCGTCACCACCCTGTTCGAGGTCGGCTCGCCGATGACGGCATAATCGATAGGCGGTGCCGCGGCGGCGAAATGCTTGGCACCGGAACTCGACACCTCCTCGTCGCCGACGAAGACCAGCAGCAGCGTGCCGCTCCATGCCTCCCGCTGCCGGGCGAGCTGCAGGCCGGCCGTCATCATCGCGGCCAACGAGCCCTTGGCGTCGCAGGCGCCCCGCGCCTGGATACGGCCGTCCCGATACACCGCGCGGAACGGGTCGCTGCTCCATCCCTCGCCTGCCGGCACGACGTCGATATGGGTGTTGAGGGCGAAGACCGGCCCCTCCCCGTTCGACAGCCGCGCGACGATATTGGCGTGGTTGGGCCGATAATCCTGGTAGGCGACGGCGAAACCCGCTCCGGCGAGCACGTCGCCGATGAAGCGGGCGCAGGCGACGCCGTCGCCCGGCGGATTCTGGGTGTCGAAGGCGACGAGTCGTTCGAGCAGTCCCGCGGGTTGCATGCGCTCCGGTCCGGTTGAGAAGACGCGCCGCCTAGCGGCGGATCGTCAGCGACAGGTTCGGCAGCCCGTCGATCTCGGCAAGGATCTCGTCGCCCGGACGGATCGCACCGACCCCTTCCGGCGTGCCGGTGAAGCAGAGGTCGCCCGGCTGCAGGGCGATCGACTTCGAGATGATCGACAACGTCTCGGCGACGTTCCAGATCATGTCGGAGAGGTCGGATTCCTGCTTCACTTGCCCGTTGATGCTCAGCCGGATGGTGCCGCTGGCCGGATGGCCGATGTCGGAAGCGCGCCGCAGCGGGCCGCAGGGCGCCGAGCGGTCGAAGGCCTTGCCCCAGTCCCAGGGGCGGCCGGCCGCTTTGGCCTTGCCCTGCAGGTCGCGACGGGTGAGATCGATGCCGACGCCATAGCCGAAGACGATGTCGAGCGCCTGTTCGGGAGAAAGGTCGATGCCTTCCTTGCCGACGGCGACGACGAGCTCAACTTCGTGGTGCAGGTCGGAAGTGTCGGGCGGATAGGGAATGGTCGAGCCGCTGTCCACCACGGCGTCGCCCGGCTTGGAGAAGAAGAAGGGCGGCTCGCGGTCGGGATCGCCGCCCATCTCGCGGGCATGCGCCGCATAATTGCGGCCGACGCAAAAGATGCGGCGCACCGGGAAGCGCGCCGTCTCTCCATCGACGGCGACCGACGGAACGGCCGGCGGGGTGATAACGAATTCAGTCATGGAAACTCCTGGTCGGCCGAACGAGGTCAATCGATCTGGAACAATCGGCGGGGAAGGCGGGACAGGCAGCGGGCGCCGCTCTGGGTGACGACGGCTGTCTCGCTGACCCCGATAGTGAATTCGCCATAGGCGCGCAAGGTCGTCGGGATGTGGAAGACCATGCCGGCCTCCAGGGGCCGCGTGACGTTGCTGTAGAGGCTGAGCACGTCGCCCTCCCCCCAATCGGGCGCGAAGGCCACGCCCATGCTGTAGCCGGTGCGTTTGCGATAGGCCGCGGCGTAGCCGTGACGGTCGATCACCTCGGCAGCGGCCTGATGGACATCGGCGCAGGTCGAGCCGGGGCGGAGCGCATCGAGCGCGGCCGCCAGCCCCGCCTGTGCGGCATCGAGCATGCGGCGCGCCGTGTCGGGCATCGGGCCCAGCCAGACCGGGCGGAGGATGGCGGCGTGGTAGCGGTTGTGACAGCCGGCGAGTTCCAGGAACAGCCCGTCGCCCCGTTCGAGCCGCCGCCGGCGCCAGGTCGCGTGCGGAACGCCGCTGCGCGGCCCGGAGGACACCAGCGGCTCCATGCCGAGATATTCGGACCCAGCGGCGACCGCCGCCTGCAGCATGGCGGCGGCGATGGCGTTCTCCGTCGAGCCGGCGCGAACGGCGGCGATGCCGGCTTCGAGGCCCGCATCGGCATAGGCCGCCGCCTGCTCGATGAAGGCGACCTCGAGGGCCGACTTGACCATGCGCAATTCCGCCAGCAGGCCGGATGCATCGCGCCAATCCGGGAGTGCCGCCGCCACTGCGGCGAACAAGGCCGGCAGCAGCCCGGTGCTGCGCGTCTCGACGCCGATCCGGCGGCCGCGCCAGCCGAGCCCGTCGACCAGCGCGAGCGCCGCCTGGGCCGGATCGTCATCGTCGCCGTAGAGCCTGATGTCGTCGAGCCGGGTGTTGAAGCGGGTGTTCATCTCCTCCAGGCGCCGCACGAGGAGGACGGGATCGCGGTCCAGCGGCACGAACAGGGCCTGGAAGGCGAAGTGGCCCGGCGTCTGGCGGCCGGTGAGCCAGAAGACGGTTTCCGGTCCGGTCAGCATCACGCCGTCGAAACCGGACATCTCCATGGCGCCCCGAAGCCGGTCCAGGCGGCCCGCCAGTTCCGCCGGCGGAAAGGCGCATTCCGAGCCGCGGCCCGACGCGATACCGCCGAGGGTTTCATCCGAAAGAGGCAGCATGGAGGCTTCCAGTCGCATTGCAGGCATTGACCGACCGGCATATTGTATCGATCGTAAATTCCAATACAATGATTTTCAGCCGATGGGCATCCGGCCGGCGCCGGGATCCAGATGGCTTGGATGAGGTGATGACGCGCAGACCCGACCCTGCGGCGGCCGAGGGGGCCGATCGCGCCGACACCGCGCCTGCCGACGGAACGGCAGCGGACGGCAAGACCCGGAACGACAGGGCTTCAGCCAAGCCGGCGCTGGACGGCGCCCCGACGCCGCTGGTGCGGCGGCTGCTGAGCTACATCGTCAGCGAAGGGCTCGCGGAGGGCGCGCACCTCGCCGAGCAGACACTGGCCGATGCCCTGCAGGTGTCGCGGACGCCGATCCGCAAGGCGCTGATGGACCTCGCGCGCGAGGGCATCGTGCAGAGCGAGGCCCGGCGCGGCTATTTCCTGGCCCGGCCGGCCCGCTCCCTGTTCGCGGCGAGCCTCGATTTCCCCGCTTTGACGGAAGACGACATCTTCGACCGCATCGCCATCGACCATCTCGACGGGGAACTGCCGGACCTGTTCTCCAAGCGCGACGTCGTCACGCGCTACGACGTCAGCACGCGGCTGGCGGAACGGGCGATCCAGGCGCTGGTGGACGAAAAGGTCATCGTCCAGGACCAGCCCGGAAGCTGGAAGTTCAACCCCTTCATGCTGACGGCGGAGGCGAGCATCGCCAGCTATGCCTACCGCCTGGCGATCGAGCCCAACATCCTGCTGCTGCCGAGCTTCGAGGTGCGCCGCGACCTGATCCGAGCCTGCCGCGACGAGCATATCCGCTTCCTGACGCTCCGGCCGGCCGAGCGGACGGCGCGTCTGGCCTTCAAGGTCGACGTCTCCTTCCACGAGAGCATCGCCACCTGCGGCGGAAACCATTTCTTCCATTCGAGCGTCGTCCAGCACAACCGCATGCGGCAGCTGCTCGAATATCGCGACTCCTTCGACGAGGAGCGCATGCTGGTCTGGCTCAAGGAGCACCTCGACATCATGGAGGCGGTCGCCGCCAGGGATCTCGCCGAGGCCTCGGACCTTATGCGCACCCATCTCACCAACGCGTTGCGGCATCGCGAGGCGAATCTCGCGCGCCATCGGCGCCGATAGGCCGGAAGGGCGAGGCTGCACAAAAAAGACGCAGAGCGCCACCCAAACGATCTTGTACCGAAATTACAAATGCGTACAATCCTGACGATATAGAACAGCCCTGCACCACCCTCGCCCCCGATGGTCGGGCCGCAACATCACGGACCGGAACAGCATGACCCAACCCACGCCCATCGTCGATTTCGTGCCGGCCCGCTACGGCAAGGCGATCCCTGTCTCCGCCGGCCAGACGCTGACGATCATCAGCAAGGAAGGGTCGCAGGTCCTCGACCTCTGGGCGCTCGGCCGCGACGACCCGATGGAATACATGTCGATGGAGCATACGCGCTCCAAGAACAGCAAGGTGATGCTGTCGGTCGGCGACAGCTATGTCTCGATCCGGCGCCGGCCGATGTTCACCGTGGTCGAAGACACCTCGCCCGGCATCCACGATACGCTGCTATGCGCCTGCAACAGCGCCATCTATGAGGAATCCGGCTGCACCGAGTACCACCGCAACTGCTCGGACAATTTCCACGAGGCCCTCGCCGAGATCGGCGTCCAGTTCCCGTTCACGCCCGGCCCGCTCAACGTGTTCATGAACATCCCGATCGAGGAGGACCACACCATCCGCCGCCTGCCGCCGGCGACCAAGCCGGGCGACTACATCAAGCTGAGGGCGGACATGGACCTCGTGGCCGTCATCTCGGCCTGCCCCCAGGACATCTCGGTGATCAACGGCGCCGAAAAGACCCCGCGCGACGTGCATTACGTCGTGGAGGGCTGAGCATGCCCGCGCCGGATGCGCCGATCCTCGAGATCAAGGCCCTGCGCAAGCATTACGGCACCGCCGAGGTCCTGAAGGGCATCTCGCTGACCGTGGCCCCGCGGGAAGTGGTGGCGATCGTCGGCGCCAGCGGATCCGGCAAGAGCACGTTCCTGCGCTGCATCAACCTCCTGGAAACGCCGTCCTCCGGCACGCTCGCCTTCGAGAACCTCTCCTTCGACTTCGCCACCCCGGAACGACAATGGCGCCGGGAGGCGAGTCTGCGCCAGCTGAGGACCGGCATCGGCATGGTGTTCCAGAGCTATAATCTGTGGCCGCACAGGACGGTGCTCGAAAATGTCACGGAAGCCCCGATCCGGGTGAAGAACGTGCCGCGCGCCGAGGCGATCGAGCAGGCCCACCATCTTCTCGGCCGCATCGGGCTCTACGACAAGCGCGACGCCTACCCGTCCCGGCTTTCGGGCGGCCAGCAGCAGCGCGTCGCCGTCGCCAGGGCGCTGGCCATGAAGCCGAGGGCGATGCTGTTCGACGAGGTGACGTCGGCGCTCGACCCGGAACTCGTGGGCGAGGTGCTGGACCTGATGGCGGCGCTCGCGGCCGACGGGATGACCATGCTGGTGGTCACCCACGAGATCGCCTTCGCCCGCGACGTCAGCACCCGGACCATCTTCGTCGATGGCGGCCTGATCTCCGAGGAGGGACCGTCGCGCCAGGTCCTGACCAATCCGGACAACGAGCGGACACGCCAGTTCCTGCGCCGCGTCCTGCACCAACCGATCGCGGCGGCCCCATGAAACGGCGGAGCATCGCATGAGCTATCTCCAGGCACTTCCAGGCCGGGCCGTCGACTGGTGGCTCAGCGTCGCGGACTATATCCCGGACATGCTGCACTCCTGCCTCGTCGTCGTGGAGATCACGCTCGTCGTCATCCTTCTGAGCTGGATCTGCGGGCTCGCGGCGGCGCTCGGCAAGATGTCGCCGCTCGCCGTGCTGCGCTGGCCCAGCCAGTTCTATATCTGGTTCATCCGCGGCACACCGACGCTGATCCAGATCTTCATCGTCTATTTCGGCATTCCCCAGTTCGGGGTGCGCATGTCGCCCTTCGTGGCGGGGTCCCTGGCGCTCGGCATCGGGAGCGGCGCCTATGTCGCCGAGATCATCCGCTCCGGCCTCCTCGCCATTCCCAAGGGACAGATGGAATCGACGACGGCGATCGGCATGAGCCGACGGCAGAGCCTGCAGCACATCATCCTGCCCCAGGTCGTCCGCATCATCGTGCCGGCACTGACGAACGAAGCCGTGTCGACGCTCAAGAACACCTCGCTCCTGTCGGTGATCACGATCATCGAACTCACCCTGCAATCGCAGATCATCATCTCCGCGACCTTCCGGCCGTTCGATTTCTACATCATCGCGGCCTTCATGTACCTCTTCATGACGACGGCTCTCATGGCGGCGGCAGGCTGGTTCGAACGCCATCTGGCGCTGCGCTACTGACGTCGACGGAACTCATGCCGGCGCCGGAGAGAGGCCCCGAAGGGCCCGAGGCGACGCCGGACGGCCTTGAAGACGACCCACCAGAGAAGGAACCAGAAACATGTCCATACCCCTCCTGCCGACCCGGCGCCTCGCCGCCATGGCGATCGCCGCCGCCTTCCTCCTGAGCACCTTCGGCGCCGGCGCCAAGGCGGCCGACCTCGAGCTGATCACCCCCGGCGAGCTCAGCGCCGCGACGGAGGGCACCTACCCGCCCTTCAGCATGTACGGCACCGACGGCAAGCTCGACGGCCTCGAGATCCGCGTCATGGGCGAGATCGCCAGGCGCCTCGGCCTCACCTACCGGCCCGTCATCATCAAATGGGACTCGCTGCTGATCGGCCTGAAGGCCGACCAGTACGACACCGCCAGCGACGCGATGGACATCACGCCGGAACGCCAGAAGCAGGTGACCTTCGTCGACGGCTGGCTGCAGTCCGGCGGCCGCCTGGTGGTCAAGGCGGATTCGCCGATCAAGTCCGGCGCCGACATGAAGGGCAAGACCATCGGCGTGCTCGTCGCCTCGACCTGGGAGAAGCTCGCGACCGGCCTCGGCGCCAATGTGAAGACCTACAAGGCCGAGACCGACGGCATCCAGGACCTCGTCAACGGCAATGTCGACGGCGTGATCACCGATTCGATTTCCGCCGCCTACACGATCAAGGCGTCCCACCTGCCGCTCAGGATGACCGACGACTATCTCAGCCAGATCCAGAAGGGCTTTCCGATCAAGCTCGGCAAGCCCAATCTGGTGAAGGCGATGAACAAGGCGCTGGCCGACATGATCGCCGACGGAACCTATGCCAAGCTGACATCCGCGCTCATCGGCTACAGCCCGGCGCCGAAGGATCCGATCCGCTCCCAGCTCTGAACGGAGACCGTGCTCTGAACGGAGACCGTCCTGGCTGGTCCTGCCCGCCGGGGCGTCGCTCGCCAGGGCGTCTTCGCCCGCTCGATCCGGACGGGGGATGCTCCCTTCCCCGCCCGGCATCCGCCGTCTCTCCTCCGCGGCCGAAATCCCGGCCCGGCGCGCCGCGTTGTGGCGGCAGCCCGAGAGCACTCGGCATGGCGCTGCGTTCGCCGACAGCATTTCGGCCTCCTATCGTAGATGACCAACGTCATCCGATATGCCGACGCCCAGAATATCGCATTCGTCGATCGCATTTTTCTTCGTCCGCTGCGAGGAACCACGGATAAGTCCGGCCGTTCCCTAAGCAGAGCGGCAGAATACCTTCATCGAATACGCCGCCGACTGCCGAAGGGAGGCGCGCCGTGTTCGGGAGGTAGACAAGGGAGAGGGGAAGGCGACGGAGGCCCCTATGGCCCGTGACGCCGCGTCGTCCCACCCGACAGCCAGGACGGCTTGCCTCCTCATCCAACCGGGCCGGAAGCGGCCGAATACGTCCGTGACCGCCGTCCCAGGACGTCCGCAGAAGCCATGACGGCGGCCCAGTGAGTTCAACCCAGATCAAGGATGCGAACACATGAGTGAAACCATCACGGCCATGTATGACAGCCGAGCCGACGCTGACGCGGCGGCCGACAAGCTCGCCGAAGCCGGTATCAGCCGTTCCAACATCCAGGTCATGGCCGGCAGCACGGCCAATGACGAGTTCGCCGATACCCTCGATGATTCTCCGCGCGAAGAAGGCGGCTTCTGGGCGACCCTCAAGAGCCTCTTCATGCCGGACGAGGACCGCTACAGCTATGCGGAGGGCATTCGACGCGGCAGCACCGTGCTGAGCGTCACCGTGGCTGAAGCCGATGTCGGCCTGACGAGCGGCATCCTCGAGGAATACGGCGCCGTCGACGTGCAGCAGCGCGCGTCGGAATGGAAGGCCGATGGCTGGAGCGGTTATGCGTCGGAGGGCGCCGCCGCTCAGGAGGCCTCCGCCCTATCGACGCCGTCGGGCATGGCAACCCCGGAGCCGACCGATCCTCTGCTTCCGTCGGCGGACGAGACCCCGGCGCTCGGCCCGGCCGCCGCCGATCGCGGCATGGAACGGCCGCGCTTCGACGGGCCTGGCCGTACTGCCGCTGAGGCCAGCGACCTTGGGCAAGCGGGCGGACATAGCGAAAACCTCCCGCTCGACCGTCCCGCATCGACCCCCGCCAACGGCCTGTTCGGTGCGCCTGCAGCCGATCCTGCCGACCTCCCTATCGGCTCGCCTGGCGCGCGGGCGGATGTCGAGGAAGACTCCCGCGATGTCGGCGACGATATCGATTATCCCGGCGTGACCCCGGAGCAGCCCCGGCCGGCACCGAAGCCGGACGTCAGGCGAGGGTTCTGAGCAAGCCGGGAGGGGTGGCTACCACCCCTCCCGGCACTCCCGGGCCTGCGAAATCTCAGAAGTCCTCGTCGGCTTCCACGTCGAGGGACGTCCTGAACGCGTGCCAGGGGCCTCCCTCGCGTTCGAGATAGCGCACCTTCTTCAATCCGGCCCGCGCCCACTCCTTCTGCTTCAGAGCGCGCTTCGCCGGGTCGGTTTCGTCCAATTCCGGCAAGGGCGGAGCGCCGCGCAAGTCATAGGCGCGGTGCTTTGCCAGCTTCATCAGCGACAGCTTGCCTTCGCGCTTGACGAGTTCGGCCGACATCCACCAGGACACGATCATGCGCTCGCATCCCCTGTAGGTGACCATGGTATGGTCGAGGCTGAGGTCGCGCAGGGCTTTCTCCAGCACCCGCAGGCGCTCGCCGGCTTCTTCCCGGATGCTCCGCCGGGTACGCGCCGTGGCGAGCGCGGCGAGCCGCTTCGTCTCGTTCTCCCTCTCACGCAGGGCCTTGGCGCGCAGCCGCCGCGCTTCGGCTCTGCCATTCGCCGCCTTGCCGGGCCGCTCCGTCGAAGCCGGCGCCGGCAGATCGGCCGGGAGCCGTATGGGCTCGTTGAACGTGGCCGCGGTCTCGACCGCGACGGACGCGCCGGCACTCCTCTCCTCGCGCACCGTCCCCAGCGCGGCCACAGCTTCTTCGAGGGGCTGGAGAACCGCGCCTGGGACATTGGACGCCGCCTGCAGCACCGGCATCGCCTGGAGTTCGCCGCGAGCCAACTCGAACATCGTCGGGGCGGGCATGGCCCGCTCTGCGGCGGCAGGCTCGGCCCTGGGCAATGGGGCGCCCCCCCTGGCGAGGGGCGGCGCAGGCTGGGGCCTGTTCGTCGACCACCGCTCCGCCCGAACAGCAGCGTCGGACGGCGTCCTCGTGTCGGTCGCCACCGATGGCGGGAGCGGGCCGGTACCGATGGCCGTCGGCGATCCAGGCGGCACAGTCGCGGAGGGCCGCGGTGCGGGCGCCCAAGCCGGCGAGGCGGATGGCCCGGGCGTGCCGGCGGCGGCATGCCGCGCCATGGGTGGACCGGCCACCGGCGGCTCGGGGCGCGGCCTCGGTTCAACCGGAACTGTGTCGAGGCCCAGCCCCTCGCATATGGCCCGGATCAGGTCGTCCTGCAGGCTGACGCCGACATTGCTCAGCGCCCTCTCCAGCGCGGGGGTCGGCGCCCGCTCGACCGGCACATTCACCGGGGGCGCCGGGGCTCTATCCAGTGCCGGCACCCTCTCCGGCGCCGGTCTCGGAATATGCGTCAAGGCGTCCAATGCCGATCGTCGGTCAATCGTCAACGCCATAGCGGAACCCTCCTCGAAAACATCGGCCACGCCAGCCGCGATGAGCGCAGGGAATTGCGGCGCAGTATGTCGCCGCAATGGCTCACGCGAAAGCCGGGACACCTGAGGACAGCAGGAATATGTGCAACTATCCTTAATTTGTACTGGTCTCACACCATTGGGCGGCCTGCCCTTCTCGGGATATGCTTAATTCGCCGCTAAAGTGGCGCTGCCTGCGCCTCGTTCCCCGAGGGAATCCCGGGAAAAGCGGCAACGGCCCGCGCAGCCCGCTGCTCGTGGCAGACGCGCCTCCTGCCTGTGTGAACGGTCAGAAAATCCGGTATCCTCAACAAGATGTTGGATGGGGGCTCCGGACGTTCCGGCCCGTCTCCCACCCTGCCCCGTCTGCGGCAGCCTCACACCGATAAGACGCGCGTCCGGTCGCCGCCGGCGGTTCTGTGAAGGCGCCGGCGTCTCCGTCGAAGGGAACGGCGACCGCTACACGGCAACATCGGCGACGAGACGCGGCGGCGATGCAATGCGCCAAGTTCCGGCATGCCGGTGGCAAGCGCCACGCGGACGTGGAAGGATAGGACATGTCATTCGGCCGGGATCGCTCCCATACGCTGAGAACAAGCATCGCCGGCCACTGGCCCGCTACGGGAGCCGAGGGAGCATCCGGCGCGTCCGGCTTGATCACGAACGCTCCGCCCATATCGGTCACAGCGAACAAATATGAGATATATCATTATTTAATTTCAAATAGTTGATGTTCTTTTCTCATTCAATTTATGAATTTATTTTCGTGTGAGGCGAGAAGTTGCCGATGCCGCTGCTCTTCAACCGGAGAGCATCGGACGGGCCTCTACGCAGGCATCCGTTTGGTGTGAAGCAGGACGACGTTTCGTGTGACCTTGCCTCGGCGCCGCCGGCCCGACTCGGGTTTGACATGCGCTGTCCTCCGTGGGAGACGCCCGCTCGCCCCGCTTGGGCGTAGGCGGCCGGCGCGACGATGATATCCAAGCGTCGAACCTACATTGCCGGTCTCGCTGCTGCGATGAGCGCAATCTCCACCGCCCTGGACTCGCCCTTCTCCATGAAGATGGTCCGGCCGGCGCGGACCCCAGGCTCCCGACCCTCTATCGTGTGAGAGCGCGGCGAAGCCCCCGATGACCATGATCAAGCGTCCGCTGGACCTGTTTCGCGTCGGCATCTGATCCGCGGGAGCAAGACACGGTCGGAAACGGCCCGTCGTCCTGGAGAGAAGGCAGCCGGCCTGTAGCCGGAACCGGCGGAGACCATGGCTGAGATGCGTGTGAGCCAAGATCGGCCTTCGCGTGAGGTTTGAGGCCCTCCGTGTGAACCTGCAGCAGATCTCGTGTGGAGAGGCGTCAGGAATGGATCTTATTCTTATTATATTTCAAATCGTTACGGTATGTTTCTCGCTGATCGATTCATTCGGCGCGGCCATCCTCTTCAGGAGGGGCACTCCGCCGTTCCTGCTCGCAGGCACCGCGCACCACCACGAGGGCAAGATCGCCGATGGAGAAAGCGACGGCCCCGGCGTGCCGGCCTCGACCGAGGGCGCGGGTCCAACACAGCCGTGGAAGACTCGCTGATGGGGAGAGCGAAAGGGCCTCTGATCGTGTGAGGCAGCTGAGCCGGACACGGAAACCAAGCGGGCCACGATACGGAACGCGCCGAAACGTCTACCCGCGGCTCAAATCGAACAATGTTTCCGGATCGGCCATCGGGCTTGAAGCGACGCTCACCCTAAGGCTGCAGAACGGCGCCGGGGAATCGGCTTCGGAAGCGATGCTGACGCTGTCCGCTCGAGCCTTGTCGGAGCGGCCTCTCTAACGAGTTTCTCCGGAGATCCCCTGTGTCCGCCAACCTGTACCTGATTCGGGCCGGCGTCAAACTGCCGACAGCCGTCTATGGTCACACGGTTTGGGAAGGGCGTTCGCAGGCACCGGCTGTTCCGCACCGCTGCAGAACAGCTCGGTGGACGTCCAGGGCAAGGGTGCTACTGGAAAGGCGGGCCGCGCCGGCTGGCCACGGCCCGCTGGCACTCAGAATCTGTAATTCAGCCCGATCCGAACGATATGCGCCCTGCTCGCGTCCTTCCAGGTCATGAACTCCCGGGGATCTGTCGCGCTTACGACGACATGGTTCTTCTTGCCGAGATCGACATAGAGATACTCGGCCTTGATCGCGAGATGGTCGGTGATGGCGTATTCGACGCCGCCGCCGGCGGTCCAGCCCCAGCGGACAGCGTTTGTCGAGCCGGAGAAGCCACCGCTTCGGTCGAAGTCACCGTTCTGGCCGCAGACCGGCGTGCACCACCAATATCCGTATTCGTGCCAGTTGTAGTTGCCGCTGCTCTTCACCTCACCATAGGCGAGGCCGGCGGTGGCATAGACGAGCAATCGATCGGTCGGCGTGAAGCCGACGCGCGGGCGGATGGTTCCGAACCATTCCGTCTTGCTTTCCGACGAGAAGTGTTCGCGGAGATGGTAATTGTAGTCCTGCCCCTCGATAGGAGGATTCGGATAAATATCAGCATTATCCGCCGCCAGATATTTGCTCTTCTGGCCGAGGTAATTGAAATCGGCCTCGATGCCGAGCACAAAGGGACCGAACTGCTGGTTGTATCCGGCCTGCACGCCGGCCGTGAAGGATCCGCGAGCGGATCGGCGCTGGCTCGAGAACCAGCCATTGGCATAGGTGCCGACATCGCCGTCGTCGTAATAGGTCGGGTCCTTGATCTTGCTGGCGCCGTTCCAGCCGTAGCCGGCGTTCACGCCCGCATAGAACCCCGTCCACGAAAAAGGCACATCGGGAGCGACAGGCTCCGCGCCCTGCACCGGCAGGTCGGAAGCCGTCGCAGAACTCATGGTCGCAGCAGCTGCGACGAACGCAGCGAAGATAGTTCGCATAAACACTTGAAATCCCCCCAGGCAAGAAAAGCCATACCGACTATACAACTTAAAGGTGGTAACAACATATGGCTTACACGTTCAAGGGACAATCTGTCCTACCCACCATCGGTTCCCGCTCATCTCGTGGCCGCCGCCCCCTCTGCCGATCCGCCTGTCGTCGGGGCCTCGCTTCGACGACACCCGCGCCATGGATGATTGCGTTCGGCCATGCGCTTCCCGAGGCGAGATCGCGACGGGCTTCATGTTTCTGTCTCAGTCGAAATTTTCGGCAATACCGAGCTTGAAAGTGAAGATCGGGGACTCCCCTGGGCCCGTCACACGGCCGAGTCGGCCCGCGCGCAAATCACAGGCAATGCGTTGAAGTGGACCGCCGTCACCCTCGTGTCCACCGGCTACCTGCTCGTGACCGGCGGCTATTGGATCGTCTTTCGCGGATTGTGCCGGATATGCTGGCCATAGACCGGACGGCGGCAGAGCCGGCAGCGAGAACAGGGCGACGCGGCGCCTTTTCGCGCCTGCACGCGACGTCGAAAGAGACCAATCGTCGCCGTGGCCCATCGGATCAGGCTTCGCCGGCCGAACGAATCGGCGCGTCTTTCCGCTCGGTGCGGGCTATCGCTTCCCCTGACGACGACGGTCGTCGCCAAAGCCGGCAGTGGCGATGGGCGGCGAACGGCAGAAAATCAGCAGAGAACCGCTAAAAACGTCGCAAAAGCAAGGAAATGGCGGAGACGCAGGGATTCGAACCCTGGATACCCTTGTGGGGTATGCTCATTTAGCAAACGAGTGCCTTCAGCCTCTCGGCCACGTCTCCGTATGCTTTCCGATAGACAATCGCGTCCCTGCAATCAAGGCAAATTCGCAGGGCTCGCGGCGATGGCCTGTGCAAATCGCAGGCCTGGCGGCGGGCGCCGCGGGCGGGAGCGTCTTGTCCTTGCCGTAGGCCACGATCGTCGCGACAATCTTTCCAGGGAATCATCGCGGCATCTGCGCTATGGCAGGCCATGGAGAATGCCATGAACAACACGGGGAACCCGATTGCCGCGCCCGTCCCGAGCCGCGATATCGAGCGGCTGCTCGAGATCATGGCCGCGCTGCGCACGCCGGTCACCGGCTGCCCCTGGGACCTGGAACAGGATTTCGGCTCCATCGCCCCCTACACGATCGAGGAGGCCTATGAAGTCGCCGATGCGATCGAGCGCGGCGACATGGCCGATCTCAACGACGAACTGGGAGACCTCTTGCTGCAGGTGGTCTTCCATGCCCGCATGGCGCAGGAAAAGGGCCTGTTCGATTTCGGCGATGTCGTGAAGGCGATCACCACCAAGCTGATCCGCCGCCATCCGCATGTGTTCGGCGAAGCGCGGAGCCTGCCGCCGGACGCGGTCAAGCGACTTTGGGGTGAGATCAAGGCCGCCGAAAAGGCAGAGCGGGCTGCGAGAAGCCCTGCCCGGCCGTCCAGCGCGCTCGACGGCGTCCCGACCGCGATGCCGGCCCTCACCCGCGCGGTGAAGCTGCAGGAGAAGGCCGGCAAGGTCGGCTTCGACTGGAACGACATCCGCATGGTCCTCGCCAAGGTCCGCGAAGAGGCCGACGAGATCGAGGCCGCACTCGATGCGAGGGCGGACGATGCCGAAATCGCCGCGGAGATCGGCGATCTCCTTTTCGCCGTCGCCAATGTGGCGCGCCATGCCGGCGCGGACGCGGAAAGAGCCCTGCGCGGTGCCAACGCCAAATTCGAGCGGCGTTTTCACTTCATCGAGGACCGACTCGCCGAGCGCGGCGTCGAGCCGGGCGGCTCGACGCTGGAAGAGATGGACGGGTTGTGGGACGAGGCGAAGCGCGCGGGGCTGTGATGCCCGGCCGGTTCAGGAAAGGGCTCGCTCCGTCTGCCCCGCCGGCCGCAGAGCCACCTGGTCGCTGAGCACGCCCGGCTCGCTGGCGGCCACCTCGAATCCAGCCTGGCGCGCCAGGGGCTCGAAGCCCTCCAGACCGCGCGGAAACAGCTTGAACCGGCTGTTGGCGATCATGTCGCGCCGGGTCTTGTCGCCGCGCGTCACCGAACCCACCACGAGTTCGGCGCTGCGCAGCGCCCGGAGATTGCCGATGATGGCGCTGTCGTCGCCATATTCGAACAGGGCGCCTTCCGACGAGGCCGCCAGGAGCGCGCCGCCCGCGACCAACTCACGGACAAGTTCCTCGAGCGCAGCAAAGTCGTTCCAGTCGTAGAAGCGGTGCCCGAAGGTGACGTCCAATCCTTCGAGGGGGCAGCCCGGCGCCTGCAGCGCCGCGAGCGCATTGGCGCCGAAGAACGGACCCGCATCGTCGCCGTCGAGGACATGGATGGCGATCGGCCGCTCCAGCACCGACGCCCTGTCCCGCTTCAGCAGGATCAGGGCGTTGAGGCTGTCGATCGCCGGGCCGCCGCCGATATTGACGAGGTGCAGCGGCGCGCCGGCGGCGGCCGGCGCCCGCGCGATGCCGTCCGCCAGCATGCGGGCAACCTGCTGCGTCCTCAGACGCAGGAAGGTCACATGCGGCAGGGCGGCGAAGCGCCGGTCCGCGGGCCCGTCGAATGGCGGGGGCAGGTTTGCCGGTCCGAGCTTCAGCACATAGGTGCTCAGGCCGTCGAGATAGCTCCCGTCGGAGCCGAACATCGCCTGGGCCAGCAGCGATCGCCGCGCCAGCGCGCGAAGCATCGCCTTGACGACGAAGGCCGGGATCCATCGGCGGCCGCGATCGCCCTCGGCGACGGCTTTGTAGAGCCGCGCCATCGCCGGCGGATCTTCCGCAATGTGGAAACGCGGATCGGTGACGTCGATCACGGGGAGGCTGATGCCTTCCCGGGTCAGAGCGGTGGGCGGCGCCCGACGTCCCGATATCGCCGACGGGATTGGAGCCATGCCGGAGAGCCTTCCTTTTCCATCAAACGCAAAACGGAGTTCCGATCAGCCGGTTGCCCGGCCTGCAAGCGTTGCCGCGGCGGAACGCGCCCTCCTCCGCGTCGCAAGGGCCCGGCCGGCCGGGCGGTGCCTTCCGGATAAGGTCAGATCCGGCCGCCGTGCATAGCGGGCTTTTCCATCGTGCTCGGGCTGATTAACCCTCTTTCAAGCGGGCACCGCGCCGTCGAAGCGGAGGTAATTCCCACGCATAATATTCCATAACGCTACGTATAACATGATTTTACCCCGGCGCAAATGAGCTCTGGAGCAGATCAGAATTAGTATTAAGCATTGTGGCGGCACTTTGAGGCGAGCTGCCATCCTTATGACTCAATCTATACACACAGTTAATTTTCAGTAAACACGCCCTATCAGTATCGTTGCGTATGGGTACTCGGATGAACAGATTGCTTGGCTCGGCGCTGATCGGCGCCATCACGCTCAACGTTGCCGCATGCAGTTCCAGCCCCGGCGACCGCGCCCTCGGCGGTGCCGTCATCGGCGGCACCGCCGGCGCCCTCATCGGCGGCATGGTTTCGAGAGACTCCGGCACCGGCGCCCTTGTCGGCGGGGCGCTCGGCGCGGCGACCGGCGCGATCATCGGCGCGGCGACGACCCCTCGTCCCGCTCCTGCCGCCGACCAGTGCTCCCGCTGGGGCGCGGATGCCTATGGGCGCGAATATTGCGCAGGCTATTGACCGACGGTCGCGATCGAACGCGATCGCCGATCACGCGGCGCCGATGCGCGGTCAGCCGATCTTTCTGACGAAATCCGGCTCCGGCGGCCCGATCACGGTCAGCCCGAACCGCCGCCGGACCTGGTCGGCCCGGGCGGGCGCCACCCGTACCGTGACATGCGTCACGCCCTCCTCGTCGGTCTCCCGCTCGAGCACGTCGCAATTGTCGTGGAGCCAGGCGAGGCCTGCCCCGTCGGCGGGCGGAACATCGATGGTCAGGGTCAGCCGCCCGGCCGCGACCGCCGCCTCCACGCGTTCCAGCAGGTGGTCGACGCCCTCCCCCGTAATGGCGGAG
Source organism: Labrys monachus (assembly GCF_030814655.1). Lineage (NCBI taxonomy): Bacteria > Pseudomonadati > Pseudomonadota > Alphaproteobacteria > Hyphomicrobiales > Xanthobacteraceae > Labrys > Labrys monachus. Next base: position 4,030,690 of record NZ_JAUSVK010000001.1, read on the forward strand.
ACGACGACCGGCCTGCCGTCGCCATCCCGGCGCGACGCGGTGAGAAGCGCTTCGCGGGCCGGCGCATCGAGGAGGTCCACCTTGTTCCACACCTCGATGATGGCCCGCTCCGCATTCGTCTCGACGCCGAGGCCCTGCAGGATGTTCTGCACGTCGGCGGCCTGCGCTTCGGTATCCCCATGCGAGATGTCGCGGACATGCAGGATCACATCGGCCTCCAGCACCTCCTCGAGCGTGGCGCGGAAGGCGGCGACCAGCATGGTCGGCAATTCCGAGATGAAACCGACGGTATCGGAGAGGATGGCCTTGGTGCCGTGCGGCAGCTTCAGCGCGCGCAGCGTCGGGTCGAGCGTCGCGAACAGCATATCCTCGGCCAGGACCTCCGCCCGCGTCAGGCGGTTGAACAAGGTCGACTTGCCCGCATTGGTGTAGCCGACGAGCGCCACGATCGGATAGGGCACCTTTCGGCGGCTGGCGCGGTGGAGGGCGCGCGTGCGCTTGACCTGCTCCAGCTCACGCTCGAGCTTGACGATGCGGTCCTGCAGCAGGCGCCGGTCGGACTCGATCTGCGTTTCGCCAGGGCCGCCGAGAAAGCCGCCGCCGCCGCGCTGGCGTTCGAGATGGGTCCAGGAGCGGACGAGCCGCCCCTTCTGGTAGTTGAGATGGGCGAGTTCGACCTGGAGCGTGCCTTCCTTCGTGCGCGCCCGTCGGCCGAAGATTTCAAGGATCAGGCCGGTGCGGTCGATGACCTTGGCGCCCCACGCCTTTTCGAGATTGCGCTGCTGCACCGGCGAAAGGGCGCAGTCCATCAGCACCAGCGTGATCTCCTCGGCCTCGACGATCGCCTTGATCTCCTCGACCTTGCCCTTGCCGAGATAGGTCGACGGGCGGATCTCGGCGAGCGTCACCACCACCGAGCCGACGACGTTGAGGTCGATGGCGGCCGCCAGGCCTACGGCCTCCTCGCGCTTGGCCTCGGGCGAGCGCGCAGGGCCGCTCTCCGCGCTGCGATGGGACAGCACGGGGGCGACGACATAGGTCCGCGTGCCGGAAGCGACTTCCAGCTCATGCGCATCAATGCGATTCGCGGGGTCTTTGGGATTGCTTGATGTCAAAAGATGACTTTCCGGCGGGACGCGTCCCGCCGCCTCACGGCAAGAATCAGAGCTTGTCCGCTCCCTCGATCTCACCACCCTCGAAGAGCTGGACCGGGTGTCCCGGCATGATGGTGGAAATCGCGTGCTTATAGACGAGCTGCGAATGACCATCCCGGCGCAAAAGCACGCAGAAATTGTCAAACCAGGTCACCACGCCCTGCAGTTTCACGCCATTCACCAGAAAGATCGTGAGCGGGATCTTGTTCTTGCGGACATTGTTGAGAAACGTGTCCTGTAGATTTTGGGTGCGCTCAGCCGCCATAATACCCCCGAAACTCCTTTGACCGCGGTTTTCCCGCGTATCCAGCACATACAACCGGCTCAAGCCGGCAGCACGGGCCTTCTAACCAACATATATAGTCGACATGCTTGCTGCTCAGCGCAAGCAAAAGTTTACCTGTCGCTCCGCAGCGCTCCGCCTGATAGGCGTTGCACGATGGATAGGCAGCAAAACAACGGCGTGAATACGGCAGTGACCGGAAAAAAGATACATTTACACCGAATGCTCGGCGACTGAATGAAAATGAGCGCGCAGCTTCCGGGCAAGCGCGCCCGGCGTGCCGTCGCCGATCACCGTGTCGTCGATCTTCACCACGGGCATGACGACATTGGTCGCCGAGGTGACGAAGGCCTCCTTGGCGGCTTTCGCTTCGGCCACGGTGAAGGCCCTTTCGGTCACCACCATATTGTCGCGCCTGGCCAGATCCATCAGCGTGGTCCGCGTGATGCCGCGGAGGATGCCGGATTCCGCCGGCCGGGTGAGCAGCGTGTTTTCCGCCGTGACGATCCAGGCATTGCTGGATCCGCCCTCGGTGACGTAGCCCTGCTCGTCGAAGAACCATACTTCCTTGGCGCCCTGCTGCCTGGCCTTCTGTTTGGCGAGGACGTTCGGCAGCAGGCCCGTGGACTTGATATCGACGCGCTCCCAGCGGTTGTCGGGCAATGTGATGACGGCGATGCCGCTGGCCGCCCCCGCATCGCCCTTGGCGCGGTCGAGCGAACGGGCGATCACCACCAGCGTGGGCGGCGTGTCGGGAGAGGGAAAGAGGAAATCGCGCTTGGCGGCCCCGCGGCTGACCTGGAAATAGACCATGCCGTTCACGACGCGGTTGCGGCGAAGGGTCTCCCGCAGGACGACTTTCAAGGCATTCTCGGCCATCGGCATGCGGATGCTCAACTCCGACAGCGAGCGCTTGAGCCGGCCCATATGGCGGGTCTCGTCCACGAGCGCGCCGTCGCGCACCTCACAGACCTCGTAGACGCTGTCGGCGAACTGGAAGCCGCGATCCTCGACATGCACGCTGGCGTCGCGAAGCGGCACATAGACCCCGTTGACATAGGCAATTCGGCTCATGGCTATCCTGAAATCCTGGCTCTTCCGAAATTCCGGCCGTTCGCTTCCATTCGGCTGCGGGAGTTCCCGCCTGCATGCCGGGGATGTGCCGCAGTTTCAGCGCGCTGGCAATCGCCTATTGCCAGAAAGGCTCGCCTTGCGCAAAGCGCTTCCAGACCTTGTGCAGCTTGCCGGATCCGGCCAGCCTGTCACGCGCCTGCCAGCCGGCGATCAGTCCGGCGCCGCGGTGGAGGTCGAAACTGCTCGCCCCGTCCACCAGCACGGAAAGCAGCCCGCCGGTAGTGGCCGTATCGTTGGCGACGCCGAGGCTCTGCTGCAGCGCGGCGAGGCGGGCGAGATAGCGCTGGGCATCGTCTTCCGATTCGAAGACATTGCGGAAGAACTCGGCGGTGTAGCGCAGCTTCTTGAGCACCAGGCGCAGCTCGTGCTGGGCCACGGGCTGCAGCCGCTTGAAATGGGAGCCGGCCTTCAGCGACCGCCGGTGCAGCCGATCGAGGGCCTGGCGTGCGAAGCCGTCGGCGGTCTCCGCGAGGATGGTGAGCGAAGCGCTGGCGATGTCGTTGCGCCAGACCCGGCGCTCGATGGTGTGGCCGAGCATCAGAAGGAAGCGGTTGTAGCGCTGGCCGGCGAACAGCTCGCGCAGCGCGGCATAGCCCGAAAGGCGATGGGGCTCGACGCTTTGGCGCAGGGCATCGAACGCCGCACGGTCGGCGCAATGGGCTTCGATCTGCGGAACCGTATCGGTGACCAGCACGTCCCAATTGCGCACGGCGCCGAGCGCGGAAGCGAGCCATTTGGCCTCGCCGCCCAGGCGCTGGAGCGTGGGCGAGCCGATCTGCCGCTGCAGGATCGAGATCGCCGTCCGCATGCGCCGCAGCGCCACCCGCATCTGGTGGACGCCTTCGGGCGCCTTGCCCGCCTCGACGGCCGCCTGGTTGGCCACCATGTGCCGCCGGCAGTCGCCGAGCAGCTTGGAGACGATCTCGTCGATATTGTCGGACGCCGAAATGCTCGCCTTCGCCGAACGCGTTCCCTCGGCGGCGACGTCATAGGCGAGCTGATAGCCGCGATCGGCCTTTGTCAGCGTGCCGACGCGCAGCGGCGCGGAATCGAGCAGCGACAGGGCGATGTCGTAGAGCGCCACCGGATTGCCGCTCTTCAGCTCGATCTCGATTTCGCAGATCGCCTCGCGCCGGGTGCCGGCCTCGATCGAACCGCTGTCATAGGACAGCTCGATACTGGCCGAGGGCAGATCGACCATCTGGACCCGGCGGCGGAAACGCGTGGCGAACACCTGCTCCAGCACCGCATCGGTCACGCCCACGAGACCCGCGCCGATTTCATCGAGGGGCAGCAGGTCGAGATGCGGCGCGAAATCCGGCACGGCCACTTCCCATTCGTGGCGCGACAGCGGGTCCGTCCCGTCCACCGGGCGCTTGAGGGTCTGGATGAAGGTCTTGCCACTGCGCCGCACGCGCAGCGAGATGCCGTTCCGGAAGAGCTGGCGGTCCGGCGTGTCGTAATAGGCATTCTCGAACTTGCGGAAGACACCCCGGTTGCGGGCGTTCTGCGCGATGATCGGCACGTCGGCGAGACTGTCGAGCGTGCCTGCGGGCACGAGCAGCTTCAGCTCGATTTCCTTGTTCGCAGCAACCGGTGGCATCGGGGGGAGGACGGGATCGGCCGGATCAGAATTGACGCCTAATTGCACGATAGCGCTCCAGATCACGATAGTTCAAACCGCAGGCGGGCGATTGTGACGTTTCAATGAATTTCCGGACCTATGGCACAGCACCTTGTCACATACTACAGATCAGCCGGGCAAAAACGCACCGCCGGCATTGCCGGGCGATGCGTCTTCCGGGGGGTTACAGGCCGGATTCCTGGCTCGCGGCGAAGAGGCGATTGAGTTCGGAAACGCAGGCGGAAGCGCTCGCGCGGTCCAGCAGCGCGTCGTTGATGAGCTCGGATGCGGCATGCTGGAAGGGCATGTAGCCGTCGTGGCGGGGCCGTACCCAGGCCGCTTCCAGCGTTGCGCGGGTATCCCGGTAGAAATCATGGGTATCGGCGTTGATGCCGGCGTCCCTCCAGGCGAGGTCATGGCCCGGCTGCCCGCCGGATCGCGCGAAGATGCCTTCCTGCACCGCGCCGCTGGCGATGAAATAGGCAAAATCGAGCGCGGCCTGCGGATGCTGCGTGCGCGCGGAAACGGCAATGCCGGTCCCCCCGAGCGCCGAGCCCCGCGGCGGGAGATCGCCGTCGACAGGTATATCGCCGAAGCCCACGCGATGGGCGCGGAAGCCGTCGCGGGCATAGGGCACATAGCCATAGGTCAGCGGCACGCAATCGATGCCGGCATCGGCGGCGGCCATGTCTTCGAGCACGGCGATCGGATCCTGCTCGAAATTGCGGGGGTCGACGAGTGCGGCGAGCGTCCGCAGGCGTTCGAGGACGGCAACGCCCGTCGCCGGCCCGATCAGCAGGGGTCCCGCGTCGTGGCAGGGCTCGCCGATATGGGCCGCCAGCGTGTAGAACGACATCAGCGAATGCGGCGGACGCAGCGGGATGGCGACCCGGCCCTGCCGCGCCAACGCCATCACGTCGTCCCATCGGCGCACCGCGCGGCCGAGGCGGTCCGGCCGATAGGCCTGCACCTGCGCCGCCGCGTCGATCGGAAAGGCCCATTGCCGGCCCTGCCAGGTGTAGCTGTCATAGGACTTGCCGACGCTGCCCGCCCGCAGCGCGGCGCGCTCGGCTTCGCGGCCCGGCACGTCGAGCGGCAGCAGGCATTTCTCATGCGTGATCTGCCCGACATGGGGATGGTCGATCACGATGAAATCGTAGCGCGCGGCGAGGTCCTCGACCGGATAGGATTCGAAATCCTGCAGGGAGCGCTTGTCCCAGGCGATCTCGACGCCGGTCCGCTCCTTCCAGGTTGCGGAGACCGCGACCATGGGATCATAGCCACGCGGATGGCTCCACGTCATGCCCTGCAGCTTGATGCTCATTCCCTGACTTTCCACCTGTTCTTCCTCGGGGATTGTCTCGTTTCCCGTGGGATTATCTGCGAAGCGCCACCGCGTGCCGCATCGCGTCCGGGATGACATCGCATTCAGAGGCGATCGCCTCGCCCCATGCGGGAAGAGCCGAGAGCCGGCGTCCCCTCCCGCATGGCGAGGATGCGAAAGACGCCGTTCAGGCCGACCACCCGCCGTCGATGACGTGGACCTGTCCGGTGGTGTAGGTCGCCCCGGCGAGATAGACGACGAGATCGGCGATTTCCTCCGGCTGGCCGATACGGCCGATCGGCTGGCGGGCGATGAAGGCCTTGCGCGCGGCTTCATAGTCGCCCGTCGCTTCCAGGCGCTCGCGCAGGGACGGGCTTTCGACCGTGCCGGGAGCGATGGCGTTGCAGCGGATGCCCTTGCTGACATAGTCGGCGGCGACCGACTTGGTGATGCCGACGACGGCCGCCTTCGAGGCCTGGTAGGCGAAGCGGTTCGGCACGCCCTTCACGCTCGAGGCGAGCGACGCCATGTTGATGATGCTGCCATCCCCCTTTTCCAGCATGCCCGGCAGGAAGGCGCGGATCATGCGGAACATCGCGGTGACGTTGAGGTCGAACGCGAAGTTCCAGTCCTTCTCGCTGCACTCCAGGATGGTGCCGCCATGCACGACGCCGGCGCAGTTGAAGAGGATGTCGACATCCTTGGCGTGGAGATGGGCGAAGGAGGCGATGGCATCCGGCGACAGGACGTCCAGACGGGCGACCGTGACGCCTTCGATGGCGGCAAGGTCCGCCAGCTTGTCGTCGGCGATATCGGTCGCGATCACGCGCGCGCCGGCGCGGGCGAGCGCTTCCACCGAGGCCCGCCCGATGCCCTGGGCAGCCGCCGTGACCAGCGCGGTCTTGCCCTTCAAGGAAAGAGTCATCTCCATTCTCCGTCTTATGATTTCGATTCAAACCGATAGAGTATCGGGCGATTTGCGTTGTACGAGCAGGATGTGATCGGCAGCAAGGACGACTTCGTCACGCTGGTTGATCACCTCGCAGCGTTCGATCACCCTGCCCTGGCCGGGCCGCTTGGGATCGTCCTCCTTGGCGAAGACGGTTACGCGCGTGCGGGTGGTGTCGCCGATGAAGACCGGGCGCACGAAGCGAAGGCGGTCATAGCCATAGGAAAATGCCACGGGATTGATCAGCGTCGCGGTGAGGCCGATCCCGACGGCGAATACCAGCGTGCCGTGTGCGATGCGCTGGCCGAAGGCCGAATCCTTCATGAATTCGGCGTCCATGTGGTGGGGAAAGAAATCCCCGGTATGGCCGGCGTGGACGACGATATCGGTCTCGGTGATGGTGCGGCCTGTGGTCAGGCGCACATGGCCGAGCTGGTAGTCCTCGAAATGGACGGTCTGTTCGGCCATCGTTTCCTCACGGACGGGGAGCAAGGGGCGTCGCCGGCGCGGCGCTGGACGCGAAGGCCGCCTCGACCAGCGCCATGGTGGACCAGGCATCCTCGAGCGAGGCGGCGAGTTCGGCGTCCTCCCCCGAAGCGAAGCGCTGGAGATTGGCCATGCGCCCGACGAAGGCGTCGGGGAACCAGCCGCCCGTCAGCGGCACCTGCACCCAATCGGCCTCGCCCTTCGGTCGCAGCCAGACCTCGTCGGGTTCGCCGCGGGGATAATCGAGCAGCAGGCCTAGCTTGACATGCGCGGCGCCCTCGGTGCCGTCGAAGCGGAACTCGGCCACCTGGTTGCGCCGCCCGAAGGCATGGTTGTGGTTGATCGACAGGGTACAGCGGACGTCATCACCATAATCGAGGATCGCCGAGGTCCGCGTCTGCGCCATCTCGGAGGCGGGATGGCCGATGGTCTTGGCGTGCACGCCGGCGGGGTCGCCGAGGAAGGAGCGGATCAGATCCAGATAATGGATCGAATGCACGGCGATCTCGACGCGCGGCATGCCTTTGAGGAAGGCGAACAAATGCCAGGGCGTGTCGATGGCAAGATGGACCTCGACGTCGACGAGCCTGCCGAGCAGGCCGCGCGCCACGGCATCCTGCACCGCCAGCATCATCGGCGAGAAGCGGAGCTGGAAGTTGACGGCGGCCTTCAGGCCCTTGGCCCGCGCCAGTTGGAGGATCGCGGTGGCTTCGGCGAGATCGCGCCCCATCGGCTTCTGCAGCAGCACGGCCGCACCGTCCGGCAGCCGCCGCAGCACGTCGAGATGGGCGCCGGGCGGCGTAGCGAGATCGAATACCGCGTCCGGAACGGCGGTCGCCTCGTCGAGGCTGCCGAACACCCGTTCGACGCCGAAATCGGCGGCGACCCTTTCGGCCCGGGCCGGATCGAGGTCGAACAGGCCGGCGATCGGGAATCCCGCCTTGCGATAGGCAGGAAAATGCGCATCGGCGACGATCGATCCCGCGCCGACGGTGACGATCGGCCGGGCCTCTGCCGGCATCGGCCAGGATTGGCGCAGGACAGCCGGATCAAAGGACATGGACACCGCCCTCTCGGTCGAGAGGCACCGCTCCCGGGCGCGCGGACATCCTGTCCGCCCTTCCCGTCCACGAGCGCACCCGTCGCAGGCCGGCTGCAACCGGCTGCGGCTCAAGAGGCGGGCGGGATGCCCGCGCTCCCAGGGAAGCCCCGTCAGTCATGGTGGAAGACCTCTTCCATCGAGGCCCACCATTCGCCTTCCGCGCGGGTCTCGAGCGGCGCCTGCATCGGCATGCAGATCTTCCACCAGTCCTGCGTGACCGGATCGGCCGCCATTTCCGCCGCATCGGCCGCGAAATCGGTGCCGTGATATTCCCAATAAGCGAAAAGCAGGTTTTCCGGCTCGCGCAGGAAGATCGTGTAGTTGCGGATGTGGCATTGCGAGATCCGCGCCAGCACGCTCGGCCAGACATCCGCATGGATGCGCTTGTATTCGGCGATATGCTCTGGCCTGAGGCCGAGGATCATGCCCATGCGCTTCATCGTCGCTTCCTCCCTTATGCGCTTATCTCGCGCGTGAATTCCGGAACGCTGCGCGCCTTGACGGCGTCCCAGTCCCAGTCGATGCCGATCCCCGGCTCGGAGGGCGCGAGCGCCATGCCGTCCTCGATCGTCATGCCCTTATGGGTGAGATCGTCGAGCTGGGGAATATATTCGACATATTTTCCGTTCGGGACCGCGCAGGTCAGGCTGACATGCAGCTCCATCAGGAAATGCGGACAGACCGGGATGTCGAAGGCTTCCGCCGCATGGGCGACCTTGAGCCAGGGCGTGATGCCGCCGATGCGCCCCACATCCGTCTGCACGATGGAGCAGGCGCCCTTGGCCATATATTCGCGGAAATGGCGGATCGAGTAGAGCGATTCGCCGATCGCGATCGGCGTCGAGGTCGACCGCGTCAGCCGTACATGGCCGTCGATGTCGTCCGCCGGCAGCGGCTCCTCGATCCAGGCGAGGTCGAGCTCTTCGAATCGGCCGGCGCGGCGGACGGCCTCGTCGACCATGAAGCCCTGATTGGCATCGGTCATGATCTCGAAGGCGGAGCCGACGGCGGCGCGCACCGCCGAAAGCCGCGCGAGGTCCTCCGAGACATGCGGCCGCCCGATCTTGACCTTCGAGCCGCGAAAGCCCTTCGCCTTGGCGGCCAGCGCGTCCTCGACCAGCGCTTCGCGCGGAATATGCAGCCAGCCGCCCTCGGTGGTGTAGAGCGGGCAGCGGTCCTTGGCGCCGCCGGCGAGGATCCAGAGCGGGAGGTTCTGGCGTTTCGCCCGCAGGTCCCACAAGGCGGTGTCGATGGCGGCCAATGCGATGGCGGAGATCGCCCCGATCGTGGTGGCATGGGTCGCGAATTCGAGGTCGTGCCAGATCGCTTCGATACGGTCGGCGTCGGCGCCGATCAGCCGCGGCGCCAGATGGTCGGCGAGGAGGCGCATCACGGAGGAGCCGCCGGTGCCGATCGTGTAGGAATAGCCGGTGCCGACGGCGCCGTCGGCATCGGTGATCGTCACGATCGGCGTCTCCTGCGAGACGAAGCTTTGAATGGCATCCGTCCGCTTCACCTTGGGCGGAAGGTCGACCATGCGCAGTTCGATTTTCTCGATGCGGGCCATGCGTCAGCTCCTGCGCGGGATGGCACGGCCGGTGTCGGCCGCGAAGAGATGGGCGTTGGAAAGGTCGAAGCTCATCGGAACCGGCGCTCCGATGGCGAGCGGACGCGGGTTCAGCATGCGCGAGACCCATTCGCGGCCGGCGAACTCGACGAAGACGAGCGTCTCGTTGCCGAGCGGCTCGGTGAGCGCGACCTCGAGGTCGCGCTGGTGCACGGCGGCGGCGTCGCCCGAATGCAGGCCGTGCCCGGTGGGATAGAGGTCGTCCGGCCGCAGCCCGAGGGTGATCTTCCGGCCGGGCGCCAGCTCGGGCGCGAATTGCGGCGGGATGGGCAGGCCGTCCCCGTTGGCGAACCGGATCCGGTCTCCCTCGACCACCGCGTCGACGAGGTTCATCGGCGGCGATCCGATGAAGCCGGCGACGAATTTCGTCGCCGGGCGGGAGAACACCTCGTCCGGCGTGCCGACCTGCTCGATATGGCCGTCGCGCATGATGACGATGCGGTCGGCCAGCGTCATCGCCTCGACCTGGTCGTGGGTGACGTAGACGACAGTCGCCTGCACCTTGGCGTGCAGCTTCTTGATCTCCGTCCGCATCTCGTTGCGCAGCTTGGCGTCGAGGTTGGACAGCGGCTCGTCGAACAGGAACACCTCGGGCTGGCGCACGATGGCCCGGCCCATGGCGACGCGCTGGCGCTGGCCGCCGGAGAGCTGCGACGGCCTGCGGTCGAGCAGCGGCTCGAGATGCAGGATCGCCGCCGCCTCCAGCACGCGGCTGTCGATCTCGGGCTGCGGCCGCCTGGCGATCTTCAGCGAGAAGCCCATGTTCTCGCGCACCGTCATATGCGGGTAGAGCGCATAGGACTGGAACACCATCGAGATGTTGCGCGAGCGCGGGGGAAGGTCGTTGACGACGTCGCCGCCGATGCGGATCGATCCGCCGGAGACGTCCTCCAGCCCTGCGATCATGCGCAGGGTGGTGGACTTGCCGCAGCCCGACGGGCCGACCAGGGCGATGAATTCGCGGTCGGCGATGTCGAGATCGATGCCGTGCACGATCTCCACGTCGCCGTAGCGCTTGACCAGCTTCTGGAGCGAGACAGTTGCCATGAATCAGCCTTTGACGGCGCCGGAGGTGAGGCCGGACACCAGATGTTTCTGCACGATGAAGGTCAGCGCCAGCGCCGGCACGATCATCACGACGGCGAGGGCGCACATGCCGCGCCAGTCGATGGTGAATTCGGAGGTGTAGTCGAGCAGGCCCGGCGGCAGGGTCCGCGAGGCGACCGAGCGCGTCAATTGCGAAGCCAGCGCGAATTCGTTCCACGAGGTGAGGAAGGCGAAGATGCCGGAAGAGGCGATGCCGGGCCCCGCCAGGGGAAATTCGACCGTCCAGAACGCCTGCCAGCGCGTACAGCCGTCGATCTGCGCGGCTTCGGCGAGATCGCGCGGCACCTGCCGGAAGAAGCCGTCGATGAGCCAGATGGTGAAGGGGATGTTCAGCGCGACATAGGTGAGGATCAGCGCGAAATCGGTGTCGATGATGTGCAGCCGCGAATAGACGATGAAGAGCGGCAGCATCAGCGCCACACCCGGCACGGTGCGCGTCAGCATGAAGGCGAGGAAGAGCGCCGACTTGCCCTTGAAGCGGAAGCGCGCGAAGGCGTAGCCGCCGGCCATGCCGACCCCGAGCGCGATCACCGTCGAGGTGACCGAGATGATCAGCGAGTTGCGGAAATAATCGAAGACGGGCACTCCGCCCTGCCCCGCCGCACCGAACATGGCGGTGAACGCGTCGAGCGACAGGCTCTGCGGGATCCATACCGGCGGCTTGGCCATGATCTCGACGGTCGGCCGCAGCGCGTTGAGCACGATCCACGCCCCGGGCAGGCAGATGAAGAGCATGGCGAGGAACAGGCCGACGGCGTGGCCGGCCGCGGCGAGGCGGCGGCTGTTGCGGGAGGCGCGATTGCGATCGACCGCCATGATCACCACTCCGCCGCGATCTGCGTGCGGGCGGCCGCCAGCTTGCGATAGAAATAATAGGTGAAGGCGATGGACAGCAGGATCGAGAAATAGGCCATCGCATTGGCGTAGCCCATATGGCCGCTGCCGTTGAAGGCGGTGCGGCCGATCAGGGTCCAGATCAGCTCGGTGCGCCCGGCCGGGCCGCCATCCGTCATGATCTTCACGATGTCGAAGGCCCGGCCGACATCGAGGGAGCGGATGGTCATGGCGATATAGGCGAAAGGCATGATGAACGGCCAGGTGACATAGCGAAAGCTCTGCCAGGGCGTGCAGCCGTCGACACGCGCCGCCTCGATCGGCTCGCGCGGCATGGCGAGGAGACCGGCCAGGATCAGGATGGCGAAGACGGGCGTCGACGACCAGACTTCCGCCATCAGGATGGCGAAGAAGGCGAGCGCGCCGTTGATCAGCCAGGGGATCGGCGTCTGCGTGACGTGCAGCGATTGCAGAGCGTTGTTGATCAGCCCGACATTGTCGTTGAACATGAATTTGAACTGGAAGCCGACCAGGATCGGCGAGAACATCATCGGAAACATCAGGAGCGTGCGCAGCACGCGCTGGCCCCGCGTCGCCTTGTCCACGAGGATGGCGAGGCCGAGGCCCAGCAGCATCTCCAGGTTGAGCGCGACGGTGAGGAGCAGCACCGTGCGCCCGAACGCCCACCAGAAATCGGTGTCCGCCAGGATGTTGGCATAGTTGCGCAGCCCGATGAAGACGAAGAGCGTGTTGGGCCTGATCAGCTGATAGGGCGTGAAGCTCGAATAGAGCGACAGCGCCAGCGGCACGATCACCACCGCGGCGAGGATCAGGATCGCGGGCAGGAGCAGCAGGAAGGGCGTGCTGATACGGAAGGGCTTCATCGCCTCGGTTTCAGGCTGGAGGGGCGTGAATTTCACCCTCCCCTGGAGGGGGAGGGGCGGCTCGCAGAGCTGGATGGGGTGAAAAGGCTCGACGTTCCAAAGCTTTAGGGCATTTCAGAAAGATGGTATTCTCCGCAGGAAGGCACCCCACCCCGAGGCTCCGCCTCGACCCTCCCCCTCCAGGGGAGGGTGAAGAATGCCTCGCCGCGTTCGAGACCGGCTACATCTTGCCGGCGTCCTGCAGCACCTTGATCGCCTTGGCGTCGGCGTCGGCCAGCGCCTGCTTGACGGTCTTGTCGCCGAGAACAGCGGCCTGCCATTCCGGATAGACGGCATTGGAGATGTCGATCCACTCGGCGATCGGCGGCACCGGAAAGGCGTTCTTCGCCGCTTCCTGGAAGGCGGTCAGCACTTCGGTCTTGTAGGCGTTGCCGTTCGCCTGCTGGATGTCCCAGTCCCACACCGCCGTGCGGGTCGGCAGCGAGCCATTGGCGGCTTCCACCTTCTGGCTGTCCTCATTGGTCAGCCACCAGACGAGCGAGGCGGCGGCATCCTTGTGGGTGCAGGATTCGGTCACCGAGAAACCGTGGGCGCCCGACCAGCCCGAGCGCTTGCCGGAAGACCCCATCGGCTGCACGATCACGCCGACATTGCCGGCGACCTTGGAAGACTTGGGGTCGTTGAAGAACGTCGCCCAGCCCGGCCAGTCGAGATCGAGCGCGATGGTGCCGGAGGCGAAGCCCTGTCCGAGATCGTCCCAGAGATAATTCGTGGTGCCGGCCGGAACGGCCTTGGCCTTGTAAAGGTCGACGAACCATTGGAGGGCGCGCTCGCCGGCCGCGGAATTGAAGGCCGGCTTGCCGGCGTCATCGATATATTGCCCGCCCTCGGCGACCAGCAATTCATAGAAGCGGCCGTTGATGGCCTCCTCCTTGCCGGCGAATTCCGTGCCGTAGAAATTGGGCGGGCTGGAGAAGAAGATCGCCTGGTCGCCGAATTCCTTGAAGGTCTTGGGCGGTGCCAACTCGTAGCCGTATTTGTCCTTGAACGCCTTCCTGCGGGCATCGTCGGTATAGAGGCTCTTCTGGTAATAGAGCGCGGAGACGTCGAACTGGGCCCGCGGCAGCATCAGCAGCTTGCCGTCTATCGTCGAGGCCTTGAGGTTGGCGGGAACGAACTTGTCGAGCTCTTCCTTGGGCAGGAGCGGCGTCAGGTCGGTGTAGAGATCGGGATAGCCCGGCGCGAAGGATGTGTGGTTCGAGCCGACGCACCAGGAGATGGTGCCGGAGGCGATGTCCGATTTGAATTCCTTGTCGAGGTCGAAATAGTTCTTCTTCGAGACGATGTTGACCTTGGCGCCGGTGGCCTTCTCCCAGGCGGCGATGCGCCCGTAGAGCGGCTCGTATTGCTGGCCGCCGATGAGCTTGGCGTCGATGGTCACGCCCGGAAAGGATCCCGGCAAGCCGTCCGCCATGGCGGGCCCCTGCCCGACCGCGAGCGCCAGCATCGAGGCCCACAGCATCGTCTGTCTCATCATTTCCTCCCTTGCCGTGCCTGCCCGCGGGCTTGATGCCCGCCAGGAAACAAAGTCTCTTGTCTTGCCCAAATTTGGATGCAACATTTACTAGCAAATCATACGCATTCCGCCCTGTCAATCGACCGGTGGACCTCGCCGCGCCGCCATGGACGGCCCGGCGCCCGGCCAATAGGGTTCACCCGAGACGTGGCATCAACCCGACATGGGGTATCCGCCGATGAACGAAGGCCATGACGCAGACCGCTATCGGGCTCCGGCGCTGGACAAGGGACTGGATATCCTCGAATTGCTGGCGTCCGTCGACGGGGCCCTGACCCAGGCCGAGATCGCCAAGGCGCTCGGACGCACGCCGAACGAGAATTACCGCATGCTCGAGCGGCTGGTCCGGCGCGGCTACGTCGCCCGCAACGAGAGCGACCGCTACGAGCTGACGCTGCGCCTTTTCGGCCTCGCGCATCTGCATCGCCCGATCCGCCGGCTGGTGTCGCAGGCGACGCCGCTCATGCGGGACCTCGCCGCCCGGACGCTGCAATCCAACCATCTGGCGGTCTACGACCAGGCCGGCGTCATCGTGATCGCCCAGATCGATGCTCCCGGCTATTGGGGCATGGCCATCCGCGTCGGCGCGAAAGTGAGCCTGTTCAACACCGGCTCGGGCCACATCCTCATGGCGTTCCGCTCCGCCGAAGAGCGCGCCATGATGATCGCCGAGCACGAAAGCGCGCCGGACGACGAGCCGCCGGACGACCTGGAGGAGCGCCTCGCCCAGGCCCGCCTGCGCGGCTATGAGATCATGCCCAGCATGCAGACGGCCGGCGTCTACAACCTGTCGGCGCCGATCCTGGGGCCGGATGGCCACGCCCTCGCCGCGCTGACCTGCCCCTACATCTCCCCGCTCGGCCGCAAGGCGCCGGACATCGCCGAGGCGATCGCCATGATCGTCGAGGCCGCTTCGGTTCTTTCCCGTACGCTCGGCGGGCAGGCCGAGCCGGAGGAGGCATACGGCGCCCATGCAGGATAGGCCGGCCCGTCTCGCTCAGGAACGGCCGCCGCAATGAGTTTTTATTTGAATGAAACTTTCATTAGTGATTTATTCCATCGACCCAACGACGATAAAAGATCCGGGGGAACCGGCATGCCGCTCATCGACACCCATCTGCACATCGTCGACCTCGAGGCGCTGCGCTATCCGTGGCTCGACGGGGCCGAAGCGCTGCGCCGCACCTTCAGCTACCAGAGCTATGAGCGCGAGGCCCTGCGCTGCGGCATCACCGACGCCCTCCATATGGAGGTCGATGTCGACCCCGCGATGATCGAGGCGGAGAACGCCTATGTCGAGGGCCTGTCGCGCGCGCGACAGACCCTGCTGCGCGGCGCCATCAGCGCCTGTCGCCCGGAAAGCGTGGATTTCCCCGCCTTCCTCGAACGCCAATGCGCCAATCCCTTCATCAAGGGCTTTCGCCGCGTTCTTCATACCGAGCGCGACGACCTCAGCGAAGGCGCCCTCTTCCGCGCCAACATCGCACGTCTGGCCGGGACCGGCCGCCCCTTCGACCTGTGCGTGCTGCCGCATCAGATCGAGAAGGCGATCGCCGTGGCGGACAGCGCGCCCGACGTCTCGTTCGTGCTCGATCACTGCGGCGTGCCGGCGATCAAGGACCGCGCCGAGCATCCCTGGCGCGAGGCCGTCTCGGCATTGGCGAAGCGGCCCCATGTCGCCGCCAAGATCTCGGGCGTCGTCGCCTATGCCGACGGAGCGAACTGGACGGTGGCGGATCTGAGGCCGTTCGTCGAGCATGTCATCGCCAGCTTCGGCTGGGACCGCGTGGTGTGGGGCAGCGATTGGCCGGTCTGCACGCTCAACGCCTCGCTCTCGACCTGGGTGGCGGCGACGCATGCCCTGCTCGCCGGCTGCAGCGAAGGCGAGCGGGAAGGCCTGTTTCATCGCAATGCCCGGCGCATCTGGCGGCTGTAGCCCCGGAGCGCGGACATCCTCCGCCTTCTGTCCTCGCCGAACACCCCCCAAGAGCGGACAGGATGTCCGCGCTCCAGAGGTTGCCATGACGGAATTCAAGCCGACAGTCGGTATCGCCAGCACCTTTCCCGCCACCATGCCCGAAGACCACGCGGCGCTGCCGGTCTGGAACGCCGAGAACTGGTTCTACGAGGACTTCGAAGTCGGCCATAGGATCCGGTCCCTCCGGCGGACCATCTCCGAGGGCGAATCCATGCAGTTCAACGCCCTCGTCACCGACATGCATCCCTATGTCGCCGACGAGATCTTCGCCCGCAGCGAAGGCGTGTTCGGCAGGCGCCTGGTGGCCGGCGCCTTCGTGTTCTCAGCCGGCCTCGGCCTGGTCGCGACCAACTGCGTCAACGCCTTCTCCTACGGCTATGACAGGCTGCGCTTCATCAAGCCGACCTTCATCGGCGACACCATCTACACGATCCGCACCAATCTGGATAAAAGGCCGAAATATCGGGAGCTCGGCCTGATCCGCTGTTCCTACGAGGTGTTCAAGGGCGAAGGCGAGCTCGTGCTCTACTGCGAACATCTCCAGACCGTGAAATACCGCGACGCGGCGAGCTTCGCCCCTCTCTTCGAAGACAGAAACGAACGGTGAAATGACTGCGACCTCTCTTTCGGCGGACGACATCGGCGACGCCAAACTGCTGGACGGCATCCTCGTGCTGGATATGAGCCAGTTCCTGTCGGGCCCGTTCTCGGCCCTGCGGTTGTCGGACCTCGGCGCCAGGGTCATCAAGATCGAACGCCCCGACGGCGGTGACCTCTGCCGCCGCCTCTATCTTTCCGACACCGAGATCGGCGGGGATTCGACCCTGTTCCACGCCATCAATCGCGGCAAGGAGAGCTTTTCGGCCGATTTCAAGAACCCGGACGACGTCGCGGCCGTTCGCAGGCTGATCGCGAAGGCGGACGTGGTCATCCAGAATTTTCGTCCCGGGGTGATCGAGCGCCTCGGCCTCGACCATGCCGCCGCCGCCGCCATCAATCCCGGCATCGTCTATGCCTCGATCACCGGCTATGGCGACGATGGTCCGTGGAAGATGCGCCCGGGCCAGGACCTTCTCGCCCAGGCCCGCTCCGGCGTGATGTGGCTCAACGGCGACGAGGACCAGGGCCCCGTGCCCTTCGGCCTCGCCATTGCCGACCTCCTCGCCGGCAATGCCATCGTCCAGGCCGTGCTCGCCGCCCTCGTGCGCAAAAGCCGGACCGGCATCGGCGCCCATGTCGAGACCAGCCTGCTGGAGGCGCTCGTCGATTTCCAGTTCGAGGTGCTGACCACCTACATGAACGACGGCGGCAGGCTGCCGGTGCGCTCGTCCTTCCGCAACGCGCATGCCTATCTCGCCGCCCCCTACGGCGTCTACAAGACGTCCGATTCGTGGCTGGCGCTCGCCATGATGCCGCTGGACAGGCTCGCTCCGCTGCTCGACCTGCCTGACATCGCCGGCCTGCCGGCATCGGCCGCGTTCACCGAGCGCGACAGCCTCAAGCGGATCATCGCGGAGCGCCTCGCGGTGCGGCCGATCGCCCATTGGCTGTCGATCCTGGAACCCGCCGACGTCTGGTGCGCCGAGGTCCTGAACTGGCCCGCGCTCTATGCGAGCGACGGCTTCAAACTCCTCGACATGCTGCAGACGGTGGAGCGGGACGACGGCGTCTCGATTCGCACCACGCGCTCGCCGATCCGCGTCAACGGGGCTCGCCGGAAGATGGAGACGGCCGCTCCGCGCATCGGCGAGCATACCGTGAGGCTGCGGAAGGAATTCGGCCTCGACACGCCGTGACGACGAGGGAACGCCCTGCGTGCACGCCGGGCGCAGGGAGGACCATGCCTCCGACCGCCGCATGAATTCGGCGGAATTGCGTCGGCATTTCGCTTTTTAGATTCTTCCTCCCGGCCTATGGTGCGGGTCTGCCGGTGCGGACCTTCGCCGTGGATGGCCGGCCGACGGACGGAGATCCCCGTCCCGGTGCGGCTGCGGCGCTGGTCGTGCCGGTCGAAATCCGCAGATCGCCCAGCGGCCTCTCGGCAGAGGCCGACGGTGGATCAAGCGGGCCCTGGGGTTGTTATCACGGCACCTGTTTCGCTACACGGACATAAGTCGCCCATCCGCACCACAGTTTGAGGAAGTTATGCCGGCACAACGTACTTATCTCTATGTGGGTTGCTGCACGCGCCCGACGCCCTATTATCCCACGCATAACGGCAAGGGGATCGCGGCCTTCACCTTCGACGAGGCGAGCGGGGCGATCGGGCCGATCGGCATCACCGACGGCATCGACAATCCGACCTATCTGGGTGTCGACACCCGGCATCGCGCCCTGCATGCCAACAGCGAGGTCTTCGGCTGGAATGAAGGCACGGTTTCGGCTTACGCGATCGATCCGGCGACGGGAAAGCTGAGCTATATCAACAAGCAGCCCTCGCTCGGCAGCATCACTGCCTATAACAGCCTCGACCGCAGCGGCAATTTCCTCCTCGTCGCCAATTACAGCCTCGCCCCCGAAGGCGAACTGCCCAACAAGGCGGTTGCCATTCTGCCGGTCCGCCCCGATGGCGGCCTGATGAGTTCCGTGAGCGACGCCGTCCACTCCGGCACGGGCCCGGTGCCGGACCGCCAGGAGCGCTCGCATCCCCATTCGGTGCTGGCGACGCCGGACAACCGCTACGTCGTGGTGGCGGATCTCGGCCTCGACCTGCTGGTCGCCTACCGCTTCAACAGCCAGACGGGCGCGATTTCACGCTCCGGCGCCGCCTCGCTCGCGCCGGGAGCCGGCCCGCGCCACTTCGTCTTCCATCCGCGCGGCCGCTTCGTCTATGTCGCCAACGAGCTGGACTCGACGGTGACGTCCTTCAGCTACGAGCCGGACCAGGCCAAGTTCACCACGATTGCCACGGCCTCGACGATGCCGGAGGGGGCGGCGACGGTCAATCATTGCTCGGAGATCCGCATTTCCGCCGACGGAGCCTTCCTCTATGTCGCCAATCGCGGTCATGACAGCATCGCGATCTTCGCCCTGGACGGCGATGGCGGCCTCGAACTGACGAAGACGGTGCCCTCGGGCGGCGAGATCCCGCGCAATTTCGCCATCGATCCTTCGGGCAACTTCCTCGTCGTCGCCAATCAGAACAGCGACCGGGTGACGGTGTTCGCCGTCGATCGCGAAACCGGCGACCTGACGCCCACCGGTATCGAGGTCGAGACGGGCACGCCGACCTCGATCGCCTTCTATCGGACCGAGATCGAGAAGCCCGCCTAGCAGAATTTTCGGTCCCATCAACGGATGGGCCCGAAAATTGCTGCGTCCTTTCAAGGGTCTTGCGGAGGCTCACGGGCGTTCTCGCCTGTGAACCTCGCTCAGGCCGGCGCATGCCCGGCGGGGGACGTCCCGTCAGAGCCCCCGAGACCTGGATCCCCTGTCACGCCGGCGCGAGATGGGGGCTCGAGAAGCCGAGCTTGCGCAGGCCGGCCTGGATCTCGGGTATGCGCATGAACAGCTTCCACAGAAGGCCCGTCCGGTGGTTCTCGATCATCACGATGATCGGCCCCTGGTCGATCGCCAGGAAGGTGTCGGCGAACCAGTCCCTGTCCTCGCAGAAGGCGTCGACGAAGCCGAAGCGCCCCCAGGCCCTGTCGCCATGCTTGCGCAGGAAATGCCGCAGGGCCGCCATCGCCTGTTCCGGCGCATAGGGAAAGCTCGCCAGGGCGGCCGTCGGCGTGATGACTCCGTTGTCGTGGTCGGGCGCATGCGCATCATATCCGGCAGGATCGTCGCTGGCGGTCAGGCCCCAGCAATCGGGCCCGTAGCCCGCATGGCCGTTGGGGTTGAGCACGCAATGCCGGTAGTTGATGAGGGTATGGGCGGTGTTCTGCTGCCAATAATCGGCATAGCGGTCCTTCAGGCCGCGCGGATCGAGGCCGACGAATGAATAATGCGCCCAGAACAGCGGTCCGCCGCGATCCGGGCCGATCGGCAGCTCGATGTCGTGATAGCGCCGCGGCGGGCCATAGTCGCGGCTGGCCGCAAAACCGCGATGATAGGCCTCGGGCCCGACCGGATAGCGGGGCGAGGAAGCCGCCAGCACATAGGCGATCAGGCATTCGTTCCAGCCGTGGATGTCGTGGTCGAGGGCGAAGCCGTTGTTCGGGCTCCAATGCCAAGTGAGCACCTTGCGCCCTCGCGTGTACCAGTCCCACTCCACCTCGCCCCACAGGCCGGTGATGCGCTGGCGCAGGCGCCGCTCCGCCGCCCCGTCGCCGTCGAAATATTCGCGCACGCAGAGCAGGCCCTGGAACAGGAAGGCGGTCTCGACGAGGTCGCCGCCGTCGTCCTTGCGGCTGAACGGCCATACGGCGCCGGTGCGCCCATGCATGAAATGGGGATAGGCCCCGTGGAAGCAGGTCGCCGGCTCGATGACGTCGATGATGCGCTCGAGCCGCGCCAGCCCTTCGGCATGGGTGATCCACCCGCGCTCGATGCCGACGAGCATCGCCATCACGCCGAATCCTGTCCCGCCGATGGCGACGAGGTCATTGTCGGGATCGGCGGCGCGCATGGTGCGGTCCCGCGCCATGCCGCTCGCCGGCTCGGCGCCTTCCCAGAAGAACCGGAGGGTGCGGCGCTGCACCGCCTCCAGCAGGTCGTCATCCGGCAGCTCCGCCAATTGCGCAGGCGGCAGCCTATCGGCATCGACGGCCACCGGCCGCCCTTCCTTCCTGGCGTTCTTCTTCGCGACCTTGACCTTGGTCATGTCCCGCGTCCTCCGTTCTTTCCCGGGGCGTGACCGGCAGCAGCGCCGGCCGACGACCCCCTTTCAATTCGTCGCCGGCGTGCTGGATTCAGATGTCTTTTCCGAACGACCAGAAGGAGCGATGGTCGCCGCCATGCTTCTGCTCGCCGGCGGTCGCCGATGCCGGCTCGCCCTCGCTCACCAGATGCAGGGCATGCGGGAAGAAGCCGGCCTGCAGGCCGGCCCGGCCGATATGGACGATGCCGGCCTGGCCGAGATATTTCTCGAGAATGCCGACGGCACGTTCCCGCAGGTCGTCGTCCAGGCCCTCCAGCGCCTCGTCGATCACCAGCCAGGCCGGCTTCTGGAGGGCGAGGCGCGCGAAGGCCAGCCCCTGCTGCTCCTCGTCGC
The DNA here is from genome assembly GCF_030814655.1 of Labrys monachus. Lineage (NCBI taxonomy): Bacteria > Pseudomonadati > Pseudomonadota > Alphaproteobacteria > Hyphomicrobiales > Xanthobacteraceae > Labrys > Labrys monachus. The sequence continues at coordinate 4,051,907 of NZ_JAUSVK010000001.1, forward strand.
CGAGATCCTTGTCCCACCTCAGATTGCGGTCGAGCCCGGGGATCAGGTGGTCGAGCCGCATCGCCGACAGGGCCGTACGAAAATCCTCGTCCCCGAACTGCCCGACGGGCCGCGGATAGGCCAGCACCTGGCGGAGCGTGCCCTGCGGCAGATAGGGCCGGCGCGGCATGAAGGTGACGTTTTCTCCCTTCGGCATGCCGACGCGGCCCTCGCCGAACGGCCACAGGCCGGCAATGGTGCGGAAGAGCAGCGTCTTGTTGACGCCGGCCTCGCTGACGACGATGACACGCTCGCCGGCCTTCACGGTGACGTGGTCCTCCCGGAGCCTGCTACGGCCCGCCGGCGAATCGATCGCCAGATTCTCGAATGTCATCTCGCCGGGTTGCGAGGTCGCAAATTCGATCCGGCTGCTGCCGGGATCGAACGTATCGATCTGCGTCACGGCGGCGCGGAAATTGGCGACGCGCAGCAGCGTCGCACGCCAATCAGCGATGGAATTGAAATTGTCGACGAACCAGCGCAGCGCCTGCTGCACCTGGTTGAAGGCGCCGACCGCCACCATGAGGCCGCCAAACGAAAGGCTCCCGGCGAAGTAGATCGGCGCCGCCACCAGGATCGGCGCGAGGATGGTGAACCAGCCATATCCCGACGTCACCCAGGCGAGCTTGGTCGCCGCCGTCACCAGCCGCCGCATCGCCTTGAGAACGGCGGCGAGGTCGAGATTGAGCTGGCGCTCCTCGTCCGCCTCGCCGCTGTTGAGCGCGATGGCGTCGACATGTTCGCTCACCCGCACCAGCGAAAAGCGGAACTCGGCTTCGCGGGCGTAGCGGTCCGCGTTGAGGCCGATCAGCGGCCCGCCGACGTGCCAGGAGATCAGCGAGGCCGTCGTGGCATAGAAGATCGCTGCCCACACCATATAGCCGGGAACGACGAGGTGATAGCCGCCGATATCGAAGGCGAAGCCGCTCGAGATGCTCCAGAGCACGGTAATGAAGCTGATCAGCAGGATCGAAGCCTGCAGAAGGCCGATGCCGAGATCCGTCGACAATTCGGTGAGATGGCGGGTGTCCTCGTGCAGGCGCTGGTCGGGATTGACGCCGATCCGGCTCGAATTGGCGAGGCGGAAGGCGCGCTTGGGCTGCATCCACTGGCCGATCAGGTCCTCGACGAGCCCCTGGCGCAGCTTCAGCTTCACCATCATGTTGAGCCAGGTCTGCGTCACGTTGAGGATCAGCAAGGCACCGGCGATACCAATGAAGACGAGCAGCTGCTGCAGGAATTCGGGCAGGTCCTTGCGCGCGAGGGCATCGTAGAACGGCTGGTTCCAGGCATTGAGGAGGATCTGGAAATAGGCGGTGGCCACGATCACCACGAACACGCCGAACAGCAGGAGCAGAAGCTGGTTGCGGCGCGGGGAGCGGATGAAGGCCTTGGCCATCATGGTGAGCTGGAGCATCAGCCCACCCATCGACTCCTCGGACTGTCCGGGACTGTCCTGCTCCTTCTGGGGTTCGTCCACAGGTTGTCGCCCCGATGTTGCAACCATGAATCAGTCTCCCCGCAGACTATAGCCCGTCGTCGGCGAGAGTCACCCTGCGCAGGCGCCGCGCCGGCCCATGGACCGGCCGATGGCGTTGCACTTACACGAAGGTGCATTATTATGCGTATTACTGCTTGATATGACGCCCATGATGCCGCATAGACGCACGATCATGCACATCCTGAGCCTCTCATGATCGATCTCCTGCCGGCCGATGAGGCCCTCATCCCAGCCGAACGCCAGCGCCATCTCCTCGAACGGGTGAACCGGGACGGCCGGGTGTCCTCGGCGCAGGCCGCGGTGGAGTTCGGCGTCTCCGAAGATACGATCCGGCGCGACCTGCGCGAACTTGCGGAAGCCGGCCTGGTGGAACGCGTCCATGGCGGCGCCCTGCGCAAGTCGCAGCTGTCCCATCGCTTCGAGACCCGCCTCGGCATGCAGCAGGCCGAAAAGGCCCGCCTCGCCTCCCACGCCCTTTCCCTGCTGCGCGACGGGATGGTGCTGCTCCTCGACCAGAGCACCACCAATCTGATGCTGGCCCGCCAGCTTCCCGCCGGCCGGAGCCTGACCGTGGTGACTCCCTCGCCCGATATCGCTGTCGCGGCCCTCGACCGCGGCATCGCCGACATCGTACTGGTCGGCGGCAGGCTCGATGTCCAGTCGCGCAGCGCTACCGGCGCCGGCGCCCTCGAACAGATCGGGAGAATACGGCCGGACATGTGTTTCCTGGGGGCCTGTGCCGTCGACATCGCCGCAGGCATCACCGCCATGGACCATGACGACGCCTGCCTCAAGCGCGCCATGGTGGCCGCTTCGGCCAGCATCGTCGCCCTCGTGACGGCAGACAAGCTCGACACCAGCGCCGCCTTCGCCGTCGCTCCCTATGACTGCCTCGATCATATGGTCACGCAGGCGAGCATTCCGGACGCAGCGCGGCAGCGCTACGATTCCGCCGATGTGGAGATACATCTTGTCTGATCCCGTTTGCCCTGCGACCGGCTGGCGCGCCTGGTACCCGACGGCCGCCATGTTCTTCGTCAACGGCGCGATCTTCGGCGTGTGGGCGACGCAGATCCCGCTCGCCAAGCTCCGTCTCGGCCTCGATCCCGAGGTGCTCGGCAGCGCCCTGCTGCTGCTCGGCGCCGGGGCGGTGGTCGCGATGGCCGGCAGCGGCTGGATCCTGCAGCGCATCGGCACCGCCGCGCTGATCCGCGTGAGCGCCGTGCTCTTCTGCATCATGCTGCCCCTGACCTGCATCGCACCGGACATCTGGTCGCTCGCCGTCATCCTGTTCTTCTTCGGCGCAAGCGGGGGCAGCATGGACGTGGCGATGAACGCGGCCGCTTCCGATGTGGAGAAGCAGGCCGGCAAGCCCTACATGTCATCCTTCCACGGCATGTGGAGCATCGGCGGCCTCACCGGGGCGACGCTCGCCACCGTGCTGCTCGGCGTCGTCGGCGGGGCGCTGCAGGGGCTGGTGATGGCCGCCGTCCTGGCCGCAATCTTCGTATGGGGCCAGGCCGAGCTGCCGCCCGGCCGGCAGATACCGGCGACGGCGGGGGGGCAGCTGGCGGCCCTGCGTCCCGGCCCGCTCGCGATCCTCGTGGGCATCATGGCCGCGCTGTGCTTCGCCGCCGAGGGTGCGGTGCTCGACTGGGCGGCGATCTATCTGCGGGACAGTCTCGGCGCGGCGACGGAACACGCCAATTTCGGCTATGCGGCCTTCGCCGGCGCCATGGCCGCCGGACGCTTCGGCGGGGACTTCGTCCGCCGCCGCCTCCGCGGGGTGACGCTCCTGCGCATCGGCTGCCTTCTCGCCTTCGTCGGCGTGCTCGCCGGGCCGCTTTCGGGCAATGTCGTGCTCGCCATCGCCGGCTACGCCCTCACGGGCCTCGGTCTTTCCAATGTCGTCCCCGTGCTGTTCAGCGCCGCCGGTGCCATGCCTCGCCCCGAAGCGCAGATCGCCGTCGTCTCGACCCTGGGCTATGCCGGCCTGCTCGCGGCGCCGCCGCTGCTCGGCTTCGTGGCCCATGCGACATCGCTCACCAGCATCTATGTCATCGTCGCGATCGCCGCCGCACTGATTGCGGTGCTGGCCACCGCCTGCTCGCCCGCTTTGGGGGGACGGCAACCGGTCACAACAGCGGGCTGACCAGACGGGCCAGATTTTCCGCAACCTTGGTCGTCAGCGGGCGCCGGCGCCATTCGTCGAGGATGAGGAGGTCGCTGCTGGCCATGTAGCCTTCCTGCATCGCCCTGAGCTGCAGGGTCACGGTACGGTCGTAGATCACGACCGTCACCTCCGAATTGAGCACGAAGGATCGCATGTCCATGTTGCTGGAGCCGATCAGGGCGACATCAGTGTCGATCGACACGTTCTTGGCGTGCAGGAAGGCGTCGCGGAAGAGATGAATGCTCGCCCCCACCGCCAGCAGTTCGTCGTAATAGGATTGCTGGGCGAAGCGGACGAGGTGGTGGTCGGCGATCTTCGGCACGACCAGATGCACCTGGACCCCGCGCAGCACCGCGATCTGCATCGCCTTGAGGACGGCCTCGCTCGGTACGAAATAGGGCGTGACCAGCACGACCTGCTGCAGCGCCGAATGGATGACGGTGACCAGCAGGCTCTCGATGCCGCCGACGCGATAATCCGGGCCGCTCGGAAGGACCTGGGTCGCAACCGTTCCGGCGGCGGCCGTCGGCGCCATCACGCTGTCGACGGGCAGAGCCTCTTCCGTCTCGAGAAACCAATCGGCGATGAAGACCGCCTGCAATTCCAGCACGACCGGCCCTTCAAGCCGCAGCATTAATTCCTGATTGTTGACGTTGGGAATCGTCTCGGGAGAGATGATGTTCTGGGAACCGGCATAAGCCACCACCCCGTCGATCACCGCGATCTTGCGATGGTTGCGCAGATCGGCCCGGGCCGATTTGCGGCGGAACAGGGTGATCGGAAGGATGCGGTAGGCCTCCACGTCGTAGTCCTTCAGCCGCGCCAGCACCCTGCCGGCCCATGGCCGCGATCCCACCGCATCGATGAGCACGCGGCAGGCCACGCCGCGCCGGCGCGCACGGCCCAAGGCTTCCATCACCCTGCCCCCGGTCTCGTCGTCGGCGAAGATGTAGAACAGCAGGTGCACATGCCGCGTGGCCGCGTCGATATCGCCGATCAGCCGGTCGATGATCAGCACATAGTCGGCCAGCAGTTCCGCGCTGGCCCCGTCGACGACCGGCAGCCGGCCGATTTTCTCGATCAGGACCGCCGCCCGCGCGAACCGGCGCGGCGGGCGTTCGCGCGCCACGTCGGTGAGGTGCAAAATCCTGTCGGCCGAGATCTGCAGGATGCGGGGAAGCTGGGCGAATCGCCGGCGCCGCCACCTCGGATAGGTCGCGCGGCCGATGAGAAGATAGAGCACCAGGGCCGGCCACGGCAGGAACATCACCAGCAGGAGCCAGCTTCGGGCCGCATCCGAGGTGCGCCGGAACGGTATGACGACCACCATGACGAGGCGGACCGCCCACTCCGAACAATAATAGGCCCATGCCAGGGCGCTGAGATCAAGCAGCATCATTCCGGCCCCACCAAAAGCAGTCTTGCGCAGCACCACCGCGATCGATCATGCTTCTCCGAGCAGAATCGATACCGTCAAACCCTTCCGAAGATTAAGTGGATTCAGGTCGTCCGCTGCACGCAAGACCATCTCACATGCAGGCCCATCCCCCGAATCGGCATGCAGCCGACTCGCCCCGGCCTTCGCGGCCGTGCCCCCGCCGCTCCGCCGTCGGGCGGGACGGCGCTCGCTTCAATAAAAAGCTCACGCAGCGAACTGCGTGAGCTCTCTGACCTATGAGGCCGCTCCCCTTACGGGCACTGCACGCGACGATAATGCGCACGGCCGTAATAGTCGTAGTAACGACGGGTGCAGGCGCGCGGCGTCGTCTCGGAGCCGATGATGGCTCCCGCAGCGCCGCCGAGCACGCCACCCACGAGAGCGCCGCCGGCAGAGTGAGTCGCTATGCCGCCGACAGCCGCACCGGCACCCGCGCCAATAAGTCCACCGCCCAAAGCGCGGTCGGAGCGGGAATATTCGGAACAACCTGCGAGCAAGAGCCCGGTGGCTGCAACGATCAAGAGCTTCTTCAAGAGACTTCCTCCATGAATGCTAACACTCCGACATCATATACGAGCCACGCTAAATCGCTAGCCTTACATCACGTGTTGGGTTAATTGCGCCACATGTTTGTCAACAACGTGATTTTTCCAGTAGAGGCGCGGAACTTAAGGTAACCAGCGGCGTTGTATCCTTTCGCACTTGCGAAAGGCCGCTTGCGTAGGGCGGGCATGACGTTTAAGCGAGGAAGATCGTGATTTTCCTCGGAGCGACAAGCCATGGAAGCGCTCTTCATCGGCCATGCCTATATCGACGTGACGTTCATCGCGGATGACATGCCACGCGGCGATGCGAAGTCGGTGGCCAAGGATTATGCGGTCGCCTTCGGCGGCAATGCAACCACGGCGGCGTTCTGCTGCGCCAAGCTCGGCGTCATTCCGGATCTCATCACCACGAATTCGAACGACTGGCTCGGCCGGATGTTCATGGATATGGCGGCCAAATACGGCATTTCGGTGCATCCCCGGAAAGTCAGGCGTTCCTCGCTGTCCTTCATCATGCCCAAGGACGGGCAGCGCGCCATCGTGCGCGCCCGCGACGACGAGTATCTCCATCCCTACCCGCACCTCAATCTCGGCAGCTGCCGCGCCCTGCATCTCGACGGCCATCTCGCCGACGCCGCCCTCTACTATGCCAAGGCCTTCCGGCAGCTCGGCCGCCTCGTCTCGCTGGACGGCGGCGGCCTGCGCTCGAACACCGATGAACTGCTCGGCTATGTCGACGTCGCCGTGGTCGCCGAGCGGCTGTGCGAGCAGATGCACCTCTCGGAGGAGCAGATGCTGGACTACCTCAAGAGCAAGGGTTGCAAGATCGGCGGCGTCACCGCCGGCGAACGCGGCATGCTCTGGTACGACGAAACCGGCAAGGTCCAGCGCCTGCCTGCCCTCGCGGTGCCCAAGGCGGCAGTGGTCGACACCAACGGCGCCGGCGACATCTTCCACGGCGCCTACATGTATTCCTATCTCACCCGTCCGCTGTCGCGGTGGGAGGATCATTTCCGCTTTGCACGCGCCGCCTCCACCCACGCCATCCAGTTTCTCGGCAACGAGGCCAAATTGCCGACGCGGGCCGATGTCGAGGCGATCGAGACGCGGTTCCAGCCCATTTCCGCCTAAAGCAAAATGCGTTCGAGCAGGTGCGGTTCACCAATTTAACACATTGGTATCAATGGAATTTTGCGATTCCTGGCGATTCGATCCGACGGTAGAAAGCGCTAGCCGGCACCACATTTGCGCTCGCGAGCAGGACCTGGAAATGACGCTTGTCGGATGCTCGCGCAGCCTCGTCCGGGCCGCCCCGCGCGGCAGGGCGGTAACGGGACAGGCCCGCCACGGCGGTGCCCTCCGCCGTGGCCTCCCGTGCTCCGGATGCAGATTTTCGCCTGCCCCTGCCGCTAAAATGCCGTCGTCTCCAGGCACTTAACCGATCCGTAACCGCGTCGGCTTAGCTTCATTGACTGTGTCGTTGCTGCAGCGGCGCCGAGCGGCCGCCTCGCCCGTCAGGGCACGGCAGTTGCCCGGCGAGCGGCGGGTGCGGCAAGTGGAATTGTAGCGGACGGCGCCTTCACGCCGGTGAGTATTGGGGACTTTGCATGCTATCGCGATGGATCGGGGGCGGACTGGCCCGGACCACCACCATGGTTGCAGCCGGCATCATAGCCTTCAGCGCCACCATGGCGCTCCACCCGGAAACCGCAGACGCCAAACGCCGTGTCCATCACGTCAGTTCGGCGAGCAAATCGCCCAAGCACGTACGGAGCCACCGCATGCGCTCCGGCCGGCCGGTGGCCTTCGCCAGCGACATGGTCAACAATCCGCTCTATTCGGCCATCGTCGTCGACGTCAAGACCGGGCGGACGCTCTACGAGGCATCGCCGGACGGCCTGCGCCATCCGGCTTCGATCACCAAGGTGATGACGCTCTACCTCCTGTTCGAGCAATTGCAGGCGGGGCGCATCTCGCTCTCGACGCCGCTGCCCGTCTCCGCCCATGCGGCAGCCCAGTCGCCGACCAAGCTCGGCCTGCGCCCTGGCGAGACGATCACCGTCGAAGACGCCATCAAGGGCGTCGTGACCCGGTCGGCCAACGACGCCGCCGTCGTCATCGCCGAGGCGCTGGGCGGCACCGAAGAGAATTTCAGCGCGATCATGACGCGCAAGGCCCGGGCCCTCGGCATGACCCGGACGCGCTACGTCAACGCTTCCGGCCTTCCCGACGCCGCCCAGATCTCGACCGCGCATGACCTCGCCATTCTCGGCATGGCGATCCAGAAGCGTTTCCCGAAATATTACCGCTACTTCTCGACGCGCAGCTTCGCCTTCCGCGGCCACGTCATCGGCAGCCACAACCATCTTCTCGGCAGCGTCGTCGGCGTCGACGGCATCAAGACGGGATATACGCGCGCCAGCGGCTTCAACCTGCTGACCTCGGTCAAGCGCGACAATCGCCAGCTCGTCGCCGTGGTGATGGGCGGGCACAGCGCTCCGTCCCGAGACGTGGTGATGCGCCATCTGATCGACACCTACATGTCCCGTGCCTATGCCGGCAATGCCGTCGACCGCTCGGCGCCGGCCGTCGCCCAGGCCGACGACGATACCGGCTCGTCGGTCGCCATGGCGCCGCGCAGCCTGCCCACGGTGCGCCCGGCGGTGATCGCCGAAGCACCCAAGCCCCGCGTCGCTGCGCCGGTGGCGCTCGTCGCGGTCCGGCCTCCTGCCGATATCCCACCCGAGCCGGCGCCCGAGGCTCCCGCGCAATTCACCCCCGCGAAGCCGGCCATCGCCTCCACCGTCCAGAGCGGGCCCGTCATGCGCTGGGTGCAGGGTCCGGCTCCCGTCATGACCGCCCCGGCGACCCCGCCGATCCAGGCGGAGGGCAATGTCGACGCCGCGCCGGAGACCACCGGCGGGGTGCAGATGGTCCGCACCGCGACCTACAGGGCCGACGAGGACGGCCGGAGCGCTCCCCAGTCCGCCTCGCAGAAGATCGCCCTTGCGCCTCCGCAGCGCAGCGGCTGGATCATCCAGATCGGCGCCACCGACAGCGAAGGCGCGGCGAGGCAGCTGCTGGCCAGCGCCAAGGCGGCCGGCAGCACGGCATTGGCTTCCGCCAGCCCCTTCACCGAGATGGTGGACCGCAACGGCTCGAAGCTGTGGCGCGCCCGTTTCGGCGGCTTCGACGATCGGCGCCGTGCGACGGCCGCCTGCAACAGCCTCAAGGCCGCGTCATTCACCTGCGTCGCCGTCAAGCTCTGACCTCCGGCGCCCGAACGGGCGATCCGGCATCGCATCGAGGCCAGCAAGTGAAAGCGTCCCGAAAGTTTGATACATACTTGGATACCGCTCGGGCTGCCGCACTACAATGGCGGTATAAGGCCTCTGGCTCAAAGTATGCCTCACGGGGTTGCCTTGATTGCCCGACATCGCAAGGCTCCGCCGGACATATGGCCGGGGTGGTTCACGTTTACGCGAGCCAACCTGGTCCGATGGCGGAGAGCGGGTGCACCGTTTCCACTCGAAAAGCTGCCGTCGCCGCAGCAATAGCGGGTTTTCTACTTGAAGAATCAGCGGTACCGGATTCTTTTCGGAGCGAAGCTCCGTCCTGTCCGACGAGCGGGGTCCCTGCGTGGTGCTTCGAGCTCTCCTTCAGAGCTCAGCGAGCCGGCAGACCATTAATCGTTGTGTAACTATGGTCTGCGAACCTTGATGTACAGTCTTGCTCGTCATGTGTGGAGTTAGCGTCAATGACTTTCAAGAAGAATATCCCTGGCTTGGTTGACACGCGCAGCCATCTGCGTCGTCCCCCCCTTGTCGGGATGAATTTTCTTCATGAGCGTACGATGGGCCCGACGAATGTCGTCGGCACTCGACCCCGGCTGCACCCCAAGGATCTCGTAAGCTTCCTGCTTGGACATCGAGTCGGACGAAGCGCCGCCCCGCCGCCCCGCTGCCGAATCATCCTGGAAGTGTTCACGCCATCCGGAAAGCCGGCGGTCGAGATAAGCTTCAAGGATTGAGCGCCCGAAGAAATCGGCCGCGATCTCCTGCCGGAGGGCCAGAAGCTCGGCAGGCTGCATGGTGGACAGCTTTCTTCCGGCGAAACGCCCCGCGGTGACCTGCCCGTCGACCGGCCGGCGCGTCGGATCGAGCATGACCGTCATGGTGGCGGTCCGGACATAGTTGCCGCGCAGGTGCGGCCGAGGGAAGGCCGTCTTCGACATCCGCGGCAGCCAGCCGCGCAGCCCCGCGGCAAGGATGAACAGCGGGACGGCAAGTCCGATCTCGCCACGCGTGAGCATGAAGATGGCCAGCGCGAAGGCAAGGAAACTGCCTCCCCGGCGCAACAGGCGGTCCAGGGCCGGCGACTTCGACAGGCTGCCGGGCTTGAGCAACTGCCAGAGGCAGAGCAGAACCACGCATCCCAGAATAAGCTGACTCAAGGCATCCGATCCCGCATGGAGCGGACCGAGAATCGGTCCGCCACCGCCGCACTTGCCCCTTGCGGAAGCCATGGTCAAGAGAGCGGTGTGGAAATACCGCCTTCCCGGGCACCTGCGGCAAGGCGGGTATCGATATCAGCATATCGCCCGCCGGACGAAACGTCATGCTGGCCCGACTCCCGGAATTGCCGGTATAGCGGCGTCGGCAGCGTGCCGCTCCTCCCCGTCCACCGACCCGTCAATCCCGTGCAGAACCAGCGATGGCCGACATCATCATTACCCGAACCGTCTCCGACCTGCGGCATGCCGTGCGAAAGTTTCGCGACGAGGGCGACAGGATCGGCCTCGTGCCGACCATGGGCGCCCTGCATGACGGCCATATCGCTCTCGTGCGCGAGGCGAGAAAGCGCGCGGCGAGGGTGATCGCCACCATCTTCGTCAATCCCGCGCAGTTCTCCCCCGCCGAAGACCTCGCTAAATATCCGCGCACAGAGGAAGCCGACCTCGCCCGCCTGTCCGCGGCGAGGGCCGACATCCTGTTCGCTCCGACGGTCGGCGAGATGTATCCGCAGGGGTTCGCAACCACGATATCGGTCGGCGGCCCGGCCGCGGCCGGCCTCGAGGATCGCTTCCGCCCCACGCATTTCGCAGGGGTGGCCACCGTCGTCGCCAAGCTGTTCATGCAGAGCGGCGCCGATGTCGCGATGTTCGGGGAGAAGGATTACCAGCAATTGATGGTGGTGGCGCAGATGGCGCGCGACCTCGATCTGCCCGTCGAGATCGCCGCCGTGGCGACGCAGCGCGAGGAGGACGGCCTTGCCATGTCGTCGCGCAACCGTTTTCTCTCTCCCGAGCACCGGGCGCTCGCGCCCCTTCTCCACCGCACGCTCCGGAAGGCCGCCGACGACATCGCCGGCGGAGCCGGGATCGAGGCCGCCCTCGCCGAGGGCCGGGCGGCCATCGAACAGGCAGGCTTCGCTCTCGACTACCTGGAGGCGCGGCACGCCGCGAGCCTCGCCCCGATCGCCGATCCCGCCGCCGGCCCCGTCCGCCTGCTGGTCGCCGCCAAGATCGGGCAGACCCGCCTGATCGACAACATCGCGGCGACCTGAGCGCCCATGCGAGGCGTTGCGCCCAGCGGCGCAACGCGAGGGTCCAGCCATGATGCGCAAGCCATGCTGTCGCGCACATTAACCGTCCCGACAGAGCGAAGCGCGACGAAAAAATGGCGAAAATCCTGGTTGCCGCCTTAACTTGCGCGCCCCGCGCAAAAACGCAAAAATGTGGTTAACGGGGCGTTAATTTTCGTTTTATCAAGATGTTACGGACACAACCGCCCCGTTCGAATCCTGTTCTTTGTGCGGCAGGAGCGTTGTGCGGGTACGGGCCTTATGCAAAATTGGCTTCAGGAACGTGCAACTGCCGCAGCCCGCGGGTCAAAGGCATAACGGATCTGACATTTCGATGCGCTTCTTGATCAAGATCGGATCCAGTTTGAGCCGCCGGACGCCCAGGCCGGACCCTGGCCGGACCCTGGATCGCCCGTCGCATCACGATATGTTCGTCCGGATCTTTGTCGCCCTGGCCTGCGCCGCCCTCCTCTTCGTGCCGATCGTCGTCAGGACCGCGGAGGCCGCCAGCGCCATCTCCGTCTATGCGCCGGTGGGCGATGTCACCACCTCGCCCTCCGGCTACCTGCAGTTCTGCAACGACAACCCCGGCGACTGTCGCCCAGGACCGCAGGAGGCGCGCGACATCGTTCTCTCGCGCCAGGCGTGGCGGGATCTCGTCGCACTGAACGAACAGGTCAATCACGCCGTCAAGCCGATGACCGATCTCGACAATTACGGCAAGGTCGAATGGTGGGCCTATCCCACGGACGGCTACGGCGATTGCGAGGACTATGTCCTGCTGAAGCGCAAGCTGCTGATCGATGCGGGGTGGCCGCGCTCCGCGCTGCTGATCACCGTCGTCCGCGACAAGAAGGGCGAGGGCCACGCCGTGTTGATGGTCAAGACCGACCGCGGCGAATTCGTCCTCGACAACCAGGAGCAGAAGATCCTGCCCTGGCGAGCCACGGGCTACCGCTACGTCAAGCGCCAGTCGCAGACCGACCAGAATGTATGGGTGTCGCTCGGCGATACGCAGACCACCTCCATCGTCTCGGCCAGGGGCGACTGACGTCTGAAAAGAGACCGGTGGCCCTCCTCCGGGCCTTATCCGACCTGCCTCAATCCCTTGGCGAAGCGCCTGGCGTTTTCGACATAATGGGCCGCGCCGCTCAGCAGCCGTTCGGCGTCGGCCGGCTCCAGTGTGCGGACGACTCGCGCGGGTGAGCCGACGATGAGCGAGTGATCCGGAAACACTTTGCCCTCGGTGACGAGCGCGTTGGCGCCGACCAGAGACCCCTTGCCGATGCGCGCCCCGTTGAGGATCGTCGCGCCCATGCCGATCAGGCTTCCCGCGCCGATGGTGCAGCCATGCAGGATCACCGAATGGCCCACCGTGCAGTCCTCGCCGACGGTGAGCGGGAAACCCGTATCGGAATGCAGCACCGCGCCGTCCTGGATGTTGCTGCGCGCCCCGATATGCATCGGCTCGTTATCGCCGCGCAGGATCGCCGCAAACCAGATATTGACGTCCTCGCCGAGAGTGACGCGGCCGATCACCCGGGCGTCCGGTGCCACCCAGTAGCGTCCATCCCCGGGCACGTCGGGGGCCGCGTCGTCGAGCGCATAGAGAGGCATGGTCTGTTCTCCCGCCTGGATTGCCGGGCATGCCGGAAGCCCCCGTCGTCGTCCGATGCCCGAACGTCATCGCGACGCCGAGGACCTTCCGCGCATGGGCGCTGGCCGGCCGGAGCCGTCGCCCAGCCCCCGCGCGACGTCAGCCATCGAGATCGATATCGAGGATGGCCATGTGGAAATCATACGAGGTCTCGCCGTCCTCCTTGTCCTCGGAGATGAGGCCGATCGACTCCTCGCCGATATAGACCTCGGCGCTGTCCGTCTTGCGGGCGCGCGGGACGACACGGATGGTGGCGTTGCCGAAGGTGCGCCGGAGATAGGCTTCGACGCGCTGCATGTCTTTCTTGTCCACGGGTGTCCTCAAATCTGTGAGCCGGCCCTGTAGTCGACCGGCGACGAGGGGCCTTTGCCATGGCGCGCCCGGCGGTGCAAGGTCGCGCCGACGAGGCGCGCGCCGTTATCGGTGGATAGCGGCGGCGGCTTCAAAGGCCGACATCGTGCCAGAAGATGTCGTTCGGCATCGGTCCGTGCAGGATCTGGTCCATGCTGCGGGAGGGTTCGGCGCAGCCTGCTTCACCGACGACGCGGGCGGGAACGCCGGCCACCGTGGTGTTTCGCGGTACCGGCTTCAGCACCACGGAACCGGCGGCGACGCGTGCGCATTGCCCGATCTCGATATTGCCGAGGATCTTCGCGCCCGCCCCGATCATCACGCCCCGCCGAATCTTCGGATGGCGGTCGCCCGTCTCCTTGCCGGTGCCGCCGAGGGTGACGTCCTGCAGGATCGAGACGTCGTCGTCGATCACCGCGGTCTCGCCCACCACCAGCCCGGTGGCGTGATCGAGGAAGATGCCGCGGCCGATCGGCACGTTGGGATTGATGTCGCACTGGAACACGGCGGATGAGCGGCTCTGCAGATAGAGCGCGAAATCGCGCCGCCCGGCACGCCACAGCCAATGCGCCAGGCGATGGGTCTGCACCGCGTGGAAGCCCTTGAAGTAGAGGATCGGCTCGATATAGCGCGTGGCGGCCGGATCCCGGTCGATGACGGCGGCGATATCCGCCCTGAAGGCGCTGGCGATCGACGGATCGGCTTCGAGCGCCTTGCCGAAGGCCTGGGCGATCAGCGTCGCCGGCATGTCCGGATGGTCGAGCCTGGACGCCACGCGCTGGACGACCGCGCCTTCGAGCGAGCTCAATTGCAGGATGTTGGCGAAGATGAAGCTGGACAGCTGCGGCTCCGCATGGGTGACGGCCTCCGCTTCCATCCGGACCCGGCTCCAGACCGGATCGACCATGTCGAGCCCATGGGCCACCAGGCGTTTTGTCTGATTCATGTGCTTGTCCGCTGGTTTCGGCTGTCGCGGCGGCCATCGGCCGTCCCTCTTTCTATCGCAGCCGGATGTCGCATGCCAATGCTGTTTTAGACGGCCTCTTCCGCCAGGAATGCCAGAACGCCTTGCTTGAAGACCTTGTCGCCCACCGCCGGATTGTGATCGCGGCCGGGGATATCGAGCACGCTGGCATTGGGCAGGAGATCGGCGAGGTCCCGCGCCGAGCCGGCGATCGGATCCCGGGTGCCGACCGCCACCAGCACGGGCTGCACGATCCGCGCGGCCTCGGCCGGATTGAGCTGCACGCGCGAACCGCGGATGCAGGCGGCGAGCGCGCGGCGGTCGGAGCCGGTCTGATCGGCGAAGGCGCGGAACATCCGGCCCATGGCGTCGTGGACGTCGGCCAGGCTCGGCGCCTCCATGGCCTGCGCGATCGTCGGCGGCAGGCCCTCGCCCCGCACCAGATGGATGCCGAGGCCGCCGAGGATCAGGGCATCGACCCGGTGGGGATGGTCGAGGGCCATGAAGGCGGCGATGCGCGCGCCCATGGAATATCCCATCACCGGCGCCGAGCCGATGCGCAGATGGTCGAGCAGCGCCGCGGCGTCGCCCGCCATGCGGGCGGGATGATAGGCGTCCGGCACGTGGGGCTTGGACGATTGCCCATGGCCGCGGTTGTCGAAGGCGATCACCCGCCGCCCCTGCCGCTTCAGGAGATCGACCCATCCGGTGCCGACCCAATTGACCTGGTGGTTGGAGCCGAAGCCGTGAATGAGCAGGATCGGCTCCCCCTCGCCTTCGTCGACATAGGCGATCTCGAGGCCTTCATGGTCGAAATGCAGCATCGTCGCGATGTCCCTCATGCCAAAAACACCGGGCTAGCCCCTATCGCATCGCGGCCGCCGCCGCTATGGTCCGCCGCACGGCAATTGCGGACTTTGATGATGGCTGACCATTCCATTCCCCACTTCCACAACGATCTCGGCGTCGCTGTCGTTCACGTCGGCTCGAAGGAGTTCATGTGCATGGGCGCCAATTCGCCCTTCGACCATCCGCACATCTTCATCGACATGGGCGCGGACGACGAGGCCGTGTGCTCCTATTGCTCCACGCTTTACAAATATGATCCGAAACTGCCGGCAGGCGCTGCCGATCCGGCCGCCTGCGCAGTGATCGCCGACGCCGCCTGATCGCGTCATGTCGCATTCCCCGGCCGGACCCGTCGCCATCGCCGGCGCCGGCATCGGCGGCCTTACGGCCGCCCTTGCCTTGGCACGACGCGGTTTCGAGGTCACCGTCTTCGAGCGCGCGGACGTGCTGGAAGCAGCCGGGGCCGGCATCCAGCTCACGCCCAACGCGCTGAACGTGCTGTTCGGGCTCGGGCTCGGGCCGGCGCTGGAAGCGCCGATGGTGAGCGTCGACAGCATTTTCGTCCGGCGGGGCTCGAACGGGCGCCTGGTCGCACGGCTGCCGCTGGAAGCCTTCGCCCATCGATGGGGCACGCCCTACGGGGTCATCCACCGCGCCGACCTCCAGGCCGCCCTGCTCGGCGCCGTCGAGGCCGAGGCGGGGATCACCCTTCATTACGGCGATGCGATCGACGCCGCGGAACAGGATGGCAGCGGCGTCGGCCTGCGCTTCGCCTCGGGCCGGCGGGAGCGCATGACCGCGCTGATCGGCGCCGACGGGCTGTGGTCCTCCGTCCGGCGCAGTCTCGGGCGCATCGAGCCGCCGCGCTTTGCCGGCCGACGCGCCTGGCGCACGGTCATCGCCATGACGGACGCCCCGCCCCTCCTCCAGGGCAGGGCGACGGGGCTCTGGCTCGGCGCCCACGCCCATCTGGTGCATTATCCGGTGCGGGGCGGCAGCCAGCTCAATCTCGTTGCGGTGACGCAGGACGGCGACAGCGCGCCCGGCTGGTCCACGCCGCAGGACACGCGCCGGCTGCGGCCGCATTTCGCCGGCTGGGATCCTCGCATCCGTGCCCTGCTCGCGGCCTGTCCGGACTGGCGGACCTGGCCCTTGTTCGACCGGGCGGCCGATGCGGCGATGGCCGAGGGCCGCATCGCGCTTCTCGGCGACGCGGCGCATCCGATGCTGCCCTTCGCGGCCCAGGGCGGCGCCGCCGCCATCGAGGACGCGGCCGTCCTGGCGCTGGCGCTCGCCGCGCCCGGCGAGGACGACATCCCGGCCCGGCTGGCGCTCTATTCGGCCCGACGCCTGCCGCGGGTGACCCGGCTGCAGGCCGAAGCCCGCAGCAATGGCGAGCGCTACCACTGGTCCTGGCCCTTCTCCGCCGCACGCGACCTCGGCCTGGCGGCGATGGGCGGCCGCAAGCTCGTCGAGCGCTATGACTGGATCTATGGCTGGACGCCGACCGCCGGCGAACGGATCGCGCAAGGGGCTTGAGCAAAGGGCGGCGAGGCCTTAACAGGGACGGGTCGCGGACGTGGCGAAATCGGTAGACGCAGCAGACTTTGACCATCGAATTGGAGTGCCCGCGGGGAAATCCGCGGAGTAGAACCGCTCAAAGTCGGGGAACGCCGGGGGGCTCACGCTCCTGGCCAATCCCGAGCCAATCCCTCGTCGAGGGAAGGTGTAGAGACTGGACGGGCGGCACCTGCGGCCGAAAGGCATGGTGAAGGGACAGTCCAGACCACGAACGCCGCAAGGCGGCGGCGAAAGCCGAAGTGGTACGAAAATCTGCTTCTCTCTGAGAGTACGGGTTCGAGTCCCGTCGTCCGCACCAACCTTCGCGATTTTTTCGACGGAGCGATAGCGCTGCCCCGAAATTAAGGGGAGGTACAACGGGCAGGCGCCACCTTAGCGGAACTTAAGGCAGCGGCTGTGCGTTGCCGGCCATTAGAACTCACGAAGTAACCGGAGTCCCTGATGAGCCAGAATGCCGCCATCGCCCTGATCGTGATCGTGATTGTCGCCGCCGGGGCGGGCGCGTACATCTATCACGAACAGCATAAGAATTCGGTCGAGATCAGCATCGGCGACAAGGGCGTGAAGATTCAAGGGCCGTCCAACTAGCCGAGCCGTCAAGTGCCCACGGCGGCAAGGATTCATAGAGTCCATTCCCGCCCCCACTCCCTCCGCCATCCTTCCCCCCGCCGATCCTCGGAGCCTACGGCAACGGGCGAAACCCCTGCGCCGGAGGGATGGTGTTCCGGGCTTGGCCGCCCCTTCGAAGCGCCGAGGGAACTATTGCGGCCAGGAATTGTTGTTCCCGCGGCCCCTCGGATGCCTGCCGCTCACGGCGGCAACATGGAGCCCGAAGGGAATTCACATGAGCACAATCCTGATCATCGTTCTTGTCGTCCTTCTCCTCGGCGGCGGCGGCTTCTACGGTCGCGGCCGTTGGTTCTGAGCCGGACAGCCCGGCGTAAGCCGGCGGCTCTCGCCGCCGGACCGGGCTGCGGCCTCGCCTCGTGACGGCGTCCGCAGGCCCGCCGCTCAGCCTTCTCGGTTGGGCGTGCCGAGAACATGGGTGTTCGGCGGCAGCATGACTTCTTCGAAGGTCTGCGTGAACATCGCGGCGGCGAAGAAGGCGACCGCGCGCAAGGTCTCGGAGCCGACATTGACGAGGTCGTGGCGGACATTGGCGGGCAGCGCGAAGACGCTGCCGGGGCCGACCGGATGCTTGCCGTCGTCCATCAGCAATTCGCCGGTGCCGGCGATGATGTATTGGGTTTCCTCGGTGGCATCGGTATGCCAGCCGAGATGGTCGCCCGGCTCGATTTCATAGACGATCGTCGAGGATTGTGTGGCGCCGCGCCCGCCGCAGGTCGCGAAGGCGCCGGCCCAGCATACGGATTTATCCTGCGCTCCCTGCACATGGGCGCGCTCGAGCGTTTCGGAAGCGACGATGGGTATCACGGCGATCCTCCCCCTTGAAGGTCTCTGCAATCGGCGCGTCCACGTTAACGCCTTTTCGTCGCATTGGCATGACGCCGCTCCGGCGGCAGAAGCGATCGGAGCGCCTTTCGCACCTGTCCGCGGTCCGGCATGGAACGGCTGGGCTCAGGCCATCACAGGCCCAAGCCAGCGAGCCTGCGGACCCGCAAAGTCAGACCGCTTCTTCAAGCTGCGGCGCACGCCGTTCCACGGGGGCTGGAACCTCTCCCTGGCCATGGATGAAGCCGAGGAAGAAATCGTTGCAGAACGCGTTGGTCTCGATATTGGCGAAGCCCATCTTCAGCTTGGCCGGGACCTCACCCAGGTTTTCGATCAGTTCGGCCAGGCCTGCGTTGAAGCGCCTCGCCTTCTCGATCTGCGTGCGGGCATGGCGGCTGCGCAGAGCGGCCAGGGCCGGGTCGTAGATGCCGTCCTGTGCCCAACGCGAATGAGTCCGATGGCCCTGCAGCGCCACGGCCAGCGCCTTCTTCGGCCCCATGCGGATGCTGTCGGCAGCGATTTCCGCTTCCACCTGGGCGGGCTCGGGTTTGCCGAAATAGTAAAAATACGCCCGCTCAATTGTTGTGATCTGGCCCAGGATCACACCAAGTTTCCAAGCCGGTCCGTCATTCGCCACGGGATTGCCCTCTCTTCTTTCCGCTGCACGCGATCAATCGGCGTACACTACGAAATCGACCGCATAATCATCGCCTGCAGGGGGGTCTGGAACAATCCGTCAATTTTGACAGAGCCGGAGCGGCCGCGAGAAGCGCGGCGGCATGCCCGGCGGCACGCATGCATAGCAGGCAATCGGCCCCATATCGCTCAACGCCGCTCTCCGCCGCGGGTTCCGTCTTGCGTCGAAGGTCCGCGCATCAATCTTCAGGGGACCCGCAGGCCTGCCCGCTTTTGAAGCGCCGGCGAGAGCCCGGCGGCCGGGCCGGGCTGGGGAACCGGCTCGAAGCCGGAACTTCCTCGCGCCATGGCGGCCTCGGCCATTGCCGCCTGGACGCAGTCGACATAGTCGGCCACCGGCGGCAGGCTGGCGGCAAATCCCGCGAGGGCCGCCCCGCCGAGGATCACGGTGCGCGCTCCCGCCGCCGTCGCCCGGCGGACTTCCCCTTCCAGACGCCGGAGAACCGCGCCCGGGTCCCTCATCGCATCGAGGCCGGTACCGTCGAGGGCGAAGGTCCCGACATACCCGTCGCCGGCTCCCGCGAGACGGACCCTTTCGTCGATCATCGCGATCCAGGGCCGCCCGATGGTGAGGACGGCGAAAGGCCTTCCCCTGTCCCGGGCGGCGTGGAAGGAGGCCTCGGCAAAGCCGATCACCGGCACCGGCGCGATTTCCCGCAAGGCTTCGAGGCCGGGATCGCCGAAGCAGGCGAGGATCACGGCATCGCAGGCGTCCGCATGGGCCGCATAGGCGTCGACGGCGGCATGGGCGGCCACCGCGTAGGACAGGCGGCTGGCGATCACGGGAAAGCCGAAGGACGCGGTGACGGCGGCGAGTTCGGCGCCGGCGGGCAACCGAGCGAGCGCCGCCGTCCGGATCGCCGCGGTCATCGCCGTCGATATATTGGGATTGATCAGCAGCAGGCGCGTCATGCCGCCTCGCCGAACCGCGCCAGCCAGTGGCGGGCGATGGCATCGCGACGGGCGATCCAGGTCCCGCCGGTCTGCCGCATATGGCGCAGCACCGTCTCCAGCCCGTCGATCCGCCCTGCCCTGCCGATCATGCGCAGATGCAACCCGACCGACATCATGCGCGGCTGGTGCGCGCCTTCGCGCCAGAGCCGGTCATAGCTCGCGACGACATAATCGGCAAAGTCGCGGGCGCTGACGAAACGCTGGCTGCGGCTGTGGAAATGCATGTCGTTGGTGTCGAAGCTGTAGGGAAGCACCACATGCCGGCGGCCACCCGCCGAGGCGAAATAGGGCAGTTCGTCGTTATAGGCATCGCTGTCATAGAGGAAGCCGCCATGCTCGATAAGGAGGCGGCGCGTGTTCACCGACGGCGCGGAGCGGGTGTGCCAGCCGACCGGCGCCACGCCGGCCGCGCGGCGGATGGTCTCGGCCGTGCGGGCGATGGCCACGCGCTCGGCGGCCTCGGCCATGCCGGCATGGCGTTCCCAGCGCCAGCCATGGCAGGAGATCTCATGGCCGCGGGCGACGCCGTCGCGCGCCAGCCAGGGCGAGCGCTCGATGGCGCGGCCGCAGGCGCTCAGCGTCGCCGGGGCATCGCTGGCCGCCAGGGCCTGCATGATGCGCCAATAGCCGATGCGGGTGCCGTATTCGTAATGGGTGTCCTGGCAGGGGTCCGGATATCCCTCGATCTCGTCGATCGCCTCATAGACGCCCTCGTTGCGGTCGTCGCCGTCGGCGATCGAATGCTCGGCGCCTTCCTCGATGTTGACGACGAAGGAGACCGCCACGCGCGCCTCGCCGGGCCAGCGGGGGGCCGGCGGGTTCTCGCCATAGCCGATGAAGTCGCGTTCGGAGGAAGGGAAGGTCATGCCATGCTCACTGAAAAACAATGCCGACGGCCTGTCGGGCCGTCGACGGGGATTGCTCAGGGTCATCGCGGCGCAGCGACGCCGGTCGGAAAAGGCGCGGTGCGCCGCGGTCAATGGGAGATCGCGGCGAGGTTCTGTCCCGGCCGGATCGAGCGGGCGGCGAACAGGCAGAGAGCCGCCGCCAGCGCCGCGACAGCGCCCGATGCGGCGGCGACGGCCGGTGCCGCCCCGGCGCTCTGCAGCCCGCCATAGATCAGCGGGCCGAAGATGCCGCCCACCGGTCCGGCCACGTTGATATAGGCGGCTCCCGAACCGCGCATGCGCGTGGGATAGGATTCGCCGACATAGGCGAAGAACGGCGCGGCGGCGCCTTGGGCGAAGAACAGGACCAGCGCGTAGAACAGCACGACGACGGCGAAGCCCTGCGCCACGAACAGCAGCAGCACCGTGCAGATCGCCGCCATGACCTGCGCGGCGATCACCGTCTCGCGCCGTCCGATGCGGTCGCCGAGCCAGCCGAAGAAGAGATAGCCGAGCAGGGCGACGCCGTTGCCGATGAACACCGTCCACAGGGCGCTGGTGAGTTCGATGCCCTTGGTCTGCGCCAGCACCGATGTCGCGAGCACGGTCAGCTGCGAATCCGCGATGATCTTGAAGAAGAAGGTCGCGCCCAGGGCGATCGAATGGCGGCGCAGCGCCGGGGCGAACAGCGGAGCATAGGTGTTTCTGCTTTCGTTCGTACCAGGATCGAGCTGCCACTGCCCGCTCAACGTCTCGGCCTCGGCGGCCCGACCGGCCGCCTTGAGCCTGCGCAGGTGCTGGAGCTTGAGGAAATAGGGCGATTCCCTGAGGCCGAAGCGCAGGGCCAGCATCACCAAGAGCGGAAGCGCCGCCACCAGGAAGACGCCGCGCCAGCCGATGACGGGAAGCAGCACCGCCGCAAGGCCCGCCGACAGCATGACGCCGAGCGGCCAGCCGGCCTGCACGATACCGTAGAGGAAGCCCTTGCCCCGCGCCGAAAAGACCTCGTTGAGATAGGCGGCATTCACCGCCTGCTCGGACATGCCGAAGCCCGACAGGGCCCGGACGAGGACGAGCGACGCCGGACCAAGCGCCAGGGCGGTGAGGCCGGAGCTGATCGCCGCTCCCCCGGTCGTCGCCATCAGGGCGAAACGGCGGCCCACCAGGTCGATCATCGGGCCCACCGCGAGGGCGACGACGAGGGACCCGAGCCCGACCAGCGTCGCCACGAAGGAGGCCGTCGGATTGCTCCACTGGAACGCCTGCTGGATCGCCGGCAGGAGGTTGCCGAAAGTGATGAGATCGTAGACCGCGAAGGTCCAGGCCACGAGGGCCACGATCGCGGTGTAGGTGATCTGGCCGCTGGTGAAAGGCGCGAAATCCGGAGCGGCGGCGTCCCGGCCGTCCGCCGGTGCGCCGACATCGATTCCAGATGAATAGGCAGGCATATTCATCGTCGTAACTCCCTGGCCGCGACGCCGGAAGGGCATCGACAGCAGGACGCTATGTGAAACCTCAAATACGTACAATGACGATTGTCTACGAAAATTCCATCCGTCGAAACTTTGAGCATGATGCCCCATATTTTGGCAATATCGATGGAGAAATAGCCAATTTCAAAAGCATATTCCTTTGAATCGAGATCCGATTGTTGAAATAGTAGATATACACTATTTCACACGCCGGCAAACGTGGCGACCGGTCATGCCAGGCAGATGGCGCCGAGGGCGACGACAAGGCAGGCGCCGATACGCCGCGGCGTCAGTGTTTCGGCGAGGAAGACCCGGCCGATCACCGCCGCGAAGACGACGCTCGTCTCGCGCAGCGCCGTGATCGGCCCCGCCGGCCCGAGGGCGAACGCGGCGATGACGGCCGCATAGGCCACCAGCGAGAGCACGCCGCCGGCCAGCGCCTTGTGGGTCTCGCGCGACCGCAGATCCACCGCGAGCCTTCCACGCATCAGGACGAAGGTCGCGGGCAGGAGCGTGCCGTAGAGCAGGCAGATCCAGGTCGCATAGACCGCCGGGCTGGCCGCCTGCCGCACCCCGATCGCATCGACCATGGTGTAGCCGGCGATGAAGACCGCCGTCGCCAGCGCCAGCAGGATGGACGAAAGGCCCGCCCGCCCCCTGCCCGAAGCGAGGCTCATGATGCCGAGCGCGACGAGGACGACCCCGACCATCGGCAGCGGGGCGAGCGCCTGTCCGGCCAGGCCGAGGCCGCCCAGCGTCACCAGCAGCGGCACGCTGCCCCTGACGACGGGATAGACCTGCCCCAGCTCCCCGTGCCGGTAGGCGGCGACGAGAAAGACGCTGTAGCCGACCTGGAGGCAGGAGGAGAGCACGAGATACGGCCACGCCGAAGACGGCGGCAGGGGCAGCACGAAGGCGAAGGGGATGGCGACCGCCGTCATGGCGGAACTCATGACGGTGACGGTCCACAGCCTGTCCGCGCCGATGCGCAGGACCGCATTCCATGTCGCGTGCAGGACGGCCGCGAACAAGGCGAGCGCGATGACGGTGGGGGTCACGGCAGGTCGCCTCCCGCCGCCATGATCACGGGCACCATGGCGCGGAGGCTTCGGACGGCCTCCTCTTCCCGGCCGAGCTGGGCCAAGAGGGAAGCGCCTTCGAAGAGCATGAACAGCGCCGTGGCAGCATCGTCCGCCCGGTCGCCGGGCATCGCGCCGTCGAGAAGCAGCCGCAGGCGCTGCCTGAAGCCGTCCTTCTGCCGGGCGACCGCCGCGAAGACCGGGTGGCCGGGCTCCCCGAACTCGGCCAGGGCATGGGCGAAAAGGCAGCCGTGAAAATCCGCGCTGCGAAACCAGCGCTCATACCAGCCGACGATCGTTCCGATTTTTTCCCGCGGGGTCGTCGCCATGGCGGCCAGCCCGTCGAGCTGCGCTTCGAACCGCCTGGCACGATATTCGAGGACTTCGACGATGAGGCCGTCCTTGTTGGGAAAATGACGGTACATCGTCATCTTCGCCACGTCCGCTTCGGCGATGATGCGGTCGATGCCGACGGCGTGGTAGCCGGCGCGCTTGAACAGCCCATAGGCGGTCTCGACGATATGCCGGCGCTTGTCGATCGTCGGGGCGGCTCGAATCATGGGGGCACCAGGTGATGAGACAGGTCTGTCTCATCTATCGGCCCTATTGCCTCCCTCGTCAACGGCGTTCCGACCGCATGTCACCGCACGCGCAGGCGGCGGGTTCAGAGCGGCGCCGCCGGATGGGGCGAGGCATCATAGGCGCCCCAGACCGATTGGTCGTAATTCACCATCGATCCCGTCATCAGGCCCGATTCGTCGCTCGACAGGAAGGCGACGGCCCGGGCGACCTCATAGGGATCGATGAGCCGGCCGAAGGGCTGGGCTGCCGCCGCCGCCGCGAGCCAGTCGTCGGGCGCACCGTGGAATTCGCGCTGGATGCGGTCCTCGCCGTCGCTCGCCATCCAGCCGATGTTGAGGCCGTTGACGCGGATGCGGTTGCGCAGCACCGCATAGGCGGTGTTCTGCGTCAGCGTCGCCAGCGCCCCCTTGGAGCCGCAATAGGCGGCGATGAAGGGCTGGCCGGCCTTGGCCGACATCGAGCAGATGTTGACGATCGTTCCCTCGACGCTCTCCCGGCGCATCAGCTTGATCGCATCCTGCATCAGGAAGAACGGCGCGCGGACATTGACGGCGAACATCCTGTCGAAGAGGTCCGGCGTGGTGTCGAGGATGGTGCCGCGATCGGTGATCGCCGCCGCATTGACGAGGGCGTCGACGCGTCCGAATTCGGCATCCGCCTTCGCCATGACCGCGCGGCAATCCTCCACTCTGGCGAGATCGGCCGGCACGTAGACCACCCGGGCGCCGGTGACTTCGGCGATCTCGCGCGCCCGCGCCTCGCCCTTGTCGCGCGAGCGGCCGCAGATGACGATGCCCGCCGCGCCGCGCTCGCCGAACAGATGCGCGATCGCGGCGCCGAGCCCCTGCGTGCCGCCGGTAACGACGGCGATCTTACCCTCGAATTGACTCACGGTCCTGCCCTTCGATGATGATGCCGAATTGACGTTCCGAGCCTGTTTCCGCCGTCATTCCTCGCCGCTGCCCGGCCCGCCGGACGGCGCCTGAGGTCTCCTGCCGGCTCAGACGCCGACGCGCTGCTTCCTGCGGCCCTGCTGCTGGGCTCCGGCGGCTTCGAGCACGCGCGGATTCGCGCTGGTCTCGGGTACGCCGACGTCCCACCAGGCATCGCCCGGCGTCCAGGTGAAGGCGTCGGAGACGATCGAGATCACCGTCGTGCGATCGTTTCCTTTGGCCCAGTCGAGGGCCTGGCCGAGATCGGCGAGGCTCTCGACCTTGCGGGTCAGCGCGCCCATCGCCTGGGCATGTCCGGCGAAATCCACCGGGAACGGCTCCTTCACCCGGCAGTCGCGGATCAGATTGTTGAAGGAGGCGATGCCCTTGGCGTTCTGCAGGCGGTTGATGACGGCATAGCCGCCATTGTCGCAGACCACGACGATAAGCTTGTGGCCCGACAGCACGGTCGAATAGATGTCCGAATTCATCATCATGTAGCTGCCGTCGCCGACCATGACGATGGGCGTGCGGGACGGATCGGCCATCGCCGCACCCCACCCCGCGGCGATCTCGTAGCCCATGCAGGAGAAGCCGAACTCGCAGTCGAAGGTGTGGGGCGCCTTGACCCGCCAGTTCTTCATCACCTCGCCCGGCAATCCCCCGGCCGCAGTGATGAGGAGATCACGGTCGTCCGCCTTGGCGTTGACCACGCCGATGACCTGCGCATAGGTCGGCACGGGATCGTTGGTCGGCTTCTGGAAACCGTCGAGCATCGCGTTCCAGCGCGCGAATTCGAGGCGTCCCTTCTGCGTCCAGGCGGCGTCGGCCCGCCATCCCGCCATGCCCGCATCGAGTTCGGCGAGGGTTTCGCGGGCATCGCCGACCACCGCGAGCGCACGGTGCTTGGTCGCATCGTGCCGCGCCGCGTTGACGGAAACGAATTTGGCGTCCTGTCGGAAACAGGTCCAGGACCCCGTGGTGAAGTCCATCAGCCGCGTCCCCACGGCGAGAATCACGTCGGCCTCGGCCGCCAGGGCATTGGCCGAGGTCGAGCCGACGATGCCGATCGGGCCGATATGGGCCGGATGGTCATGCGTGAGGGCGCCCTTGCCGGCGATGGTCTCGGCCACGGGAATGCCGTGATCGGCGGCGAAGGCGCCGAGCGCGTCCTCGGCCCCGGAATAGCGTACGCCCCCACCCGAGATGATCAGCGGGCGCTTCGCTGCCCTCAACAGGGCGAGCGCCTGGGCGAGGCGGTCCCGGTCGGGACGCGGGCGCGGGATGGCATGGACGGTCTCCTCGAAGAAGGCGGCCGGGTAGTCCCAGGCGATCTCCTGCACGTCCTGCGGCAAGGCGAGGAAGGCGGGGCCGCAATCGGCAGGGTCCAGCAGGGTCGCGACGGCCTGCGGGAGGGAGGAGATGATCTGCTCGGGATGGACGATGCGGTCCCAGTAGCGCGTCACCGCCTTGAAGGCGTCGTTGACGTTGACGGTCGGGTCGCCGAAATGCTCGACCTGCTGCATCACCGGATCCGGCCGGCGGTTGATGAATGTGTCCCCCGAGATCATGAGGATCGGCAGGCGGTTGGCATGGGCGACGCCGGCCGCGGTGATCATGTTGAGCGCGCCGGGGCCGATCGAGGTGGCGGCGACCATGATCTGGCGGCGGCGCCTGGCCTTGGCGAAGCCGATCGCCGCCAGCGCCATCGACTGCTCGTTCTGGCCGCGCCAGGTCGGCAGCACCTCCCGCGCCGCTTCGAGCGCTTCGGACAGGCACGTGACGTTGCCGTGGCCGAAGATGGCGAAGACGCCGGGAAACAGCGGCGCTCTCTCGTCGTCGATGATGGTGAACTGGTTGCAGAGATAACGCACCACGGCCTGCGCCATCGTGCAGCGGATGGTCGACATTCGCTCCTCCCGTCCCTGCGGTGGATCGCCTCGCCGGGCGCTCCTTTTTGTTGCCGGAAGCTTATTGCGAAATGCCTCGGGCGCAAGGACTATCGGGGCACAAGCGCTGTTGAAGGCGTTCGATCGGCCCTGACGGTCAGCCCGTCCTCCCCGCCGCTTTGGTGCACGACATCCACGGGGGATCGCGCAAGGCGTGAAACGCCGCGGCCCCAGGGGATGAGGTGTCCTGAAGCGCCGCCATCGCCTTGACAGGCCTCGGCCTGCGACGATAGCCTCTCACTGGTCCGCTCAACGGACCAGCGATACAGTTTCGTTCCGGAACGACAGGGAGGCTTCCGGCCCCGCACCATGCGCTCTCGGGCGGCACGGGCGGCTGCCGCCATGCGCAATCACCGACGATCCAATCGGACGGCCCGGCCGGCGGCGAAGCGGTTTCGTCGCGGGCGAGCGCCGCCACAGTCGACCCGGAAACAACCAATTGCCGCCCGCAAAACAGAGGCGGCCACTCAGGGAGAGCATGTCCATGAAACGTCGTACCTTCGTCGGGCTGGCCTTGGCCACCGCCGCCTCCGCCGCCCTCGATCTCGGCATGGCGCAGCCGGCGGCCGCGGCCTCCAAGGAAATCGTCTATCTCACGCCGGGTCTCGACCTGCCGTTCTGGCGCTATCTGTCGAAAGGCGTCGAGAAGGTCGCCAAGGAGAAGGGCTACGGCTTCCAGGCGCTCGATTCCCACAACAGCGCCCAGACGCAGCTGCAGAACGCGCAGGATGCGATCGCCCGCGGCGTCGCCGGCATCGTGATCTCGCCGACCGACAGCTCGACGGCGCCGACCGTCCTGCAACTGGCCAAGCGCGCCAACATTCCCGTCGTCATCGGCGATATCGGCACCAACAGCGGCGAATATGTCTCCTTCATCATCTCGGACAATTACGAGGGCGCGAACGGCGTCGGCAAGGCGCTCGCCGAACTGCTGAAGGCGAAGGGCTGGCAGGACGGCTCGGTCGGCATCGTGTCGATCTCGCAGGCCCGCAAGAACGGCCAGGCCCGCACCAAGGGCTTCAAGGACGCGCTGGCGGCGGCCGGCATCAAGGGTGATGCGGGGCTGCAGCAGATGCAGTCCTACACCGCCGACGAAACCTTCAAGTTCACGCAGGACATGCTGACGGCCAATCCCGACATGCGGGCGCTGTTCGTGCAGACCGACCAGCCGGCGGTCGGCGCACTGCGCGCCATCAAGGCGGCGCATCGCGACGGGCAGGTCCTGGTCGCCGCCTTCGACGGCATTCCCGAATTCGTCGACCTCCTGAAGTCCGGCGACATCGTGGTCTCCGGCATGCAGCAGCCCTATTTGATGGGCGAGAAGTCGGCGCAGGCCCTGTTCACCCACCTGGAAGGCGGCACGCCGGAAAAGCAGATCCTGGTGCCGATCCTGGTGGTCACCAGCAAGAACATCGACCAATTGCTGCCGACGGTGAAGGAAACGGTGTTCGCCAACGAGGTGAAATGAGGCGGGGCGTCGGGATGACCGACGTCCCGTTCATGCATTGCGAGCCTTCTCCCGTGTCGGGAGAAGGTCCCGGCGGGGGATGAGGGTCTAAGCCTCGACTAGGACAACTCGATTGGTCACACTCGAATTGTCGAATGTCAGACCCTCATCCGGCGCTGCGCACCTCCTTCTCCCGCCTGGGAGAAGGAAAATCGCGACATTTTCTCTGAATCGATGCCTTCGTCATCCGCTCTCGAACAGCCCCTCTCCCGGATATATGCCACTTGACCGACGCGACCGACAGTTCCTCCGCACTCATGCTGACCGCGACCGGCATCGCCAGGAGCTTCGGGCGGACCCGCGCGCTGGTCGATGCCGATCTCGAGCTGCGCCGCGGCGAGGTTCACGGCCTGCTGGGCGCCAACGGGGCGGGAAAGTCGACGCTGTCGCGCGTGATCTGCGGCCTCATCAAGCCGGATGCCGGCGCCATCACCTATCTCGGCCAACCCCTGCGGCTGCAGTCGACGCGCGAGGCGCTGCGCGCCGGCATCGCCCTGGTGAGCCAGGAGACCAGCCTGGCGCCGGACATGCAGGTGATCGAGAACATCTTCCTGCCCGAACTCGGCCGGCCGGGACGGCTCTCCTATGCGAGGATGCGCCGCAAGGCCGGCGAGATCCTGCAGAGGCTCGGCCATGAACACGCCTTGCCGCTGGACGAGGAGGTCCGCCGCCTTTCCGCTGCGCAGCGCCAGCTCGTCGAGATCGCCAAGGCGCTGGCGCTCGATGCCAATCTCCTCATCTTCGACGAGCCGACCGCTTCGCTCAGCCCCACCGAGGTCGAGCGCCTCTTCGACATCATGGCGCGGCTGCGCGAGGACGGACGCGGCCTGATCTTCGTCTCCCACCGGCTGGAGGAGGTGTTCGCCATCACCGACCGGGTGACGATCATGCGCGAGGGCCGTACGGTCGCCCGATCGCTGCCGACCGCCGGCCTCGGCCAGTCCGACATCATCCGCCACATGGTCGGGCAGGACATCGGCATGGTCTATGCCCGGCGCGCTTCCGTGGAAACGGGCCGGGAGGAGCCGGTGGTTCTCGAAATCGAGAAGCTGGCGGCGCGGCCGGCGGTGCGCGACGTCTCCTTTTCGGTCCGCCGCGGCGAGATCGTCGGCCTGGGCGGGCTGGTCGGCGCCGGGCGTTCGGAAACGGCCGAGGCGATCTTCGGGCTCAGGCCCCGGACCGGGGGGACGATCAGGGTCGACGGCGCGCTCATCGATCCCCGCAAGCCCGCCGATGCGGTCCGGGCCGGCATCGGCATGGTGGCGGAAGACCGGCGCTACCAGAGCATCGTGCCGGACCTGACGGTACGCGAGAATCTCCTGCTCGCCCATATCGGCGCCGACAAGGGCTTCGGCCTGCGCTACGGGCGGCGGCAGCGCCAGCTGGAGACGCTGATCGCCAAGCTCGACCTCCCGGCCGACCGGCTCGACGCCAGCCTGCTCACCTTCTCCGGCGGCATGCAGCAGAAGGTGGTGATCGCGCGCTGGCTCCTGCTGGAACCCAAGGTCCTCATCCTCGACGAGCCGACCAAGGGCGTCGACATCGGCACGCGCACCTCGATCTACGCCATCCTGCGCGAGATCGCCGCCGGCGGCGTCGCCGTGCTCGTCATTTCCTCCGATTTCGAGGAATTGCTGGGACTGTGCAGCCGCATCGTCGTCATCAGCGACGGCGCCAGCATCGCCGACCTGCCGGCGGCGCTGCTCGACGAGGAAAAGCTGACGCTGCTCGCCGCACCGCGGACCTCGACCGCGCGCAACACCGAATTCCTGCGCGCGCTGACCGGCGAGCATGGCGGCACGGGCTTCTGGGCGCTGCTCGAGAAGAACGAGATCATCTGCCTGAGTTCCGCCGCTTCGGCCGGGGGCGTGGATATCGGCGTGCGCCCGGGCGAGGCGAGCCGCATCGACGCCACGCAGATCCCGCTCGCCCTCAGCCGCCGCGAGCCGTTCTTCGTGCCGGAAGCCGACAACCGGCGATCAACCATCCTCGTTCCCGTGCGCAGCCGGCGCGGGCACGACCTCGGCTGGGTGGGCCTCACCTTGCCCGGCACCAGCAATCTGCCGCCCCCTGCCGCCATCCAGGCGAAGGTGGCGACCCTCGGCGCGTCGGACTGACAGGCAAGGGCCAGGACATCGTGACAACCAACTCGCTTTCCTCCAAGACGGTCTTCAGCGGCCTGTTCCGCCGGCTCGAAATCCGCATGCTCGGCCTCGCCGTCGTCATCGCCGCCTGCCTGTCCGTCCTCTCCCCCTATTTCCTCACCAGCTCCAACCTCTTCAACATCCTCGACCAGTCGGTGGTGATCGGCATCGTCTCCGTCGGCATGACGATGGTGATCCTCACCGGCGGCATCGACCTGTCGGTCGGCTCGGTGGTCGGGGTGACCGGCATCATCCTCGGCCTCGCCCTGCAACAGCTGCCGATCCCCGTCGCGATCCTCTGCGCCGTCCTCGCCGGCGCCGGCATCGGCCTGGTCTCGGGCATCCTGACCGCCTATTTCGGCCTCGCCGCCTTCGTGGTCACCCTGGGCGTGATGGCGATCGGGCGCAGCCTCGCCTACATCTTCTCGGGCCAGACCGCGATTTCCGACATTCCGGATGCCCTGTCGAACATCGTCTATGCCACCGTGTTCGGCATTCCCAGCAACGTCCTGTTCCTGCTCGCCCTCTACATCATCGCCTGGGCCTATCTCACCTACACCAAGGGCGGGCGCACCATCTATGCCGTCGGCTCGAACAAGGAAGCCGCGCGCGCCGCGGGGCTGAACGTCCTGTTCTACTCGGTGCTGCCCTATGTCGTCTCCGGCGCCCTCGCGGCGGTGGCGGCCACCTTCTCCATCGCCCAGCTGCTCTCGGCCGATCCCTTGATGGGCAACCAGATGGAGCTCGACGCCATCGCCGCCGTGGTGATCGGCGGCGCCAGCCTGTTCGGCGGCCGCGGCACCATCATCGGCACGCTGTTCGGCGTGCTGATCATGGTGATGATCCGCAACGGCCTCAACCTGCTCAGGGTGTCGCCGTTCTGGCAGGGATCGGCCATCGGCACCATCATCATCGTGGCCCTGCTGATCGAGCGGCTGGTCAACTGGCGCTCGAACCGCTGAAGCATTTTCCAGAAAAGCCGACCGACTTTTCGATCAAGAAAATGCGTCAAAATAGGAAGATAGAGAAAAATTGCCCTGGCGCGCGCAAGCACGGGGGCGTCATCCGTTCCGACCAAAGCGGGGACGCCGTTTTTGATGGGGGAAGCAATGAAGAAGATGGTGTCGTGGGCATTCTGCCTGGCGTCGACCGTCGTGGCGCTGGGCTTCGGAGTAGCGCTGGCCATCCTGACATTCGTCCTTGCCGGCCAGGCGTGGCTGGGTCTCACGTCCGATGGCCGATACGATGCCGAAAGATTTGATACGCTTGCGAAACAGATGCCAATGGCCGGATTGCTCTTCATCGGCGTGACCGCCGTTGCCTATGTGCAATGGAAGCAACCATAATCGTTCATGGTGTTTTTTCTTGCCAGGGCGAGCGTCTGGCGAGAACGGTATTTGCGTAGATGAGAAGCTTTCTGGCGCATGCGACCATGGCCTGCTTTTTGGTTTTGCCAGCAGTGATGAGGCGCTTGTAGACGGCTTTGAGTTGCGGGTTCCAAAAATGGGCAGCGGGGACGGCAGCGCCGTAGAGAGCTTTGCGGACTCTGGCCCTGCCGCCGGCAATGCGTCGTTGGCCGTGGCTGTCGCCGCTGTCGCAATCGAAGGGGGCGAGGCCGGCCAGGGCAGCAATCCGCTCGCGTGAGAGGGTTCCCAATTCGGGCATGGCGATCACAAGGGTGATTGCCGTGCGCGAGCCGATGCCGGGAATGGAGAACAGCAGTTCGTATTTCTCGGCGAGATCGGGATATTGCTTGAGGTGATCGCGCAGCCGCCGCTCCTCGACGCCGCTTTGCAGACGACAGCGGCGGATGTCGGCCTCGATCATGCGTCGGACACGCTTGTCCTTGCAGTGCTCGAGGCGTGTTTTATGGCGCGCCTCGTCCGCCTCGATCTGCTCCAGATGCACCAGCGTGTCCCACAAGGCGGTCAGGCGGGGATCCGGCTTGTGGGTTCGCCCGCCCAGAATCGCGGTGAAGGCTGCGATCAGAACCGCGTCGATGCGATCATTCTTGGCCCGCTGCAGCCGGGCCTTGGCGAAAGCCCGCATCTGGATAGGCTGATGCAGGATCACCTCGAAGCCCGCCTGGCGCAGAGCCTGGGCGATGCCCCGCTCATAGCCGCCGCTGGCCTCCATGCCGACGCGTGTCACGCCCTGGGCCTTGAAGCGCTCCACCACGGCTTGCCAGCCGGCCGCATCGTTTTCATCCGCCCACACGCCACTCTGATTGTGAATGGCGCTGTCCAGCTTGGCCTTGCCGACATCGATGCCGGCTGAGCGGCCGGCGTCTTTGACGGGGGCGGCCGCCGCCGGCTCGGAGCGTTCGATGCCTCCTTTTTTGACGGAGCCAGCTTTTACCGTGCTGGCCTGACTGATTTTGGACTTTGTGCTAAGTTTGCCCATCTTCGTCTCCCCAACCTTGCTACGCGAACCCGAGGTTCGATCAACCACACGGGGTGAAGGAAGAGGCGATCACGATCCAGCTTCCCCACAGCCCCAGGGCTTCGGGAATCACGATCCGATGATCGCCGCCGGGCCTGGGGTGGCCACCCCAGGCCCGGCGCCTCTACAAGGCGAGACAATTTTGGCAGATTTTGATTATACAAGAGGAATTTGTCGGCGAGGCGCACTCGATAGCGCCCGACCGGGCGCTACGAAGGCGTCAATCAAACCAACGAGTGATAACGATACGCGCTCGCATCAAAAGCGGGGCAGCGCCACCTTGATCACGCCGCCCTCTTCGAACGCCCGCACGCCGGCTTCGGCGATCGCGGTCGCCACCAGGCCGTCCCAGGCGCCGGCGCCGACGGGCCGGTCCGTGCCGATCGAATCGACCCAGGCCTGCATCTGGCGGCGATAGGCTTCGGCGAAGCGCGGCCGCCAGTCGGGCGCGAAGGGGAAGCGCTGCGTGCCGCCGATGCGCTGTTCGGCATGGACGGGCGGCGCCATCGTCAGCGTGCCCTTCTCGCAGACGAGCTCGGTGCGGATGTCGTAGCCATAGCCGGCATTCATGAAGATCTCGACGTCGACCAGTTGGTCCTTGTCGGTGCGCATGACGATGAACAGGGGATCGGCGGCCGCGCTCGACCGAGTCGGGCGCGGCTTCATCACCTCGATCTCGACGATCTCGGCATCGAGCAGCCAGCGCACGATGTCGAATTCGTGCACGGCCGCATTGGTGATGCTCATCAGCGAGCGGAAGAAGGCGGGCACGCTCGCATTGCGGTGGGCGCAATGCAGCATGAGGGCCTCGCCGAAGTCCCCGCTCGCCAGGCGCTGCCGCATCTCGTTATAGGCCGGATCGAAGCGCCGCATGAAGCCGACCTGGACGAGCCGGCGCCCGGCCGCGCGTTCGGCCTCGACCACGCGCAGGCAGTCCGCGGCACCGGCGGCCAGCGGCTTCTCGCAGAGCACCGGCTTGCCCGCCGCGATGCAGGCGAGCACGCATTCGGCATGGGTCTCGTCGGGCGAGGCCACCACCACCGCGTCGATGCCGGGGTCGGCGATCAGTGCCAGGGGATCGGAGAAGAGGCGGGCGCCGGCAATCTCGCCGGCCACGACGCCGGCCCGATCCGCGTCGGGGTCGCAGAGGGCCGCGACCTCGGCCCGGGCGACATGCCGCCGGATCGTCCGCGCATGGTCGGCGCCCATGACGCCGGTCCCGATCACGCCTATTCGCAGCGTCACGATGCTCCCCCCCTGTCTTACGGCTTTTGAAAGAGACTATGGCCGCCCCTCCCGCCGGACAAGTCGAATTGCCGCCCGGACGGCTCTACCGCTCGCCCCGCCGTGCGGATGTTCCACACGCTTTTCGTGCAGGCGCGCGTTCACGGGAGAGGGTTGGAAGGCCGCGCCGCCGGATTGTCGGACAATTGTTGTTGCAATATCGGTCCGCACGCATAAAACTCCCGCCATCGATCGCAAAGGCCGCCGGAGAGCGGCCCGATCAACGGGAGGTTTGGCCGATGCATCATTATATCATCACGACATAGCGTGCCCTCGCCTGCTGCGAGCGGCGTCCGCATCTCGCCTCGGGCTTCGGCGCCTGTTCTCTTGCTTCATGACATTTAGGCCGCCGGCCCCCGGCATTGACGCGGGTGCGGCGCCCCAAGGCCATTGTGGGAGTTGCGGATGTTAAGGGTTGCGGTCCTCGGCGCAGGACGGATCGGCAGGATCCATGCCGCCAATGTCGCCTCCAGCCGGGAGGCGCGGCTCGTCGCCGTCGCCGATCCCAGCGGCGAGGCCGCGCGGGAGCTGGCGGCCCGCCTTTCCTGCGAAGCCGCCTTCGATTCCCTCGCCGTCATCGAGCGGGACGATGTCGATGCCGTGGTGATCGGCACGCCGACCGACACGCATGTGCCGCTGATGCTGCACGCGGTGCGCCGGGGCAAGGCGGTGCTGTGCGAGAAGCCCATCGATCTCGACCTCGCCAAGGCGGATGCCGCGGTGGAGGAGATCGAGCGGCTCGGCGGGCGGGTGATGATCGCCTTCAACCGCCGCTTCGATCCGGCGGCGCGGGCGCTGCGCGACGCCATCGATGCCGGCGAGATCGGAGAGATCCGCCAGGTGCTGATCACCAGCCGGGACCCTGGCCTGCCGCCTAGCGGCTATCTGCGCCATTCCGGTGGCATTTTCCGCGACATGACGATCCACGACTTCGACATGGCGCGCTGGCTGCTCGGCGAGGAGCCCGTCGAGGTGACGGCGACGGCGAGCCGGCTCGTCGATGCAGGGCTGGCCGAGATCGGCGATTTCGACACCGTCATGGTGCAGATGCGCACCGCCTCGGGCCGGCAATGCCACATCAATGGCTGCCGCGAAGCCGTGTACGGCTATGACCAGCGCTTCGAGATCTTCGGCTCCGCCGGCATGCTGCTCAACGAGAATGTGCGGGCGACCACCGTCCGGCGCTGGACGAGGACGCAGACGGACGCGCAGGAGCCGCTGCTCAATTTCTTCCTCGAACGCTATGCCGACGCCTACCGCCTCGAACTCCAGGCCTTCCTCGATGCCGTCCAGGGCGGCGCGCCGATGCCGGTGACGCCGAGGGACGGGCGGCAGGCCCTGCGCCTGGCCGACTGCGCGCTGGAATCGGCCCTCACCGGCCGCGCGATCAAGGTCTGACCTGCAACGGGAACCCTATCGGCATGCGTGACATCGGCATCGGGATCATCGGCACCGGCTTCATGGGCAAGGCTCACGCCTTCGCCTATCGCGCCGTCGCGGGCATCTTTCCGGACAGCCCGCGGCCTGTGCTGCAGACCGTCGCCGACATCGACGGCGCGGCGGCGCAAAAGGCGGCGGCCCAGTTCGGCTTCCGCCGCTGGCAGACCGACTGGCGCGCCGTCGTCGAGGATCCCGGCATCGAGATCGTCTCGATCACCACGCCGACCCTCGCCCATCGCGAGATGGCCCTCGCCGCCATTGCCGCCGGCAAGCACGTCCATTGCGAAAAGCCGATCGCGCCGGATGCCGGCACCGCCCGGGAGATGATGGAGGCGGCAGAGACGGCGGGCGTCGTCACCCAGGTCGGCTACAATTACATCAAGAATCCGATCCTCAAGCTGGCGCGCAGCATGGTGGAGGCGGGCGAGCTCGGCGACATCACCGGCTTTCGCGGCATTCATGCCGAAGACTACATGGCGGACGCGGAAGCCCCGCATGGCTGGCGCCTCGATCCGGCCGGCGGCGGCGGCGCGATCGCGGATATCGGCAGCCACATCATCGGCCTCGCCCGCTTCCTCCTCGGCCCGATCACGGAGGTGAACGCCGACCTGCAGACGATGGTCGCGAGCCGGCCGGCCGCGCCCGGCGCCTCCGAGCGGCGGGCGGTGGAGGTCGACGACATCGCCCGGCTCACCGTCCGCTTCGCGAGGGGCTGCGGCGGCACCATCGAGGCGAACTGGGTCGCGACCGGGCGCAAGATGCAGCTCGCCTTCGAGCTGACGGGCAGCAGGGGTTCCCTGGTCTTCACGCAAGAGCGGCTGAACGAGCTCCTCCATTACCGGGCGGACGGCGATCCGCAGCGCAACGGCTTCGCCCGCATCGAGGCGGGCCCGCAGCATCCCCCCTACGGGCTGTTCTGCGTCGCGCCCGGCCATCAACTCGGCTTCAACGACCTCAAGACCATCGAAGTCGCCGAATTCCTGGCCGCGATCGCCGGCGGCGAGAAGAACGGCCCCGATTTCCGCGAGGCCTGGGAGATCCAGAAGGTCGTCGACGCGGCGATCGACTCGTCCCGTGCCCGGGCCTGGCGCAGGATCGAATGAGCATGACCGGACAGAACCATGGGCGCCGGCCATCCGGCATCCGCCACAGATCGGGGAGCAGCCGCCGATGACTCTGCTGGACCTTCGCAAGGTCGGTAAACATTTCGGCGCCATCCATGCGCTGACAGACGTCGATCTCACCATCGGGCGCGGCGAGATCGTCGGCCTCATGGGCGACAACGGCGCCGGCAAGTCGACACTGGTCAAGCTGATCGCGGGCAATTTCCCGCCCAGCTCGGGGGAGATCGTCCTCGACGACGAGGTGGTGCATTTCCACAAGCCGGTGGAGGCGCGCGCCAAGGGCATCGAGGTCGTCTATCAGGACCTCGCTCTGTGCAACAATCTCTCGGCCGCCGCCAACGTGTTCCTCGGCCGCGAGGTCAAGAAGAGCATCGGCCCGATCCGCTGGCTGGACCATGCCGCCATGATCCGCAAGGCCGGCGAGCTCTTCGCCGAACTCAAGTCGGAGACGCGCCCGCGCGATCTCGTGCGGCAGATGTCCGGCGGGCAGCGCCAAGCCGTCGCCATCGCGCGGACGCGGCTCTCCGAAGCCAAGATCGTGCTGATGGACGAACCGACGGCAGCCATCAGCGTCCGGCAGGTCGCCGAGGTGCTTGGCCTGATCCGCCGGCTGCGGGACGCGGGGATCACGGTCGTGCTCATCTCGCACCGCATGCCCGACGTGTTCGAGGTCTGCGACCGCGTCGTGGTGATGCGGCGGGGCCGCAAGGTCGCCGACAAGTCCATCGCCAGTTCCTCCCCGGAAGAAATCACCGGCCTCATCACCGGTGCCATCCATGCCGCCTGAGGTCGCCATGCCAGACGCCGCTCCCAGCAATCCGAAGACCGGCACGGCCAGCCGGCCGGAGACCAATGTCTCGATCGAATCCGTCCTGACGGCGCAGCAGAAGGGCTTTTGGCAGCATCTGGTCTCGAGCCAGGCCTTCTGGGTGACGATCGCGCTCATCGTCATCTGCGCGATCATGTCGATCCGCGAGCCGCGCTTCGCGTCCGAGGACAATTTCTACAATATCACCCGCAACTTCGCCTTCATCGGCATCATGGCGCTGGGATCGACGGTGGTGATCGTCACGGGCGGCATCGACCTGTCGGTGGGCTCGATCATGGGCCTCGCCGCCGTCGCCAGCGGGCTGACGCTGGAGGGCGGCTATCCCTGGTATGCGGCGGTGGCCTCGGGCCTTGCCGCAGGCGCGGTCGCGGGCGCGGTGAACGGCACGCTGATCGCCTATACCGGGCTGTCCTCCTTCGTCGTCACGCTCGGCATGCTCTCCGCCGCCCGTTCGGTCGCCGTGGTGATGTCCGGGAACCGGATGCTGTATAATTTCGGCCATGGCGGCCCCGCTTTCAAGGCGATCGGATCGGGGGCCTTCCTCGGCGTCGCCAACCCGGTCTGGGTGCTGATCGCCATGACGCTGGTCCTGTCGGTCGTGATGCGCATGACGACCTGGGGCCGCCATCTGCTCGCCATCGGCGGCAACGAGCAGGCGGCGAACCTCACCGGCGTGCCGGTCAAGCGGGTGAAATTGCAGGCCTACATCTTCTCCGGCCTGTGCGGTGCGGTCTCGGCGATCCTTAGCGTCGGCTGGGCCGGATCCGCCATCAACTCGCTCGGCACGGGTTACGAGTTGCGTGCCATCGCCTCGACCGTCATCGGCGGCGCCAATCTGATGGGCGGCGAAGGCGGCGCGTTCGGCGCCTTCATCGGCTCCGCCCTGCTGGAGGTCATCCGCAACTCCCTGCTGATGGCGGGCGTCGATTCCAACTGGCAGGGCGTGTTCGTCGGAAGTTTCCTGGTTCTCGCGGTTCTGCTCGAACGGATTCGCGGCAAGCGACGCGAGTGACCGGTCGAACCGGCACCGTGTGAACGCCCCTTGGGGCTCAACAAGTCTGGAGGAGACGATGCTGAAATATATGCTGAGCACGGCGCTGGTCGCCGTGGGCCTCGCGGCGAGCGCCGGCGGCGCCGGTGCCGCAGACAAATACACCTTCGCGCTGGTGCCCAAGAACACCAACAACCCGTTCTACGACCAGGCGCTCGCCGGCTGCAAGAAGGCCGAGAAGGAGCTCGCCGGGCAGGTCGAATGCCTCTATGTCGGTCCCGGCGAGCATGGCGGCGGCGACGAGCAGGCCCAGATGATCCAGGACCTCATCACCAAGGGCGTCGACGGCATCGCCGTGTCGCCGGCCAACGCGCCGGCCATGGCGGCGGCCCTGCAGGGCGCAGCCGGCGCCAAGATCCCCGTCCTGACCTGGGATTCGGATCTTCTGCCGGAAGCGGCCGGTGAGCGCCTTGCCTATGTCGGCACCCACAATTACGAGATCGGCGTCAACCTTGCCAAGATCGTCATGAAGATCAAGCCGAAGGGCGGCAAGATCTGCATCCAGTCGGGGGGCGCCGCTGCGGCCAACCACAACGAACGCATGCAGGGCATTCGCGACACGCTCGCCGGCAAGGCCAGCACAACGCCGCCTGGCGATCGCCTCGCCGGCCAGAACGGCTGGACCGAGGTGGACGGCTGCCCGCTCTACACCGACGACGACTTCCCGAAATCCGTGCAGCAGATGGAAGACATCCTCGGCAAATATTCGGACCTCGACGCCTTCGTGCCGACCGGCGGCTTCCCCGAATTCCTGCCCGACGCCTACAGGAACGTCGCCAGCAAATACAAGGACCGCATTGCTTCGGGATCCCTGGCGCTCGTCGTCGCCGATACCCTGCCGGTGCAGATCGACCTTCTCAAGGAAGGCCTCGCCTCGGGCAATGTCGGACAGCGGCCCTTCGAGATGGGCTACAAGGCGATGTATTTCCTGAAGGACATCAAGGACGGCAAGCCCGCGCCGAAGGATCCGACCTATACGGGCCTCGATGTCTGCACGCCTGAAAATGTCGCGACCTGCATCGGCGGCGGCAGCTAACCCACGCAACAGCGCGGCGGGGCCTCACCCCGCCGCCCCTCGGCCGCGGAGTCTGCCTGATCCCTCCTCGTGCCGCTCTCACGGCGCATCGGCAGGATCGCCGCCCGAGCCGGCGTTCTTCGCGGCGGCCGTCGTCTCCTTGCGGAGGTTGCCGGCCGCGTCCCTCCGGCCCTCCGGGGCGCCCTGCCCGCCGCGGCCGGCGCTGGCCGGCTTCAGCCGCGCGCGGAATCCGACCCACAGCGCCACCGAGCCGAGCGCGAAGCTCCCGAGAATCGCAAACATCGGGCCGTAGCCGAGCTTCTCGGCGATCCAGCCTCCGAGCGCCGGGCTGAGCGCCCCACCCATGCCCTGCACCGTCATCACGGCGCCCTGGCCGGCGTTGACGCGGCCCGTTCCCTTGAGGATGCGGGCCACCAGCGCGGGAACGGCCACGCTCTGCAGCCCCTCGGCGATGCCGTCCAGGAACTGGAAGGGATAGACGCCCCAGGGACCGACAAAACAGGCCGCAACCAGGCCGCGGACCGGCAACGCGATGAACGAAACCAGCATGATGAGCCAATAGCCGCGCTTCTCGGCCAGCCATGTCGCGGCAAGCGACACCGCAATCATGACCGCCTGCGCCACCACGATGGTCGTGGCGACGAAGGCCGAGGGATCGCCCTGCTTGTTGGCGACGGCGGCAATCCCGTAGAGCGGCAGCATGGCACCGTTGCCGAGATGGAAGCAGGCGAGCGCGCCGGCGAGGATGACCAGTGCCCTGGATTCGGCCAGGACGCGGAATCCCGTCACCTCTTCGTTCTCGCCGCCGTCGTCGTTGAGGCCGCGCGCAATGCCGTCATTGATCGCCTCGCGCGGGATCAGCATCACCGAAATGATTGACAGCACGCCGAACAGGGCGGCGAGCCAGAACACGGCGGTAAGGCCGAACCGCCAGCCGAGAAAGCCGGACAGGCCGGCGCCGATCATGTTGCCGGCGTGGTTGAAGGCCTGGTTGCGGCCATTCTGCTTGTTGAACCCCGCCTGCCGCACGATGCCGAGCGTGATGCCGCTCACCGCCGGCCCGATGGCCGCGCCTGCGATCGACGTCGCCACCTGGGAGGCCGCAACGAGCCAGAAGTTCTGCGAGAAGAGGATGATCGTCGAGGCCAGCACGGTGCAGATGCCGGGAATGATGACGAAGGAGCGCTTGCGGGAGGTGGCGTCGATGAGCGCTCCGGCCGGCGCGGTCATCAGCATGGCGGCGATGCCGCCGACCGTCATCACGGTGCCGATCAGGCCGCTCCGCCAACCATGCACCACCAGGAACACGCCGAGGAACGGACCTATTCCGGCCTGCATGTCCGCCATGAAGAAGTTGAGCAGTTGAAGCGGCCAGATGCCCTGCTTTCCCTGCACCGCTTCGATCGACCGCCGGACGACTTTGATCGGCGACCGTCTCCGCTTCCCGTCGACCGAGGTCTTTGCTGTGCCCTGCATCCCCGCTGCAACGCCCAGGCTCGGCCTGCGTTCCCCTGCGCCGGGAGGCGACCTCCGGACGAGCCTCAGGCAGCCCCGGTCAGGACCTCGTCGAGGCATCCCTGCAGCACCGTGGCGGCCGCCTCGATGTCGGCGACGATGCTGGCCCGCAGGCGGGCGGCATCCCCGTTCTGCATCGCCCTGAACATTTCCGCATGCTCGCGATTGGAGACCGCGTAATTGCCGCTGGCATGCAGGAGGTGGAAATAAGGGCTGATCTGCAGCCACAGACTCTCGATGATGCCCAGCAGCACGTCCGATCCCGCCATGCGGTAAATGGCGAAATGGAACTGCCGGTTGGCCCGCACATAGCCCTTGATATCGCCGGCCGCCGCCGCGGATGCGAGCGCCTGCAGTTCCCGCTCCAGGTCGTCCAGGTCCTGCCGGCCGGCGCGGCCGGCGGCCCAGGCGCCGGCCAGACCCTCGACTTCCAGCCTCACGCGCCTGAGATCGCCCAGGCGCTCCTTGCTCAGGCGGGGAATGCCGATCGAGCGCCCCGAGATCACGGTCAGCGCCTTGGCGGCGGTCAGCCGCTGCAGGGCTTCGCGCACCGGCATGGCGCTGACGCCGAAAGCATCGGAGACCGCCTGGATGGTCACGGTCTGCCCCGGCGCGATGCCCCCGTCGAGAATGAGGTCCGAAAGCTGCCGGTAGACGCGATCCTGCAGCGTCCCCTTGGGAACATGGCTGACGGGAAGGGGAGACGACTTGGGCACGTTGGAACGATCCGATCCTGGAAGCTCGATATCAATGCACTGGCCGCCAAGGCGGATCAATTGCGTTTTCGCGCCTTGCCAATTTCAAGATCTATGATCTATGATCAAATGCAAGTGGACAACGAGCCACGGCGGGCGCCGGCCAGGCGCCGCACCCCAACGGAGGAACTGCCATGGGACTATGGTCAAAGACGCGTCTCGGCCTGTGGGCGGCCACATTCGCAGGGGCGCTGGCCGTCTGCGCCAGCCCCGCCGCCGCGGCGGGCAAGTTCAAGATCTTCCTCAGCATGAGCTATATCGGCAATGACTGGCAGGCCGAGGCCGCCAACATGGTCAAGGCCATGGCGGCGCACGGCTCGATGGCCGACAAGGTCGACCTGCAGGTGCAGGTGGCCGGTCCGAACGCCCAGCGCCAGATCCAGCAGATCAACGCCATGGTGCAGGCCGGCGCCCAGGCGATCGTGATCTATCCGATCTCGCCGACCGCGCTGAACGCGGCGGTGAAGAACGCCTGCGCCAAGGGCGTCGTCGTCGTCGCCTATGACGGAGAAATCTCCGAGCCCTGCGCCCACAACGTCACGATCGACCAGGAAGAGGCGGGCCGCGTCACGGCGGACTGGCTCGTCAAGAAGCTGAACGGCAAGGGCAACATCGTCCTCGTCACCGGCGTTCCCGGCACCTCCGTCGATACGCTGCGCACCAAGGCGGCCAAGGAAGTCTTCGCCAAAAATCCCGGCATCAAGGTCGTGGCGGAAGCCGTCGGCATGTGGAGCCAGGCGGTGGCGCGCACCGAGCTTTCCAAGATCCTGGCGACCCACAATTGGGACCAGATCGACGGACTGTGGATGCAGGTCGGCTGCTATACCGCCAACAGCCTGCAGATCGAGGCGGGCAAGCAGATCAAGGACCTGAAGCCCTGCGCCGGCGAGGGCTCCAATGGCGGCCGCATCCAGATGCTGCCGGTCGGCACCGAGGTGGAGGGCGCCAACGGCACCTATATGCCGATGGGAGCGCCCCGCATCTCCTATGCTTCGCCGCCCTACTCCGGCGGCCTCGCGCTGAAGCTCGCCGTCGAGAAGCTCGAGGGCAAGGACATTCCCCAGCACGTCACGCTGCCGCTGCCGCTCGTCACCAACGACACCATCAAGCTGTGCCAGGAAGGAAGCTGGGCGGAGATGAAGGCCGGGTGCAACGCCTTCAAGCCGTCGATCGTGCCCAATCCCGGCTGGTTCGCCTCAATCTTCTCGGACCAGACCCCGGAGATCGGCCTCAACGCCGCGCTGGTCGGCCAGCCCGAGAATTGAGGGCGCGCAAGGTCAGCCTTCCTTCCCGCGCGGGGAAGGAAGGCTGACCGCCCGTCCCGCCGACCTCGGCGGGACGTCAGGACCCAGGCGATGCGCCGCCCTTCCGGCAGGCACATCCCACGCATCGAAAGTCCACCGGGAGTATCGCGCTTGCCGCCGCATTCCACCGCCGAACCGGCCGTCGCCGTGGACCATGTCGGCAAGGCCTATGGGGCCACCATCGCCCTCGACGATGTCGGCTTTTCGATCGAGGCCGGCTCGGCGCATGCCCTGCTCGGCGAGAACGGCGCCGGCAAGTCGACGCTGGTCAAGCTCCTCTCCGGCCTCGTCATGCCGGACAGCGGCACCTTCCGCATCTTCGGCGAGCCGGTCCGCCTCACCAGCGTCAGGGCCGCCCATGCCCAGGGGCTGCAGACCGCCTTCCAGGAGATGACGCTGGTGCGGGACCTCACGGTCCTCGACAACATGCTCATTCCCTATGCGCCGATGAACGCGCTCGGCCTGGTGCGCCGACGGCACGCCGCCCGGCAGGTCGAAGAGCATTTCGCCGCCATCGGCCTCGACCATATAGACCTCGACGAGGAGATCCGCGATCTGGACCTCGCCGTCCAGCAGAAGATCGAGGTCGCCCGCGCCCTGTTCCGCCGGCCGATGGTGCTGCTGCTGGACGAGCCGACCTCGACCCTTTCCGGGCGCGACGTCGACTGGCTCGGCGCGGTGATCGCCCGCGAACAGGCCCGCGGCACCACCGTCGTCTTCATTTCGCATCGCCTGCGCGAAGTCCGCGACTTCTGCAGCCGGGTGACGGTGCTGCGCAACGGCCGCCATATCGCCACCGGCAATGTCGGCGACTACA
The DNA here is from genome assembly GCF_030814655.1 of Labrys monachus. NCBI lineage: Bacteria > Pseudomonadati > Pseudomonadota > Alphaproteobacteria > Hyphomicrobiales > Xanthobacteraceae > Labrys > Labrys monachus. The sequence continues at coordinate 4,095,839 of NZ_JAUSVK010000001.1, forward strand.
GCGACGGCGAGATCATCAGCATGATCGCCGGGCGTTCCTTCGCCCATTCGTTCCCTGCCCGGCCCACCCAGCGCCGGGCGAGCGGCGCCGAAGTGCTGCGGGCGGACGGCATCGGCACGGCGGGCAAGCTCGTCGACGCCTCGTTCCGCCTGCACGCCGGGGAGATCCTCGGCGTCGCAGGCCTGCAGGGCATGGGCCAGCTCGAACTCTTCCTCGCCTGCTTCGGCATGGCCGAGATCGTCCGCGGACAGCTTTCGGTCGACGGGCAGCCGGTGGAGATCACCAGCCCGCGCGAGGCGGTGCGCGCCGATGTCGGCATCAGCCTGGTGCCGGAGGACCGCAAGACCGAGGCGCTGTTCCTCAAGCTCGGCGGCGGCCACAATGCCTCGCTGCCGGTGATCGAGCGCTTCACACGCTTCGGCCTGATCGACGGCGAGGCGGAGAAAGCGGCCGTCGCCCGGGTGTTCGAGAGGGTCGACGTCGACCGGCGGGCGTTGTGGACGCCGGTCTCGGCCTTCTCCGGCGGCAACCAGCAGAAGATCGCCATCGCCAAATGGCTGCTCGCCGAAAGTCGGTGCCTGCTGCTCTATGACCCGACGCGCGGCATCGACGTCGGCACGAAGAACGAACTCTATCGCCTCATCCGCGCCTTCGCCGACGCCGGCGGCGCCGTGCTGTTCTACTCCACCGAAATCCCGGAGATCGTGCATTTGGCCGATCGCGCTATCGTCTTCTATGGCGGGCGCGTCGCCGCCGGCATCGAAGAAGCCGATCTCACCGAAGAAGCCATCCTCAAGGCCGCGCTCGGCTCGGCCGAACCCGGCAAGGCCGCCGCATGATGTCCGCGATCCTCGCTCCGTCCCATCCCGATCGCGGCCCGAGCCGGCGGATCGGCCTGCGCCTGGCGCGCAGCCGCGGCCTCCTCCTCGCCATCGGCGTCTTCGCCGTCCTGCTCGGCATCATCTCGTTCGTCAGCGCGGCGCCGCTGTCCTATTACGACGTCTCGCAGATCGCCACCAACGGCGCGACGCTGGCGATCGCCGCCGTCGGGCAGACCGTCGTCATCATCTCCGGCGGCTTCGACCTGTCGGCCGGCGCCGTGGTCTCGCTGGTCAATGTCGTGCTCGCCCGCTTCATGCCGGAGGTCGCGCTGCCGGTCCCGGTCTGGATCGCCGTCGGCATCGGCGTCGGCTGCCTGTCCGGCGCCTTCAACGGCCTGTTCATCGCCTGGTTGCGCCTGCAGCCGATCGTGGTGACGCTCTCGACCATGTTCATCCTGCAGGGCGTGACGCTGCTCGTGCTCGACAAGCCCGGCGGCATGGTCGATGCCGGCCTTTCCGACATCTTCGTCGGCGATGCCGTGCCCGGTCTCCTGCCCTTGCCCATCCTGCTGATCGCCTGCCTGCTCATGCTGTGGCTCTGGCTGAAGCGGAGCCGGTTCGGCACGGCGCTCTTCGCGGTCGGCAGCGACCATGATGCCGCGAGGGCGGCCGGCATCCGCACGCGCACGACGCTCTTCCTGACCTATGTGCTGGCGGGCGGCTGCTACGGCCTGGCCGGCGTCTTCATCAGTGCGCAGACCGGGTCGGGCGATCCGCTGGTCGGCAACCCGATGCTGCTGCAGATCTTCGCCGCCGTCGTGGTGGGGGGAACGGCGCTCGGCGGCGGCCGAGGGGGCCCGCTCGGCTCGGTGTTCGGCGCCTATATCCTGATGATGGTGGTCAACATCCTGCTCGTGCTGAACGTGTCGGCCTATTTCTCCACCATCGCGGAAGGCGCGATCCTCATCCTCGCCGTGCTCGGCGGCTCGATCAGCCGCCACTCGCGGCTCGCCGCGACGGTGCGGACGGCGCTCCGGCGGCTGCGTGCCCGCAGCGCCGGGCTCCTGCCGTCCCAGCGGCAGGGCCCCCCGCGCCGGCTCGCCTTGCCGGAGCGAACCGAACGGGGCGCAGCGCCGGCCTCGGCGGCGACGCCGTCCTTCCTCGTGCGGCACGCACCGACCCTGCGCCACGCCGTACCGGCCTATGTCTGCTTCGCGATCGTGCTGCTGGCGACCCAGCTCGTGCTCGGCAACACCCTGCTGGACTGGAGCTACTACAACTCCCTGATCGTTCTCTCGTCCTTCCTCGCCATCCTCGCCCTCGGCCAGGGCACGGTGATCCTCACGGGAGGGCTGGACCTTTCGGTGCCGTGGACGATCGGCTTTTGCGGCATCCTGCTGGCCGGCATGGTCAAGGGATCCGACGCCGCGCTGGTCTATGCCCTGCCGACGGTGCTTATCGTCGGATGCGTGATCGGGTTCTTCAACGGCGTCGGCATCGTCGTGCTCGGCCTGTCCCCCATCGTGGTGACGCTCGCCGCCAACGGCATCCTCCAGGGCTTCGCGCTGGTCTATTCGAACGGCACGCCGGATGGCTTCGCCTCGCCGCTGCTGCGCGAATTCATGACCGGGCGCAGCCTCGGCGTCGCCCCGGTGGTCCTCTTCCTCGTGCTGTTCGTCGCCGCCGCGGTGCTGCTGCTCGGGCGCACGCCGTTCGGCCGGAGGGTCTACGGCATCGGCAACGGCGAACGCGTCGCCGCGCTCTCGGGCATCGCCGTGGGCCCGACCGTCATCAAGGTCTACATGCTCTCGGGCCTGTGCTCGGCCCTGGTCGGCGTGCTGCTGACCGGCTTTTCCGGCCAGGCCAGCCTCGGCATGGGGGACGATTATCTCCTGCCCTCGATCGCCGTGGTGGTCGTCGGTGGCGCGCTGATCACCGGCGGGCGCGGCCATTATCTCGGCATGCTCGGCGGCGTCTTCCTTCTGACCGCCTTGCAGACTCTCCTCGCCGGCACAACGCTGCCCTACGCCATCCGCGCCATCCTTTTCGGGCTGGTCGTGCTCGGCGCCGTGATGGCGCTGCGCGAACGGCGCTCATGATTTTCGAACGGAGTTCATTCCCATGACGGCATCCGCCCTTCCCTCTCCCGCCGCCCCTTTCGGTCCCGATGCCGTGGCGGGCCTGCGCGTGCTCGTCACCGCCGGCGCCTCCGGCATCGGCCGCGCCATCGCCGACATGCTGATCGGGCACGGCGCGCGCGTGCATATCTGCGACATCGAGGAACGCTTCCTCGACGACTACCGCGCCGCCCATGGCGATGCCGGCGTCACCCGCGCGGACGTGTCGAAGGACGAGGAGGTCGAGCACCTGTTCGAGGATGTCAGGACCCATCTCGGCGGGCTCGACGTGCTGGTGAACAATGCCGGCATCGCCGGGCCGACGGGCGGCGTGGAAGCGATCGATCCGGCGCAATGGCGCCGCACCATCGACATCTGCCTGACCGGCCAGTTCCTCTGCACCCACCACGCCGTGCCCCTGCTGAAGGCGGCGGGCGGCGGCTCCATCATCAATCTCTCCTCCGCGGCCGGGCGCTTCGGCTATGCCTACAGGACGCCTTACGCTGCGGCGAAATGGGGGGTGATCGGCTTTACCCAGAGCCTCGCCAAGGAGCTCGGCCCCTCCGACATCCGCGTCAACGCGATTCTGCCCGGCATCGTCGAGGGCCCGCGCATGGAGGGGGTGATCCGCGACCGCGCCGCCGAGGTCGGTGTCACCTATGAGGAGATGGAGCACCGTTATCTGGAGAACGTCTCCCTCCGACGCATGGTGACGGGGCAGGACGTGGCGGCGGCGGTGCTCTTCCTCGTCTCGCCGGCCGGCCGCAACGTCTCCGGGCAGTCCATGAATGTCTGCGGCAATGTCGAGCGGCTCTGAGCGGCCGACGCCGCGGCTGCCCGCCCTCGATTCGGAAAGAGAGTGACATGGCCACCATCGCCATCATCGGAAGCGGATTCATCGGCCGGGCCTGGGCGATCAGTTTCGCGCGCGCCGGCCACCGGGTCCGGCTGTGGGACGCAGCCGCGGACGCGCCACAGGCGGCGCTCGACTATATCGCCGGCATCCTGCCCGACCTCGCCGCCAACGACCTGCTCGAAGGCGCCACGCCGGACGCGCTGATGGCCCGCATCACGCCGGCCGCCACCCTGGCGGAGGCGGTGGGGGAAGCCGACCACGTGCAGGAGAACGCACCGGAAGTGCTGGAGACCAAGCGCGCGCTGTTCGCCGAGCTCGACGCGCTCGCGCCGCCCGCCACCGCGCTCGCGAGCTCGACCTCGGCTCTGCTGCCCTCGGCCTTCACCGACCATCTCGCCGGCCGCGCCCGCTGCCTCGTCGTCCATCCCATCAACCCGCCTTATCTGGTGCCCGCCGCCGAAGTCGTCCCCTCGCCCTGGACGGACCCGGCGGTGATCGAGCGCACCGCCGCGCTGCTGCGCAGCGCAGGCCACGCGCCCATCGTGATGAAGCGCGAGATCGACGGCTTCCTGATGAACCGGCTGCAGGGCGCCCTGCTGGAGGAAGCGTTCCGCCTCGTCGCCGACGGCGTCGCCACCGTGGAGGACGTCGATATCGGCATCCGCGACGGGCTCGCGCTGCGCTGGTCGTTCATGGGCCCGTTCGAGACGATCGACCTCAACGCCCCCGGCGGGGTGCGCGACTACGTCGTGCGCTACCAGGGCATCTATGAACGCATCTTCCCGTCGACGCAGCGGCGCGCCGACTGGGCGGGGCCGGTGCTCGAAACCGTCGAGGGAGAACGCCGGGCGCGCCTGCCGGCGTCCGATCTCCCGAAGCGGCAAGCCTGGCGCGATCGCATGCTGATGGCCCTCGCCTCCCACAAGCGCCGCGTCCGCACCGATATCGGTTCCTGATCGCCAGAAGGAGACATTCATGACCGCTCCCGCCACTCCCACCGGCAAGGTGATCATCAGTTGCGCCGTCACCGGTGCCATCCACACGCCCTCGATGTCGCCATACCTGCCGGTGACGCCCGACGAGATCATCGCCGACGGCCTGAAGGCGGCCCAGGCCGGCGCCGCCATCCTGCATCTCCATGCCCGCAACCCCGAGACCGGCCGCCCCGACCAGACGCCGGAGGCATTCGGCCGCTTCCTCTCCCGCGTGAGGCAGGGCACGAATGCGGTGATCAACGTCACCACCGGCGGCAGCCCGTTCATGAGCGTGCAGGAGCGCGTCCTGCCGGCGCAGACCTACAAGCCCGAGCTCGCCTCGCTCAACATGGGCTCGATCAATTTCGGGCTGTTCCCGCTGCTGCAGAAATACAAGGACCTGAAGCACGACTGGGAACGCCAGCATCTGGAGAACACGCGCGACCTCGTCTTCCGCAATTCGTTCCAGGACATCGAGTTCATCCTGAAGACGCTGCGCGACAACGGAACGCGCTTCGAATTCGAATGCTACGATATCGCCCATATCTACAATCTCGCCCATTTCGTGGACCGCGGGCTGGTCGAGCCGCCCTTCTTCGTCCAGTCGGTGTTCGGCATCCTCGGCGGCATCGGCACCCATCCCGAGGACGTGATGCACATGAAGCGGACGGCGGACCGCCTGCTGGGGGACGCCTATCGCTGGTCGGTGCTCGGCGCCGGCGCCAGCCAGCTGCGCATCGCGGCGATGGCGGCATCGATGGGCGGCAATGTCCGCGTCGGGCTGGAGGACTCGCTGTGGGCCGGCAAGGGCAAGCTGGCCACCGCCAGCGCCGAGCAGGTGACGATGGTGCGCGGCATCATCGAGGGCCTCGGCCTCGCCGTCGCCACGCCCGACGAAGCCCGCGTCCTGCTCGGCCTCAAGGGCGGCGACAAGGTCGAATTCTGAAGCACGAAAGACGCCCGATAAAGCATTGGAGCAAACCGCGTTTCCTTCCGAAACGGGTTTTGCTCCAGGAAACGACGGGCCGCCTCGGGGAGAAAGCCATGCTGCGCATCGAACGGCTCGGAGAGGTGACGGCCGAACTCGGCGAGGGCCCGCTATGGGACGTCGCCGAACAGCGCCTGTATTGGATCGACAGCCTCGGCAGCCTGATCCATGCCTGCGACGCCGATGGCGGCGGTCCCCGGACCTGGCCGGTTCCCGACCATATCGGCTCGCTGGCGCTGCGCCGGCAGGGCGGCGCGGTGCTGGCACTGCGGGACGGCTTCTACACCTTCGATTTCGGCACCGGCCTCGCCCGCAAATGGCGGGACCCCGATCCGGGCAAGCCGCGCATCCGGCTCAATGACGGCAAGGTCGACCGGCAGGGGCGCTTCGTCGCCGGCTATATGGACTATGAGGAGAGCGAGCCGCTCTGCTCGGTTTTCCGGCTCGACGCCGACGGCGCCGTCGAACGGCTGGACCAGGGCATCGTCTGCTCCAACGGGCCGTGCTGGAGCCCCGACGGCCGCATCTTCTATTTCGCCGACACCTATACGCGCGACATCTGGGCCTATGACTACGACATCGCGACAGGCAAGGCTTCGAACCGGCGGGTCTTCGCCTCCTTTCCCGCCTGCGGATTGAAGGGTCTGCCGGACGGGGCGACGGTCGATGCGGACGGCTATGTGTGGAGCGTCTCGGTCTATGAGGGCAAGCTCGCGCGCTTCGCGCCGGACGGGCGGCTCGAACGCCTCGTCGGTCTGCCGGTGGAGAGCGCGACCAGCCTGAGCTTCGGCGGCCCGGATCTCGACATCGCCTACGTCACCTCCATGGCCCGGCGCGTCAAGGGCGTGCTGCCGCGCGAGAAGGAGGCGGGCGGCCTGTTCGCCGTCCACGGCCTCGGCGTGAAAGGCCTGCCCGAACCCCGCTTCGCCGGGTGATCGGGGCCGACGGCGGACGAAGACGAACGCACAAAGGCTTGGGGGAGGAACCATGCGCATCGAGGTCCTGGTGGACGTGAAGACCATCCTCGGGGAAGGCCCGCTCTGGGACGTGGAGGAGCAGCGCCTCTACTGGATCGACAGCTTCGGCTGCAACGTGTTCCGCGCCACGGTGGACGGGTGCGAGGTGCGCGCCTGGGACGTGCCGGCAAAGATCGGCTCCATGGCGCTGCGCAAGCAGGGCGGCGCCGTGCTCTCGCTCCAGACCGGCTTCCATTTCCTCGATTTCGAGACGGGCGAGACCCGCCTGATCGTCGATCCCGAGCCCGACAAGCCGACGACCCGCCTCAACGACGGCAAGGTCGACCGCAGGGGGCGCTTCGTCGCCGGATCCATGGACATGATGGAAGCCGGCCCGAACGGCGCGCTCTACCGGCTCGATGCCGATCTGTCGCTGCACAAGCTGGATGACGGCATCATCGTCTCCAACGGACCGTGCTGGAGCCCGGACGGCACCGTCTTCTATTTCGCCGACACCTGGTCGGGCGAGATCTGGGCCTACGACTACGACCAGGACACCGGCAGCGTCTCCAACCGCCGGACCTTCGCCAAGGTCGACCGCTCCGGCGGCGGCGCGGCGGACGGCTCGACGGTCGACGCGGAGGGGTATCTGTGGAACGCCCTCGTCTATGACGGCAAGATCGTCCGCTACGCGCCGGATGGTTCGGTCGACAGGGTCATCGACATGCCGGTGAAGAAGGTCACCAGCGTCATGTTCGGCGGGCCGGATCTCGACATCCTCTTCGTCACCTCGATGGCCAAGCCGCCCCTGCCGCGCTTTCCCGGCGACGGCCGGCAGCGCGGCAGCCTGTTCGCCGTTCACGGCCTGGGTGTGAGGGGCGTTCCCGAGCCGCGCTTCGCCGGATGAACGCGGATGCGACCGGCGAAACACCGTCGCGACGGGACGGAGACACGCGCGGCGGCACGAGATTTCTCGGCAGCATTACGCGGCGAAAAGCCTTTCTTCACCATCGCGGGCCAATAGTGGCGCCAATGAGTTTGCGTCGTGTTGGAGTTCGCCCATGTTGCTCGCGAGTAGCGCCGAGGTCGCCGTCGGCTGGTTTTGGCATACGGCCTATCGTGCCCGGTGGCACTGGAAGCTGAAGCGCGAAGGCGCCCTGATCGCCGCCGCCGTCGTTGCGCTCGCCGGGGCGGTGGACACCGCCCGCACGATCCATCGGAGCCCGCAGGCCTCCGACATCGCCCCCCTCTCGGCCCCCGTCGCCGCTGCCATGACGCCGGATACCGCCGCCGTCGCCGCCACCATCACGTTGCCCGCCGCCGGCGCGGTTGCCGCCAATCCGCCCGCCATCGACGGCACCCAGACGGCGCAGGCGCCCGATGCCGCGCCGAAATTCCCTATCATCCAGGACCAGACCGGCTCGATCGACCAGAACGATCCGATCGAGACGATCCTGCCCATGGATTCGAGCGCGCGGAAGGACGACCCGATCGCGCAGAAGATCAACGAACGTTTCGGTGACGCCGCACCGGCGGAGCCGGCACCGAAGAAAGCGAAGCCGAGGGCGGTGCGCACCGCTTCTGCCAAGCCGGCCAGGATCGCCAGGCCGCCGCGCAAGCCCGCAGACGACAGCTCGATGGACTGAGGCGCCGTTCCGAACGCCCGGCCGCATCGCGGGGATGCACAGGCGATCTCCGGCATCCAGCCCGACGCATCGCACCACGCCCGACGCGAAGGACCCCGCCGGTCTGCGACCACCGGCGGGGCCGACGGCCCAAGCCTCTCCTCGCAGAATGAAGCCCTCTCCTCGCAGAATGAAGCACCGCATCCGCCTCTCGCCCGGCCGGATGCAGCGCCCCGCGACCGCAACACCGAGACATCGGATCCCGACAAGCTGTATCCCGCTCGCCCGAAATTTCGGAAATGCTGAGGGAATCCGAGATAAACGCGCGTTTTACACCGGCGGCCCCGGGCTTTCGGCCCCGAAACTATTGACAAAGCCTCGTTCACCCCTATGTTCGCGGCGTTGGGGCCTCCTTGGCCATGTGCGGCGATGCGAGCCGCCCTCTGCCGTCCGATCGGGGCGGCCTCTGTTGGTTCGACATTTCCACAATGAGCTTCGCTGAACTCGGTCTTTCGTCAAAGGTTCTCGCCGCTGTTGAAGCGGCCGGTTATACGACTCCCACTCCCATCCAAACCCAGGCCATTCCGCACGTCCTCCAACGTCGGGACGTGCTCGGTATCGCGCAGACCGGCACCGGCAAGACGGCGGCGTTCACGCTGCCGATGCTGACGCTGCTGGAAAAGGGCCGCGCCAGGGCGCGCATGCCGCGGACGCTGATCCTTGAGCCGACCCGCGAGCTCGCGGCACAGGTCGAGGAGAATTTCGATCGCTATGGCGTCAATAGCGGCCTTTCGGTGGCCCTCCTCATCGGCGGCGTCTCCTTCGGCGACCAGGACACCAAGATCGCCCGGGGCGTCGATGTGCTGATCGCGACGCCGGGCCGCCTGCTCGACCACATCGAGCGCGGCAAGCTGCTGCTCACCGGCGTGGAGCTGCTCGTCATCGACGAGGCGGACCGCATGCTCGACATGGGCTTCATCCCGGACATCGAGCGCATCTGCAAGCTGGTGCCGTTCACCCGGCAGACGCTGTTCTTCACGGCGACGATGCCCTCCGAGATCAAGCGCATCACCGACCAGTTCCTGCACAACCCCGTCCAGGTCGAGGTTTCGCGCCCGGCGACGGCGGCGACGACCATCACCCAAGCCCTGGTGCATACACAGGCCCCGCCGGCGGAAAAGCGCCAGGTGCTGCGCCGCCTGATCCGCTCGGCCGAAAACCTCCAGAACGCGATCGTGTTCTGCAACCGGAAGACGGAAGTCGCCCTGCTGCACAAATCGCTGCTGCGCCACGGCTTCGGCGCCGTCGCCCTCCATGGCGACATGGATCAGCGCTCGCGCATGGCGGCGCTGGAAAGCTTCCGCAACGGCGAGATGCCGCTCCTGATCGCATCCGACGTCGCCGCACGCGGCCTGGACATTCCCGAAGTCAGCCATGTCTTCAATTTCGACGTGCCGGTCCATGCCGACGACTATATCCACCGTATCGGGCGCACCGGCCGCGCCGGCCGGGCGGGCTGGGCCTTCACCCTGGTTTCGCCCGCCGACGGCAAGCATGTCGCGGCGATCGAAACGCTGACCGGCTACAAGATCCCCTTCACCGGCGACCCGCTGCCTGTGGAAGAGGAGGAAGTCGCCGAGCGGCCGCGCCGCGCCCGCCGCGAACGGGGCGAGAAGAAGCCGGGCGGCGAGCACGCCCGCGGCCCCAGAACGCGCGAAGCAACCGAGGCTCCGAAGGCTGCAACGCCGTCGAAGGCGGCTGAACCGCGCCAGCCGGCCGAGCCGCGCCAGCCCGCCGAGCGCAGGCCGGTCGAGCGCAAGCCGGTCGAACAGCGCCTGCCTCCGGAACAGCGGGCACCTGCGGAACAGCGCCGGCCGGCGCGCAACGAGCATCACCGGCGCAACGACGATGACGGTCCCACCGTGATCGGCCTCGGCGACCACGTCCCCTCCTTCCTGCTCACGCCGATCCGCCGCAAGCCCGCCCGATAGAACACCCGCCGATAGGACAAGGCCGGTCCGCGGACCGGCAACCCCCTCTCGCTTTTGTGGGAGGGGCGGCAGCGAGAGGCGAACGGCGCAGCGCGCTGGCCGATGGATCTAAGCCTGCTCCAGTTCTATCAGGGTTCCCGAAAAATCCTTCGGATGCAGAAACAGCACGGGTTTGCCGTGTGCGCCGATCCGGGGCTCGGCGTCGCCGAGGATGCGCGCTCCGCCGGCCTTCAGCCGGTCGCGGGCCGCCAGGATGTCGTCCACCTCGTAGCAGACATGGTGCAGGCCGCCATCCGGATTCTTGTCGAGGAAGCGGGCGATCGGCGAAGCCTCCCCAAGGGGCTGCAGCAATTCGATCTTCGTGTTGGGCAGCGTGACGAACACCACCGTGACGCCATGATCGGGCTGTGCGAGCGGCGCCGATACTGTCGCCCCCAGCACGTCGCGATACAGCGCAGTGGCCCGATCGAGATCCCGGACGGCGATGGCGACGTGGTTCAGGCGGCCGATCATGCGCTGAGACGATTGCGGAGCGGTCTCGCCAGCACGCCGCCCGTCAGCCGGCGGGGAACGCCGGTGCTCGAGGGAAAGGTGAGCGGCAGGCCCTTGAGCGAGCGCACCGCCAGATAGGCAAAGGCCTGCGCTTCCATCATCGCCGCCGACCAGCCGACATCGTCCGCCGTCCGGACGCCCGCGCCGGTCTCCCGGCGCAGGAAGTCCAGGATGGCCGGGTTGCGGGCGCCGCCGCCGCAGACCACCCACAATGCCGGCGGCCGCGGCAGCCAGCGCCGGCTCGCCGCGGCGCTCCTGGCGGTGAAGGCGGCCAGCGTCGCCGCGGCATCCTCGGTGGAAAGCGAGGCCACCGCTTCTCTTGAGAAGGCGTTGCGGTCGAGCGATTTCGGCGGCTTCTCGTCGAAATAGGGATGCGCCATCAGATGCGCGAGGACTGCTTCGTCCGCATGGCCTGCCAGCGCATAACCGGCGTCCTTGTCCATGGCCGCCCCGGTGCGCTCGAGCATGAGGTCATCGATCAGCGCATTGGCCGGGCCGGTGTCGAAAGCGATCGGATCCTGGGCGCCGTCGAGATAGGTGACGTTGCCGACGCCGCCGAGATTGAGCACCGCGACCGGCCCGCCGAGACCGGCGGCTTGCACCAGCGCGTGGTGATAGGCGGGGACCAGCGGCGCGCCCTGCCCGCCGGCCGCGACGTCGGCGGCACGCATGTCGTGAACGACGGGAATGCCGATCTCGTCGGCCAGCGCCTGTCCGTCTCCAATCTGCACGGTCAGGCGCAGAAGCGGGCGGTGCAGCACCGTCTGGCCGTGAAAGCCGACGATGTCGATATCGTCGGGGGCGAGAGCGTGGGTCCGCAGGAAGTCGCCGACCAGATCCGCATGGCGACGGCCGACCAGCCTCTCGGCAGCCGCGAGGCCGCCGGGCCGCTCGGTGCGCCTCTCCATGGGCAGGGCGTCGGCCAGAGCCCGCCGCAACAGATCACGCTCGTCATGGCTGTAGGCCAGCGACAGGGATGGCCCCATCACCACCTGCCCCTCGCCGTCGGTCTCGATCAGGGCGGCGTCGATGCCGTCCATCGAGGTTCCGGACATCAGTCCCAGCGCCGTCATCATCGACTTCATGCTTCACTGTACCAAAAGGGCGACAAACCTGATAGACGCGGCGGCAATCTTCGCCGATGAAAGCCTCTATCATGACTGCGTTAAAATCCGATTTCCTGCGCATCCTCACCGAGCGCGGATATATCCACCAATGCTCTGATATCGAGGGGCTGGACGAAGCGGCGTCCAAGGGCCGGCTGACGGCCTATGTCGGCTATGACTGCACGGCGGGCTCGCTCCATATCGGCTCGCTGATCTCCATCATGATGCTGCACTGGTTCCAGCAGACGGGCCATCGGCCGATCACCCTGATGGGCGGCGGCACGACGCGGGTGGGCGATCCGTCGGGGCGGGACGAGACGCGGCGGATCCTGTCGCTCGACCAGATCGAGGAGAACAAGCGCGGCATCCAGAAGGTGTTCGAGAAGTTCGTCCGGTTCGACGGCGGCGAGGCCGTCATGGTCGACAACGCCGAGTGGCTGACCAAGCTCAATTATATCGAGATGCTGCGCGACATCGGCCGTCATTTCTCGGTCAACCGCATGCTCTCCTTCGATTCGGTGAAGATGCGGCTCGAACGCGAGCAGGAACTCTCCTTCATCGAGTTCAACTACATGATCCTGCAGGCCTATGATTTCGTGGAGCTTTCGCGGCGCTACGACTGCGTGCTGCAGATGGGCGGCTCGGACCAGTGGGGCAACATCGTCAACGGCATCGATCTCGGCCGCCGCATGGGAACGCCGCAGCTCTACGCCCTCACCTGCCCGCTCCTGACCACCTCCTCCGGCGCCAAAATGGGCAAGACCGCCTCCGGCGCCGTCTGGCTCAACGAGGAGATGCTCTCGGCCTACGACTACTGGCAGTACTGGCGCAACACCGAGGATGCCGACGTCGAGCGCTTCCTCAGGCTGTTCACCACGCTGCCGCTCGACGAGGTCGCGCGGCTGGCGGCGCTGGGCGGCTCGGAGATCAACGAAGCCAAGAAGCGCCTCGCCACCGAGGCGACGGCACTGGTTCATGGCCGGGACAAGGCGCTGGCCGCCGAGGAGACGGCGCGCAAGACCTTCGAGGAAGGCGCGCTGGCCGAAGACCTGCCGAGCTTCATACTCACCGATCTGACAACGGGCATGAGTGCAAATACAGCTTTTGTAATGGTTGGCTTAGTGAATTCGACAAGCGAGGCGCGGCGGCAAATTGCCAATGGCGGCCTCAAGATCAACGATCAAATCGTAACCGATCCCAAGGCCACGCTCACCTTGGAAGACTTGACTGGTAGCGGAGTGATCAAGCTCTCGCTTGGGAGGAAGCGTCACGTGTTGGTTCGGCCCGCGTGATAGGCGTGACTCATTTCCGCAGTCATGCGGACGTTCTCGGACACGGGTGCCGAGTCAACAGAAAATGGCACGATATTCCTTCTCCCGAGCCAGGCTGTGCGAGAACTCCGCGCAGTCTTGGATTGTGTCCGGAACCTGTGGGCGAGGAAGATTGATTTCATAGTGGATTTGCTTTGAGGGCTTCCAGGAGGGCTGGAATGCCCAGGATTGCGGTAACCCGCTTGAGATTGAAGCCCAGGACGGCGAGAGCCAGTTCAGCTTTTGCCTTCTGGAGGCCTCGCAGCAGGAAGCGGGGATAGCCCAGCATCCATTTGATGGTGCCGAAGGGATGCTCTGCCAGTTGGCGCCGCTGCTTCATCAGGGTCGGGTTCTCGATGGTGCGCCGATGCATGGCCTGGCGAGCGTCCTCATAAAGGTGGCGCGTGATCTGCCGGCTCTGAGCCTTGGTGCATTTGGGTTTCAGGGCACAGCCGCCGCAGGCTGTGGTCGAGTAGCGCTTCTCCTGCTCGGTCTGGGAGATGCAACGAAGCGAGAGGATCTCTCCCGCGGGACAGGTCCAGCTGTCGCTGGCCGCATCATAGGAGAAGGCCTCGCGGCTGAAGAGGTCGCCATTCCTGGCATTGACGGTCTTTTGGCGAGGAACCGCAGCCGTGATGCCCGCCGATGCGCAGGCCTCGCCCTGCTCGCCATTGGAATAGCCGGTATCGGCGACCACGGCGAGGCTTTCCACCTCCAGCGCCTCCTTGGCCGCCTGAGCCATCGGCAGGAGCTGGGCCTGATCGTTGCAATCGTTGATCAAGTCGAACTGCGCAATCAGGCCATGCTTGTCATCCACGACGCTCTGGGCATTGTAGGCAACCTGATGGCCGTGGCGGGCTGTCTTCATCAGGCGTGCCTCGTCCTCGCCGATCACCTTCTGGCTGAGCCCCGCGGCAGCCAGATCCCGGGCCTGGGCCTGGATCTCCTCGCGTCGCACACGCAGGCTCGCAAGGGCTTTGGCGACATCCTCCGGTCTGGTTTGAGCCTCGGCCGCGGCCTCCTCGCGATCGGCTTGATCCATCGCCTTCAGATGATCGGCAATCCGAGCGTCGAGCTTGGCCATCCGCTTCTCCAGTTCCTTGGGCGTGATCACCTTCTTGCGACTGGCAACGGCTTCGATCTTGGTTCCGTCTAGAGCTACCAGCTCTCCACCATACAGGGACTGGCCACGGCAGAACCGGATGAAGGATCGGCACACCCCTATGATCGCCTCGACATGCTCCTTGCGGAAATCGGCAATCGTCTTGAAGGAAGGCGTCACGCGGTTGACCAACCATTGTACCTCGATATTGCGCACGGCTTCCCGTTCGAGGCTGCGGCTGGAGCGTATACGGTTCAGGTAACCATAGACGTACAGCTTCAGTAGATCGGCAGGCCGATAGGGCGGCCGGCCTGTTGCTTCGGCTTCGACTTTCGAAAATTTCAGCCCATTCAAATCAAGGCCATCGACAAAGGCATCGATGACACGCACCGGATGATCACCACAAACAATCTCATCAAGGCTCGAAGCCACCAGAGATCGTTGATAGCGCGATTCTCCAACAACATGTGCCATAATGATCCTCCGATACTGTAGAATAACATTACAGCATATTCTAAGTACTTTGGGAATCGCTCGGACGGGTTTTCACACAGCCTGGAGCGGGAGAAGGTGGCACGAAGTGCCGGATGAGGGTCTGGAGCTCAACAATTTGGGCGAAGTTTCGTCGAGCTTTGTTCACTAAGGCTTAGACCCTCATCCGCCTGCCGGCACCTTCTCCCAAACGGGAGAAGGAAGCTTAGCCGTCTTTCCCAACCCCTTCTGAACGAAACGTCCGCGCCCCCGGGTTTACTCTTCCGCCGGATGCTCCGCCCGATAAGCTCGCGCCAGGCGCCGGTAATGGAGAACGCCGAAGGGGATCGTGGCGAGATAGATCGCCGTGATCGCGGTCAGCGTCTCCCAGGGGTAGAAGGCGAGGAGCATCACCAGGGCGACGGCGGCCACGAAGATCGGCAGCACCCACTCCCGGGGCACGCGGGTGCCGAGCTTCTTGCCGGAGAAGGTGGGGATGGTCGACACCATCAGGAAGGCGATCAGGAAGACATAGGCGAGTTCGAGCGGCGCGAAGACCCGCTCGTGATGCAGGCCGAGGAAATCGAGATAGATCGGCAGCAGCACGGTGCACGCGCCCGCCGGCGCCGGCATGCCGGTGAAGAAGTTGGTCTGATAGGCCGGCCGGTTCGGATCGTTGATGGTCACGTTGAAGCGCGCGAGGCGCAGCACCATGCAGATGGCGAAGACGAGCGAGCCGATCCAGCCGAGCGATTTGAGGTCGTGCAGGCCCCAGAAATACAGGACCAGCGCCGGCACCACGCCGAAATTCACGAAGTCGGCGAGGGAATCGAGCTCGGCGCCGAAGCGGGACGTCCCCTTCAGGTAGCGCGCCACCCGGCCGTCGACGCCGTCCAGCAGGGCCGCCACCACGATGCAGCCGACGGCGAGTTCGAGCCGCTCTTCGATCGCCAGGCGGATCGCCGTCATGCCCGCGCACAGCGCGATCAGGGTAATGACGTTGGGAATGAGGACGCGCAGCGGGATGGCGCGGAACCTCGTTCCCCTCGGGTCCGGCTTGTCGGGCTGGAATGGCGGAAACAGCGGGTCCATCATGGCCGTCGTCAACCGACGCGATGGGTGAGTTGCGGAATGACCGACTGGGCGTCGGCCAGGATGGTTTCGCCCGCCACCGTCTTCTGCCCGATGCCGACGAGCGGCCTGACGCCCTCCGGCAGGTAGACGTCGACACGCGAGCCGAAGCGGATCATTCCCAGCCTCTGGCCCACCACGACGCTTTCGCCCTGGCTGGTCCAGCAGACGATGCGGCGCGCGACCAAGCCGGCGATCTGGACGACGCCGTAGCGGCTGGCGCCGGTCTCGATGATGAAGCCGTTGCGCTCATTGTCGTCGCTCGCCTTGTCGAGGTCGGCGCTCAGGAACTTGCCGGGCTTGTAGGCGATGCGGGTGATGGTGCCCGTCACCGGGCTGCGGTTCACGTGGCAATCGAAGACGTTCATGAAGATCGAGACGCGCAGCAGCGCGTGACCGGCCAGGCCGAGCTCGGGCGGCGGCAAGGCATGGGCGATCTGGCTGACGATACCGTCGGCCGGCGCGACCACGAGGCCCGCCCGTACCGGCGTCACCCGCGCGGGATCGCGGAAGAAATAGGCGACCCACACCGTGATGATGAGGAACGGCCAGAAGACCCACCCCGGCAGCCAGATCAGCGCGATCAGCGTGGCGACCGCAGCGATCGCCAGGAAGGGATACCCTTCGCGGTTGATCGGGACGAGGATTTTCCGGACGGAAGAAACTATCGACATAGACACATCTCGCTGGCACTGCAGCGGTAGCCCAAACAGCGCGTAAAGGCCAGAGCGCGACGGAACTGAGAACAATGTTGCCTGCATCTTGTGCGATCCAAAATGGCTGCTACAGTTCGAGGCAGGCGGGCGGCCGACGGATGAGGATCTGAATGCGTGACGGAGCCGTGCAGGACGGAGCCAATCGGATGCCCGTCGTCGAGCTCGACGATATCCACAAGAGGTTCGGCCTGCTGGAGGTGCTGAAAGGCGTCTCGCTCACGGCCCATGAGGGCGACGTCATCGCCCTGATCGGCGCTTCGGGTTCGGGCAAAAGCACGCTGCTGCGCTGCACCAACCTGCTGGAAATTCCCAATTCCGGCCGGATTCTCATCGGGAACGAAGAAATCAGGCTGAACCGTACGTCGGATGGCACGATGCAGGTGGCGGACCAGCGCCAGCTCCAGCGCATCCGCAGCCGCCTCGGCATGGTCTTCCAGAGCTTCAACCTGTGGGCGCACCGCACGGTCCTCGAAAACGTGATCGAGGCGCCGGTGCATGTGCTTGGCCAGCCCAGGGCCGAGGCGATCGCCCGCGGCGAGGAATTGCTCAGGAAGGTCGGCCTCTACGCCAAGAAGGACGTCTACCCCGCCTTCCTGTCGGGCGGCCAGCAGCAGCGTGCGGCAATTGCCCGCGCGCTGGCGATCGAGCCCAGGGTCATGCTGTTCGACGAGCCGACTTCGGCGCTGGATCCCGAACTCGTCGGCGAGGTGCTGCGCGTCATCCGCGACCTGGCCGCCGAAGGCCGCACCATGATCGTGGTGACGCATGAGATGGCGTTCGCCCGCGATGTCGCCAACCATGTGATGTTCCTGCACAACGGCACAGTCGAGGAGGAAGGCACGCCGCAGAAGGTATTCGGCTCTCCCGAAAGCGAGAGATGCCGCCAATTCGTGAGGCCACGCGACCATTGAGGCCGCACGGGACGACCCGGAAGGCGCAGAAGCGCCGAATCAAGAATAACGACCAACCAACCGCAGGGGACCTGCAAATGAAGTTTCTCGATGCCAAATTGCTGGCAGCCGCCGCGATCCTGTTCGGATCGGCGCTCGCGAGCGCGCATGCCGATCCGATCAAGGTCAGCGTCGCCGCCGAGCCCTATCCGCCCTTCGCCTCGAAGGGGGCCGACGGCACATGGGCCGGCTTCGAAGTCGATCTCGCCAGGGCCGTGTGCAAGGCCGCGCAGCTCGACTGCGAGATCGTCGCCACCGCCTGGGACGGCATCATTCCCGCGCTGCAGTCCAAGAAGATCGACGTGATCTGGGCCTCGATGACGATCACGCCCGAACGCGCGCAGCAGATCCTGTTCACCATCCCGTATTACAACACACCGGCGGAATTCATCGCCAACAAGGACGACACGTTCGACTTCAGCCCCGGCGGCCTCAAGGGCAAGGCCATCGGCGTGCAGGTGAGCACGATCCACGCGACCTATGTCCAGAAGGCCTATCCCGACGCGAACATCAAGACCTACGCCACGCAGGACGCCGCCAATGCCGACCTCGCGGCCGGGCGCCTCGATCTCGTGCTCGCCGATGCCGCGGCCCTCGACGACTTCCTCGCCGGCAATGACGGCAAGTGCTGCGAGACCAAGAACTTTCCGAAGGACCCGATCTTCGAGGGCGGCGTGGGCGGCGGCGTCCGCAAGGAAGACACCGCGCTGAAGGCCAAGCTCGATACCGGCATCACCGCCGTCTACAAGAGCGGCGAATATGCGACGATCGAGAAGAAGTACTTCAAATACGAGGTCGGCACCCCGCCGAAATGAGCTGGCATGATCGAGCCGGCGCCGGCGCGCATCCATGCGCGTGCCGGCAGCCGGGCTCCCCGGGCCGTTCCGTCGCCGGGACGGGCCCGGCATGCGTCGTCCCGTCTTCCGGCGGGACGATCCCTCGATAGGCGGGAGCCGGCGTGAACACATTTCTGGGCCAATTGCAGGCCGGCTGGGGCGTCGCGCTGCTCGGCGGCCTCGTCATCACCCTCCAGATCTCGATCGGCGGCTACATCACCGGCCTTGCCATCGGCGGGCTTGTGGCCTGGACGAAACTCCGCGGCCTGCGCTGGGCCGTGCTCCTCGCCAACGCCTATTCGACCATCTGCCGGGCCGTCCCGGAAGTGCTCCTCATCCTGATCCTGTTCTATGCCGGCCAGACGGCCCTCAATGCGCTGATGGATCGGCTCGGCTGGAGCACGGTCGACATCTCCGGCAAATTCGCCGCCATCGCCGTGCTGGGCATCGTGCTCGGCGCCTATGCCTCGGAGATCCTGCGCGGTGCCGTGCTCGCTTTGCCCAAGGGCCAGATCGAGGCGGCGAGGGCCTATGGCCTGCACGGCTTCAGCCTTTTCCGCCGCATCATCCTTCCTCTGATCGTGCCCTACGCCCTGCCCGGGCTGACCAATCTGTGGATGTCGATCCTCAAGGATTCCGCGCTGATCTTCGCGGTCGGCTACAGCGAGCTGACCTTCACCGCCATGCAGGCGGCAGGCTCAACCAAGCTCTATTTTCCGTTCCTGATGCTGTGCGGCGCCATGTATTACGTCGTCACCCAGGTCTCGAACATCTTCTTCAAGGCCATCGAAGCCCGTATACGCCGCTGGATGCCGAGGTTGGGATGAGCATGCCGATCGATCTGTCGACCTGGTTCTTCGGCAATTTCGGCTGGATCGGGAAATACTGGTTCAGCAACATCGTTCCCGGCTTCATCACCACGCTGCAGCTGCTGTTCTTCTCGCTGCTGTTCGGCTATCCCTTCGCGATCCTCGTCGGCTTCGGGCGGGTCTCGCGCAACAGGTTCGTCTACGCGGTCTCGACGGCCTTCGTTTCGATCATCCGCGGTACGCCGCTGCTCGTGCAGATGTTCATCTATTATGTCGGCCTGGGCTCGCTGTTTCCGGCCATTCCCGGCATCCGCCACAGCTTCATCTGGCCGTTCCTGCGGGAAGGCTATTATTACGTGATCTTCGCCCTCGTCGTTAGCGTCGGCGCCTATGTCGGCGAGGTGATGCGGGGGGCCCTGCTGTCGGTGCCGCGCGGCGAACTCGAGGCGGCCCGCGCCTTCGGCTTCCGCGGCTTCAGCCTCGTGCGCCGCATCTGGCTGCCCCGCGCCATGCAGGCGATGATGCCGACTTTCGCGGGCGAGACCGTGCTGTGCCTGAAATCGACGGCACTCGCCTATCTGGTGACGGTGCAGGACCTGCTCGGCCAGATCAACATCATCCGCTCGCGGGAAGCGATCACCTATACCCCGCTGCTGACCGTCGCCGTCGGCTATCTCCTCACCACGCTGGTGATCGAGGCGGCCTTCCGGCGCTTCGAAGCCTCCTTCGCCAAGACGAGCCGCGCGCCCTGACGGGTGCCTGTGGAGCGGCGATCACCGATCGCCCGTCTCGGTGACCCCGAGAGCAGGGGAAAGGAAGAGGGCGACCGGTGATCGCCCTTCCCGTCGCATCGGTCTCTGCGCACTGGGGCGGGACGGTCCCGCCCCAGATCAAGCGTGCCAGCGCAGCGACATGCAGGAGAGGCCGGCGTCGATCCTGGCGATCTGCGACGTCGGCAGCCGCACCACGCTGAAGCCCTCCGCCTCGAGCAGGGCCGCCGTGCGCGGATAGTCCTCGCCGACGAGGACGCGCTCGTTGACGCGCAGGGCGTTCGCGCCGGCCTCCTCGCCCTCCGGCGTGTGGAGGACGCGCAGGCCGGCGAAGACGCCGGACGCGGCGAGCCTGGCCGTCGACAGCATGGTGCCCTCGTCGAGCAGCGAGCAATCCGACTTGAAGTGCAGGACGCCGGGCGGCGTGGTGACGATCTCGCCGCGGCGGCCGAGTTCGGCCAGGCACGCGACCAACGCTTCGGCGCCCTGCCGGTCGGTGCGGTCGGAAAGACCGATCATCACCGCCTGCAGCGTCACCAGGACATCGCCGCCATCGGCGAAGCCGGGCCCGGGCAGCGACAGCACCCGCTCGAAGCGGCGCCGCAGCACCGGCTCGATCGCCGCCGTCTCGCCGAAACGGCTGGGCGCGCCGGGACGCAGCAGGATGGCGCCTTCGGCGAAGACCAGCGCGGGATCCTCGACGAAGATCGAATCCGGAAAGGCCTCCAGCGCCGGGAGGATCTCGACCTCGACGCCCGCCAGCCTGAGGGCCTCGACATAGGCCCGATGCTCGGCGCCGACCCCCTCATGGGTCGGGGCGCCGCGGTCCTCGGCGCGCAGGCCCTGCACGACGCTCGTCGCCGGCAGGCGGACGATGGCGTTGTCGAAGGCGTAGACCGGAAAAGCCGACATGGAACGTCCCCCGAGATCAGCGGAAATGGCGTCCGGCAGGACCGCCTACCCTTCCGGGGGGCGATAGCGGACGATGTAGATCCAGGCGCCATAGGCGGCAATGATGCCGAACAGGCTGCCCCACATCTGGTTGCCGTGCCACAATTCGCCGGCCGCCCAGGCGGCGGGCGCCAGGCAGAGGGCGAGCCGCACCCAGAGCGGCCGCATCCAGTTCGGCGTTTCGGGTGCCGGCATCATGCCTCAGGCCTCTGCGAGGTGGGCGGCGATGGCGTCGAGCGCCTCCTTGGCCCGGGAGCCGTCGGGGCCGCCGGCCTGCGCCAGGTCCGGCCGACCGCCGCCGCCCTTGCCGCCGAGCGCTTCCGAGCCCTTGCGCACCAGATCGACTGCGTTGAAGCGCCCGGTGAGATCGGCGGTCACGCCGACGACGAGGCCGGCGCGGCCGTCCTCCGAGGTGGCGACGATGGCGACGACGCCCGAACCGATCTGCTTCTTGCCCTCGTCGGCCAGCGCCTTGAGGTCCCTGAGATCGATGCCGGTGACCGCCTTGGCGAGCAGGCGGGCATCGCCGACCATGCGGATCTCGCTCTCGCCGCCGCCTCCGCCCATGGCGAGCTTCTTGCGCGCCTCGGCGAGGTCGCGCTCGAACTTCCGGCGCTCCTCGAGCAGCGTCGTCAGGCGCTCGCCGGCTTCATGCACCGGCACGCGGAGCAGATCCGACAGGCCCTGCAGCAGGCGGCTCTCGCCGACCAGATGCTTGCGGGCCCCCTCCGCCGTCATCGCTTCGAGGCGGCGCACGCCGGCCGCCACCGCGCCTTCCGACACGATGCGGATGAGGCCGATGTCGCCGGTGCGCCGGACATGGGTGCCGCCGCACAGCTCGACGGACCAGGCCTTGTTGGAGCCGGGCAGCCCCTCGCCCATGGCGACGACGCGCACCTCGTCGCCATATTTCTCGCCGAACAGCGCGCGGGCGCCGGAGGCGATGGCGTCGTCGACGCTCATCAGGCGGGTCGTCACCTCGGTGTTCTGCAGCACGATCTCGTTGGCGAGGTCTTCGATCTCCCGCAATTCCTCGTCCGAGATCGGCTTGGGATGCGAGAAGTCGAAGCGGAGCCGGTCGGGCGCGACCAGCGAGCCCTTCTGGGCGACGTGGTCGCCCAGCGTGAGGCGCAGCGCCTCGTGCAGGAGATGCGTCGCCGAATGGTTGGCGCGGATGGCCGAGCGGCGCTTGTGGTCGACCGCCAGCTCGAGCGCGGCGCCCTTCCGCAGCGTGCCCTCGTCGACGGTGACGGCATGGACGAAGAGGTCGCCGAGCTTCTTTTGGGTGTCGGTGACGTGCAGCTTGACGCCGGCGCCATGGATGAGTCCAGCATCGCCCTGCTGGCCGCCGGATTCACCGTAGAACGGCGTCTGGTTGAGGACGAGGAAGCCGCTCTCGCCCGGCTCCAGCGCCTCGACGGCCTTGCCGTCCCGGACGAGGGCCAGGGCGACGCCTTCCGCCGTCTCGGTCTCGTAGCCGAGGAATTCGGTGGCGCCGAGTTCCTCGCGCAGGCCGAACCACACGGTCTCGGTGGCCGCATCGCCGGAACCGGCCCACGCCGCGCGGGCCCGCTGCTTCTGCTGCGCCATCGCGGCGTGGAAGGCCTCTTCGTCGACGCTGATGTTGCGCGAGCGCAAGGCATCCTGCGTGAGGTCGAGCGGAAAGCCATAGGTGTCGTACAGCGTGAAGGCGACGTCGCCCGAGAAGACCTGTCCGTCGCCGAGTTTCTTCGACTCCGCCTCGAGCAGGCCGAGACCGCGCTCCAGCGTGCGGCGGAAGCTCGTCTCCTCCAATTGCAGCGTCTCGGTGATCAGCGTCTCCGCCCGGCCGAGCTCGGGATAGGCCGCGCCCATTTCGCGCACCAGCGCCGGCACCAGCTTCCACATCACCGGATCCTTGGCGCCGAGCAGCGAGGCATGGCGCATGGCGCGCCGCATGATGCGGCGCAGCACATAGCCGCGGCCCTCGTTGGAGGGCAGCACGCCGTCGGCGACCAGGAAGGACGACGCCCGAAGGTGATCGGCGATCACGCGATGGCTGGCGACATGCGCCTCGTCCGCAGGTACGCCGATCGCATCCACCGAGGCGCGGATCAGCGCCTGGAAGAGGTCGATGTCGTAATTGTTGTGCTTGTGCTGCAGCACCGCCGCGATGCGCTCCAGTCCCATGCCGGTGTCGATCGAGGGACGCGGCAGCGCCAGGCGCTCGCCGCCCGCCAGTTCCTCGAACTGCATGAAGACGAGGTTCCAGATCTCGATGAAGCGGTCGCCGTCGGCATCGGGCGAGCCGGGAGGCCCGCCCCAGATCTGCTCGCCATGGTCATAGAAGATCTCGGAGCAGGGGCCGCAGGGGCCGGTATCGCCCATGCGCCAGAAATTGTCGGAGGTGGCGATACGGATGATCTTGTCGTCGGAGAGACCGGCGATCTTCTTCCACAGCGCGTAGGCGTCGTCGTCCTCGGAATAGACGGTGACCATCAGCTTGGATTTCGGCAGGCCGAAATCCCTGGTGATCAGGTTCCAGGCGAGCTCGATCGCCCGTTCCTTGAAATAGTCGCCGAAGGAGAAGTTCCCCAGCATCTCGAAGAAGGTGTGGTGGCGGGCGGTGTAGCCGACATTGTCGAGGTCGTTGTGCTTGCCGCCGGCGCGCACGCATTTCTGCGAGGTCGCGGCGCGCGAATAGGGCCGCTTCTCGACGCCGGTGAAGACATTCTTGAACTGCACCATGCCGGCATTGGTGAACATCAGCGTCGGGTCGTTGCGCGGCACCAGCGGGGAGGATGCCACCGGCTCGTGGCCGTTGCGCGCAAAATAGTCGAGAAAGGTGGACCGGATCTCGTTGACGCCGCTCATTGCTCGATATGCCTGTTCCCGCTGGCCGGATCCCGCCGGGAGCCAGCATCAATATGGTGGTGGCGCGTTGTAGCGATGCCGTACCGGCCTGTCGAGCAGAGTAAACGTCAAAAACCCGTCCGGCGAGGCTGCCGGACGGGTTTTTGGCTCGCCTTCGCTGGCAAAAGCCTCCTGCGGCCGCTTGATTGGCCTGGACCGCCAGGCCGATGCCGCGCCATGCCGCCGAAGCACGATCCGCCGGGGCCGGAACCCACGCCCCGACAGGCGCGATCGCGCGTCTGCCCGCCCCCTCGAATAAGGCTGCGCCCTACTCCTCGTCCGCCTCGGCCGGGTCGATATTGTCGAGGATGCGCTCGGCGATCAGGCCGGCATTCTGGCGAATCGAACTCTCGATCTTGTTGGCGACGTCCGGATTGTCCTTCAGGAACTGCTTGGCATTCTCGCGTCCCTGCCCGAGCCGCTGGCTCTCATGGCTGAACCAGGCGCCGGACTTCTCGACCACGCCGGCCTTGACGCCGAGATCGACGAGCTCGCCGACCTTAGAGATGCCCTCGCCATACATGATGTCGAACTCGATCTGCTTGAAGGGCGGCGCGACCTTGTTCTTGACCACCTTGACGCGGGTCTGGTTGCCGACGACCTCCTCCCGGTCCTTGATCGCGCCGATACGGCGGATGTCGAGGCGCACGGAGGCATAGAATTTCAGCGCGTTGCCGCCCGTCGTCGTCTCCGGGCTGCCATACATCACGCCGATCTTCATGCGGATCTGGTTGATGAAGATGACCATGGAATTGGAGCGGCCGATCGAGGCCGTCAGCTTGCGCAGAGCCTGGCTCATCAGGCGCGCTTGCAGGCCGGGCTGGACATCGCCCATCTCGCCTTCGATCTCGGCCTTCGGCGTCAGCGCCGCCACCGAGTCGATGACGATGACGTCGATGGCGCCGGAGCGCACCAGCGTGTCGCAGATCTCGAGCGCCTGCTCGCCGGTGTCGGGCTGCGAAATCAGGAGGTCGTCGAGATTGACGCCGAGCTTGCGGGCATAGATCGGGTCGAGCGCATGCTCGGCATCGATGAAGGCGCAGACGCCGCCCTTCTTCTGCGCTTCGGCGACGCTGTGCAGCGCCAGGGTGGTCTTGCCGGAGGATTCCGGCCCGTAGATCTCGATCACCCGCCCCTTGGGCAGGCCGCCGACGCCGAGCGCGATGTCGAGGCCGAGCGAACCGGTCGGGATCGCCTCCACTTCCATCGACTTGGTGTTCTTGCCGAGCCGCATGATCGAACCCTTGCCGAAGGCACGTTCGATCTGGGAAAGGGCGGCGTCGAGCGCCTTCGTCTTGTCCATGGAAGTTCCTTCGACCAAGCGCAACTGCGTCTGACTCATGTGCCCTGTTCCCTACCAAGCGAGAATGGATTCGTCACCTCGGCCGGGCCGCCCCGCAACTGTCGAACGGGGAACGAACCGTGCTGATGCCGAACTGAAAGGAATCATCCGCTCACCCGGCACATGGGAACATGTACACTTTTTGTTCTTGTCAGAGCAAGTTCTATTTTTGTTCTCCCCATGAGATGCGACGACCTTCCTCCGGAGTCAAGCGCCGAACGCCGGCATCCGGAGAGACGAGGACCGAGACGATTGCGGCGATCCCGCCCCTGCGGGTTTCAACGGCCCGCAAATGGCGCGATTTCTCCTGCTCCCGCACGGGCGAGAAGGATGCCGGCCCATCCGCGCGCCGGCGCTCCGTTGCCCCTGCCCTCACGCCTCGATCGTCACCGGCTCCGGCAGCGGTACGAATTGCTCGTCCGTCTCGGTGCCGTCGACGAAGGTGAGCACCACGAAGCGCGACGGGCCGTCGAGGGCGGTCAGCGGGTGGTGCCAGGTGTCAGCGCGGTAGTTGACGCCGACATCGCCCGGAAAGCGGAAGGCCCTGAGGCCCGACACGTCCGGCAGGCCGTCGGCGCCGTGCGGCGCCACCAGCACCAAAAAGCCCTGGCCATCATAGGGAATGAAGGCCTGCGAGGAGAACACATGGCGTTCCATCTCCACCGCGGTGAGCGGCAGCGCCTTCGGCGCGACGGCGGCGAGGCTGAGGCGGGCCTTGCCGGTATCGCGCAGATTCTGCAGCTCCTCGATCAGCTCGAGGCGCGGCTCGCCGGTCTGGCGGGCGGGCAGGATCTGCCCGAACGGCGCGAAGGCTTCCGCCGTGACCGGCTCGAGCTTGAGGACGGGCATCAGGCGCTCTCCTTGTAGGGGTGGTTTTCCAGCCAGTGGTGGGCGAGGTCGAGCCGCTTGCAGACCCACACGTCCGGCTTCGACTTGACGTAGTCGAGGAAGCGCATCAGCCCGGAGGCCCGGCCGGGATGGCCGAGCAGGCGCATATGCATGCCGACATTCATCATCTTCGGCGCCGTCCGGCCTTCGTCGTAGAGGACATCGAAGCTCTCGCGCAGATAGGTGAAGAAATCCTCGCCGGTGCCGAAATTCGCCGTGCCCCATTTCACGTCGTTGTTGGTCAGCGTGTAGGGCACGACGAGCTGCGGCTTGCCTTCGGCCAGCACGTAATAGGGCAACTCGTCATTGTAGCTGTCGCTGTCATAGAGGAAGCCGCCCTCCTCCATCAGCAGCCTGCGGGTGTTGACGCTCGGTCCGTAGCGGCAATACCAGCCGAGGGGCCGTCCGCCGACGGTCCGCTCCAGGCTTTCGATCGCCAGCCGGATATGCTCGCGCTCCTCAGCCTCCGAGAGCTTGAAATGCTCGATCCAGCGCCAGCCATGGCAGCAGATGTCGTGCTCCGCCGCACGGATGGCGTCGGCCGCCGGCTGGTTGCGCTCCAGTGCGAGGGCGCAGGCATAGATCGTCATCGGCAGGTCGCGCTCGGCGAAGATGCGCATCAGCCGCCAGAAGCCGACGCGGCTGCCATATTCGAACATGGATTCGGCGGCGAGATCGCGTTCGCCCCGCGTCACCGGCGAGCCCGGCATCTCGACGAGGCCGGAATCGGTGAGCCCGTCGCCGTCGCCGATGCTGTATTCGGAGCCTTCCTCGAAATTCAGGACGAAGTTGAGCGCGAGGCGGGCGCCGTTCGGCCATTTGGGGTCGGGCGGGTGCGCGCCATAGCCGATGAGGTCGCGTTCGAGCGAGATTGCCATCCTGGCCTCCGATGATCAGGGATTTCTTGGATGCAGGCGGATCAGAACTGCTGCTCCTGCCGCCCGCGGACGAGCTGCGACAGCGTCACCGCTACCACCAGGGCCCCGCCGTAGAACATCTCCTGGATGAAGGAGCTGAAGCCGAGGAAGACGAGGCCGGTGATGCCGGTGACGAGGAAATAGACCGCGACCGTCGTGCCCCAGGGATTGAAGCGGCCCGGCACGATGCAGGTGGAGCCGAGGAAGGCGGCGGCGAAGGCGGGCAATTGATAGGACACGCCGGAGACCGGGTCCGCCGCGCCCTGCGTGCCCGTATAGAGCACGCCGGCGAGCGCACCGAGAAAGCCCGAGGCGGCGAGGCAAGCGATGCGCACCCGATCGGTGTTGATGCCGGACAGGCGCGCCACTTCGCGCCCGCGCCCGACGAAGAGGATGCGGCGGCCGGGGGCCGTATATTCGAGCCCGTACCAGATGATCAGCGCGATGGCGATCGCGTAGTAGAATTCGAGCGGGATGCCGAACAGGCGCTGCACGATGACGGCATTGATGAGGATGTTCGAAACCCCCGATATCGTCATCGAATCGCTCATCCATAGCGTCATGCCGTGCAGGAAGGTGCCGACGCCGAGCGTAACGATGAGCGAGTGGATGCGGAAGACGGTAATCAGCACTCCGTTGACGAGGCCGATCACGATGCCGGCAAGAAGCGCGGCGGCGACCGCCCAGCCGATGCCGATGCCCATATTGACGTTCATCACCGCGATGAGCATGGACGACATGGTCATCGTATAGGCGATCGACAGGTCGAAATCATTGGCGGTGAGCGGGATCAGGAGGCCGAGCGTCACCACGACCAGCACCGCCTGCGAGCCGAGGATGGTGGAGAAATTGGCCCAGGTGAGGAAGGTGTCGGGCTGGAGATAGCCGAACACGGCGATCATCAGCAGCCAGACCACGATGAGGCCGAACTGCTCGACCCTGCCGAAGAAGCGTCTCCTGCCGGCCCCGTCCGCTTTGGCGGACACCGCTTCGCTCTGGGCTGTATTGGACATGGACGGGCCTTTCATCGCGCCGCGGCGCCGAGGCTTCGCTCCGCGATCGCCTCCTTGGTTATGTCGCTTCCGGTCAGGGTGGCGACGACGCGCCCCTCGGAAAAGATCAGCACGCGGCTGCAGATGGCGGCGAGCTGTTCGTAGTCGGAGCTGGCGCAGAGCACGGTCGCACCGGCGGCGGCCGCATCGGCGATATGGCGGAACACCGTCTGGCGCGCTCCGATGTCGACGCCCTGGGTCGGCTCGTCGAGGAGCACGAGACGGGGCGCCTGCTGCAGCCACTTGGCCAGAAGCACCTTCTGCTGGTTGCCGCCGCTGAGGGCCGCCATCGGCAGCAGCGGATTGGGCGGCCGCACGTCGAAGCGCTCGCCCAGCTCCCGCGCGAGGCGCACCATGCCGCCGCGGTCGAGCCGCCAGCCCCGGAAGCGCGTGCCGAGGACGGGCATCGTCACATTGTCGGACACCGGCAGCACGCCGATCGCGCCGGCATTCGGGCGGTCGCCGGGGATGAGGACGACGCCGCGGGCCATGGCCTCGCGCGGCGAGAAGCCGGCGAGGCCGAAATCGTCGCCGCCGAGCCGGAGGGCGCCCGCCGCCGGCCGCGCGCCATAGAGCAGATACGGAATTTCGTCATAGCCCGAGCCGATGAGGCCGGTGAGCCCGACGACCTCGCCTTCGGCCGCAGTGAGGTCCAGCCCGGCGATGGTGCCGCCCGAAAGCCCCGTCACCGTCAGGAGCGGCGCGGCAGCCGCGGGCGGCGCAGGCGGGCGCTCGGCCAGTGCGAGACGGCGGCCGACGATCGCCTCGATGAAATCCTGCTTGGAGGAGCGCGCCGTGACCAGCCGCCCGGCCACCCGGCCGTCGCGCAGCACGGTCGCCCGGTCGGTGATCTCCAGCACCTCGTCGACGTCGTGCGAAACGAAGATGACGCTGGCGCCCCCGGCGACCACCGCCCGCACCACGCGGAAAAGCTGGTCGACGTCCCGGCGCGGCAGGAAGGGCGTGGGTTCGTCGAGGATCAGCAGGCCATTGCCTTCGCCCTCCCCGCCCTGCATCTCCTCCGTGGCGCGCATGATGGCGAGCAAGGCGCGCTGCACCGGCGAAAGATCGGCGAGGGTCGCGCCGGGATCGAGCGGCACGCCGTAGGATTCGAAGCGCGCCGCCGCCGCGCGGCGCTCGCGGCCCCAGTTGATCGCCAGGGAGCGGCTGTGCGCCAGCCGGCCGATCAGCATGTTCTCCAGCACGGTCAGGCTCGGGATGAGGCCCAGATGCTGGTGCACGAAGCTGATGCGGTGGCGCCGGAAGGCGCCGGGGGCGAGCGGCATCGGTACGTCAGTGCCGCAGATCGTCAGGCGTCCGCCCGGGTCGGGCGCGTGAAAGCCCGCCAGCACCTTGATGAGGGTCGACTTGCCGGAGCCGTTCTGCCCCAGCAGGCCGTGGACCTCGCCCTGGGCGACCTCCAGCGAGGCGTCGTCCAGGGCGCGCTGTCCGCCGAAGGTCTTGGTGAGGCCGGTCAGGAGCAGCGCCAGGGGCAGCCCCTGGGGGCGGGCGGCCGGCCTGGCGGGCTCACCTCCGACGGCCTCGCTCACTTCAGCTGCCACAGATCGTGGAAACCCTTGACATAGGCGTCGCCATAGCCCTGCGAGAGCTGGGGCGGCGTGCCGGCATCCTTGGCATTGTCCTTGGTGAACATCAGGAAGGGGATCTTGGGGTCCGAGACCAGCGGCAGGCCGCAGACCCGGCGCATTTCCGAATCGAGGATCGAATGGCCGATCCAGTCGAGATTCTCGCCGATATCCATCTCGACCTGGCCGGCCTGGACGAGGCCGAGCACGAAGGGCGTGCCGTTGAAGGCATCGACCTTCACGCGATCCTGCGAGCCGGTGATGGTGATGGCGGGAACCACGAACTGCGCCATGCTGTCATAGATGACGATGACGTAGTTGATGGTCGGATCGGCGAGGAGCGCGGCCTGCACGCCCGGGGTGATGCGGGTGCCCCAGTCCGGCACGGTGTAGTTGAGCGTCTTGGTCTTGCAGCCGTCGCAATGCTTGAGCTCGGCATTGATGCCGGCAACCATGGAATCGGTCGAGAGCGGGCCGCTGGCGATCAGCACGAGCGCGTTCAGCTTGCCCTTGGTGCTCACCATCGCCCAGTCGACGAGGAGCGAGCCGGCCTTGAAATAGTCGATCGGCACGTCGCCGTCGGCGAAGCCGTTGACGATCGACGTCTGCTCGACGCCATTGTAGTGGGAGGCGATGACGGGGATCTTGGCGGCCTGCGCCGCCTTCACCTGCGGCACGAGGACGCGCGGGTCGGAGCCGGCGAGCAGATCGATCAGGCTGACCTTCTGGTTAAGGGCGGTGTCCATGCCCTGGACCCATTGCGAGCTCTGGCCCTGGTTCTCCCAGGTCGTGAACTTGAAGCCGACATCCTTGGCGACGGCCTGCATCGCCTTCTCGATATTCGCCGTGAAGGGATTGGCGCTGGAGACGGGGATACTGAGGATCGACTTGCCCTTCATGCAGTTCGGCGCATCGAAGCTCGGCCCCGGCGCCACGAAGGAGGGCTTGGCGCGATAGGGCTCGAGCTGCTTCTCGAAATAGGACAGATCGTCGGCCATGACCGGCGAGGAACCCGCGATCAGGCCGAAACTGCCTGCGACGATCGAAGCCGCCAGAGCGACCGAGGCGTATTTCATCCGTATCCCCTTGCATAATGAATTCAAAATTCAGGGGAAAGCAAATTATGTGCCAGGGTGGCGCGGCGATGGAGCGGCGCTTTTCCATCGTCGGTATGGCAATGCTTTTCGGCGGCCATTGCGCTGATGAATTTGGAGGCCAAACCGATAGGCACTTGCCCAATCGGCAGGCTCCTCCCGGCTGCGGGGACATCCCGTCCAGAGGTGCTGAGATAGGAGGAGGAGGCAGAATTTGTCCTACCCGGGCCTGTCCCGGATATCCAGACTTCGTGCGGCATGACGGCTGGCGTCCCGGCTGGATTGCCGGGACAAGCCCGGCAATGACATATCCTGAACTGTTATGGGCCGAAAATCGCCTTATCTCGGCCCCCAACGGACGGGACGTCCGCGCCAGCCGGGGTTCTGCTTCAGTGCGCCGCGACAGCCCCGGCCTGGCCCTTGCGGGCGAGGAGAAGCGACAGGGCGGCGATCGCCAGCATGACGCCGATGACGGCGAAGGTGTCGCTGAAACTCATCACGAGCGCCTGCCGCTTGACGGTGCTGCCGAGCGCGGCGATGGCCTCGCGATGCGCCAGCGCCGGATCCGAGACGCCGTGCGCCGTGAAATAGCCGGTCATCGCCGTGATCCTGTCGCGCACCTCCTGCCGGTAGAGCGTGACGGACTGGCCGATGATATTGGAATGGAACTGCTCGCGCTTGGTGATGATGGTCGCCAGCGTCGCCGTGCCGACGGCGCCGGCGAGATTGCGCAGCATGTTGAACAGGCCGGAAGCGTTGGCGGCATCCTTGGGCGCGATGTCGAGCGTCGCGATCGCCGTCAGGGGTGTGATGATCATCGCCTGCCCGATGGCGCGCACGATGTTCGGCCAGAAGAACTGGTCGCCGGAATAGTCGAGCGACATGCCGATATTCATGAAGCAACTGGCGGCGAAGAGGGCGACGCCGACGAAGCCGATATAGCGGATGTCGAACGTCTTCATCAGGCGCGGCACCAGCGGGATCAGCACGATCTGCGGCAGGCCCGTCCAGGCCAGCACCTCGCCGATCTGTTCGGCATTGTAGCCCTGCACCTGCGCCAGATATTGCGGCAGCACATAGACGGTGCCGAACAGGGCAAAGCCCACCAGCGCGTTGGCGAGGGTGCCGATGCCGAAATTGCGGCCGCGCAGCAGTCGGAGGTCGACCAGCGGCTTCTTCACCGTGAGCTCGATCCAGATGAACGCGGTGAGGAAGACCGCGGCGATGACGGCGAGGCGAACGATGAAGGCCGAGGCGAACCAGTCGTCCTGGTTGCCCTCCTCGAGCAGCGTCTGCAGCGAGGAGAGCCCGATGGTCATGGTGGCGATGCCCGCCCAGTCGCCCTCCTTCAGGAGGCCGAGGCGCATCGGCTCGCGTTCCAGTGTCATCAGCAGCGCCACGATCATGACGAGGCTGGGCACGGTGTTGATGAAGAAGATCGCTTGCCAGCCGTAATTTTCGGTCAGATAACCGCCGATGGTCGGGCCGATGGCGGGCGCGAAGGTCACGGCCAGCGCGAACATGGCGAGACCGAGCGGCTGCTGGGGCTTGGGCAGGCGGGTGACGACCATGGTGAAGGCCATCGGGATCAGCACGCCGCCGGCGAAGCCCTGCAGGCCGCGCATGGCGATCATGGTGCCGAGGTCATGGGCGAAGGCGCACGCCATCGAGAACAGCGCGAAGAAGAAGGTGCTGCCGATGATGTAGCGGCGGAAGGACAGGACCTGGCTGAGATAGCCGGTGAGCGGGATGACCACGATCTCGCCGATGAGATAGGAGGTCGACACCCAGGCGCCGTTGTCGACGCCGGTGCCGATGCCGCCCTCGATGTCGAGGAGGGAGGCATTGGTGATCTGGATGTTCAGGATCGCCATGAAGGCGCCGATCATGCCGGCGAGCACGGCGATCCATGTCGCCAGGCTGGCCTTGTCGGCGGACGGTGAAGCAGCTTGGACAGAACGGGACATCGCCATGCCCTCCGGAGGTTGTGATGTTCGAATGTCAGGGACGGGCCTCGATCCTCAGGACCGGGCCCCGGTCTCGATCGTCGGATAGACCGACATGCCGGGCCGCAGCCCGCCGGCGAGCGGATTGCCGGCATCGAGGACGATCTTGACGGGAATGCGCTGGACGACCTTGGTGAAGTTGCCCGTCGCGTTGTCGGGCGGCAGCAGCGCGAATTCCTGCCCGCTCGCCGGCGCGATGCTGTCGACATGGCCATGGAAGGTCACGCCCGGGAACATGTCGACGTCGATGTCGGCGGCCTGGCCGGGACGGACGCCGGTCAGCTGCGTCTCCTTGTAGTTGGCGACGACATAGGCGGCCGCCAGCGGCACCACCGCCATCAGCTGCGTGCCGGCCTGCACATATTGCCCAACGCGCAGCGTGCGGTTGCCGACGACGCCGTCCACCGGCGCGACGACGTTGGTATAGGAGAGGTTCAGCTCGGCCTGGTCCTGCACCGCCTCGTCATGGGCGAGCGTCGCCTGCGCCTGCGCGAGTTGGGCCTTCAGGAGGTCGACCTGCTTGGTCGCGTTGACGAGGGAGGCCGTATCCCGCTCCACGGCGGCGCGCCCGGCAGCGATGCGGGCCGAAGCCTGCTGAGCGTTCTGCACGCTGCCGAAACCGTTCGAGGCCAGCGCCGAATAGCGCCGGTCATCCTGCTGGGCGAAGGTCAGGTTGGCCTGGTCGACGGTGACGGTGGCCTTCGCCGCCTCGATGAGCGACTGCTGCGCATCGAGGGAGGCCTGCTTGCTGGCGATCGCCGCACGGGCTGCGGCCACATCGGCCTTGGCCTGGTCGAGGGCGACCCGGAAATCGCGGTCGTCGATACGGGCCAGCACCTGGCCGGCCTTCACCGGCTGGTTGTCGCCGACGAGGACGGCGGCGATATAGCCGGAGACCTTGGGGGCGATCGTCGTGTTGTCCGCCTGGATATAGGCGTCATCCGTGGAGATCTGGAAACGCCCGACCGTCCAGTATTGCCAGCCGAACCAGGCTGCGCCCGTTGCCGCGGCGATGCCTGCGGCGGCGAGCAGCGCCGGACGCAGCCGGCCTTTCCTCGCCGGGGGAGCGACCACGGCCGCCTCGCCGGCAAGCGCCGGCGCCTGCCGTCCCTCGCCCTTGCCGCGCAGAAGCGGCTGCTGCAGGGACGGAGCGGCCTCTGTCGCGGATATCCGCCGTTCGATCTCCAGGGAGGTTGAATGCTTTGTCATCGTCTCGGCTCCCGGCCGCCTCGCCCGGCTCGAAGCCAAATCGGCGCATCGGCTCAATGATCTACAAAAACCAGAATTAAGGAAACTTGATATTTTCTAAAATAACCGCTAGATCTGGACTGTCAACGATAATTTGGAAAATGATTATGCGACAAATTCAGGCGGTGGCGGCGCGCCCAAGAGGGCGGCCGCAGCTGCGGTGCGACGAGGACACCCGCCACCTCCTCGTCGAAGCCGCGGCATGCGAATTCCAGAAGAGCGGCTATGCCGGAACCAGCATGGCGACGGTGGCGCAGCGGGCCGGCATCTCGACCAAGACGATGTACCGCCTCATCCCCACCAAGGCGGATCTCTTCACCGCCGTCGTCGCCGACAGGATCGGACTGTTCATGCTGGCGATCGACGACGAAACCCTGGAGGCGACCGATCTGGAGGAGGCGCTCGGGCGCATCCTCGCCGCCTATGGCAGGCTGACGCTCAGCCCCGAGACGATCGCCATCAACCGTCTCGTCATCGGGGAAAGCGACCGTTTCCCCGAGATCTCCAACGCTTTCTACGATACCGCGGTGCTGCGCACGAGCCTGGCCATGGAACGATGGCTCCGGCGCCAATGCGATCGCGGACTGATGAGGCTGGACGATCCAGCCCTCGCCGTGGGCATGCTGCGGGGCATGATGATCATGGAGCCGCAGCGCAACGTCATGCTGGGCCGCGCGCCGGCACCCTCGGGCGAGGAAATCCTCCGGCGTGCAAGGGTTTGCGCACGGTTGTTCCTGCAAGGCTGCAGGATTTGAAGGACCGGCATCGATCGGCCGGCCTTTTGCCGCTTTGCGTTTCCAGGACGGGCGACCGGTGACGGGCTCGGCGGTTCAACCTGAAACCGCTGCGCTCTAGCCGTTGTTCTCCTGCGCGATCGGCGGCTGGAAGGCGAGGCCCATGTCCCAGGGGAAATAGATCCAGGTATCCTGGCTGACTTCGGTGACGAAGGTGTCCACCAGCGGCCGGCCCAGTGGCTTGGCGTAGACGGTGGCGAAATGCGCCTTCGGCAGCCGCTCGCGCACGACGCGCGCCGTCTTGCCGGTATCGACGAGATCGTCGACCACCAGGATGCCCTCGCCGCCGTTCACCGCGAGCTTGTCGTCGACATCCTTGAGCACCATCAGGCCGCTCTGCGTCTTGTAGTCGTGGTAGCTGGCGATGCACACCGTCTCGATCAGGCGGATGCCGAGTTCCCGCGAGATGATCGCCGCCGGCACGAGGCCGCCGCGCGTGATGCAGACGATGGCGTTGAACGGACCATTGCCCGACAGCCGCCAGGCGAGCGCCCGCGCATCGCGATGGAACTGGTCCCAGGAAACGGGGAAGGCCTTGTCGGGCTTGGGCGAGCTCATGGTCCGATCCTTGTTCGCGGGCGGTCCTTCATACCCGCGAAATCGGCGCAATCAAGCCCGCACACGCCGGATAGGCCGGAGCGGCCGGATTCTATCGCCGGAGCCCCGTCACCATCGCCTCGATATCGGCCTTGGCCGCGGCGACCTTCGCCGCATCCTTGCCGCGGATCACCAGCTGGGTCTGGAAGCCGGCCGGGCCGAAGGAAGGATAGGAGCCGATCGACACCTCGGGATGGCCGGCGGCGATGGCGGCCAGCGGCTCGGCGATCATGCCCTCGCCGATGCCCGGCCCGGGCGACACGCTGTCGGACAGGGTCACGGAGCCGGTGCGCAGCTTCAGCGCGGCATTGTCGAGCATGCGCTGCATGATGTGCGGCACGCCCGCCATCACGACGACATTGCCGAGCATGAAGCCCGGCGCCGCCGAAACCGGGTTGTCCACGAGTTCGGCGCCCGCCGGAATGCGGGCCATGCGCAGGCGCGCCGGCGTGAGGTGCTCGGAGCCGCCGTAATGGGCCGTCATCACCGCCACCGCACGCGGGTCGACGTCGATGGCGACGCCGAAGGCCTTGGCCACCGCATCGGCGGTGATGTCGTCATGGGTCGGGCCGATGCCGCCGGTGGTGAACACATAGTCGTACCGGCCGCGAAGCGCATCGAGCGCTTCGATGATGCGATCCTCCTCGTCCGGAACCACCCGCACTTCCTTGACGTCGATGCCGACGCCGGTGAGGAACTCGGCGATATAGCCGATATTCTTGTCCTTGGTGCGCCCCGACAGGATCTCGTCGCCGATGACGAGGATCGCCGCCCTCACCGTGGCGGAGGAAGACTGGCCGCTGCTTTCCATCTGCTTTTTCCCAACCGATTGCTTCTTCAGTCTCGTTGCGGTTCCGCCGGCGGCGCGGCGGCCCCCCGTCCCTATTCGATGACGATCCGCGGCGGGGCGCGTCGATCCGGCCCGCCGCCGGACAAGGTCGCCCATACGGAGGCGGCCATCTGGCGGTAGATGCCCGCTTCGGCACTGTCGGGAAGCGTCGCGGCGACCGGCCTGCCGCTGTCGGAACGCTCGCGCACCTCCAGCGACAGCGGCAATTCGCCGAGGAAAGGCACGCCGAGCCGTTCCGCCTCGCGCCGCGCACCGCCATGGCCGAACAGATGCGAGACGTGGCCGCAGTTCGGGCAGGAGAAAGTCGACATGTTCTCGACGATGCCGAGCACCGGCACGCTCACCTTCTGGAACATCGCTACGCCGCGTCGGGCATCGATCAGCGCCAGGTCCTGCGGTGTCGAGACGATGACGGCGCCGGCCAGCGGCGTGTGCTGCGCCATGGTCAATTGCGCATCGCCGGTGCCGGGCGGCATGTCGACGACGAGGACGTCGAGCTCGCCCCAGCGCACTTCGCGCAAAAGCTGCGTGAGGGCCGACATCACCATCGGGCCTCGCCAGATCATCGGCGTCTCCTCGTCGACGAGGAAGCCGATCGACATCACCTTCACGCCATAGGCTTCGAGCGGCTTCATGATCCGCCCCTCCACCACTTCGGGCTTTCCGCGCAGGCCGAACAGCTTGGGAATCGACGGACCGAAGATGTCGGCATCGAGCAGGCCGACGCGCAGCCCCGTCTGGGCCAGGCAGATGGCGAGGTTGCAGGCGGTGGTCGACTTGCCGACGCCGCCCTTGCCGGAGGCGACGGCGATCACCTTGTCGATGCCGGGCAGGCCGACCGGGCGCTGCTGCGCCGCCTGCGCGCGCGGCCCGGGCTCGGTGCGGCGCGCCTCGCCCGCCGGCCTGTCCGCCGTGAGGCCGACGAGGACGTTGGCGACGCCGGGCAGGCCGCGCACGGCGCTCTCGGCCGCCGCGCGTACGGGTTCCATCGCACGCGCCTCGGTCGGATCGATGGCGATGGCGAACATCACCTTGGCTCCGTCGATGCGGATCTCGGTCAGGCGGCCCGAAGCCGGCAGGGATTGGCCGCTCGCCGGCAGTTTGACGAGTTCGAGCGCGCGGCGGACATCGGCAGGCGTCAGGGACAAAGGCTGATCCTCGCACAGGCATTGGCACGCCGCATGGGCGGCTCAGCCAGAATTGGGGTAGGAGAGAACACCGATCAAGCAGCCCCTTGTCAAATCGCAAGCGAGCAGGATGCCGGATTTTCCAATGCCGCCTGTCACTCGCCCGCAGGCGCGCGGCCACCGCCTCTCTCAGCGGCAGGCCGGCGGGCCGCGAGCCCCCCGCCCGGATCCAGCTTGACGCTGCTTGAAAAGGTCACGAAAATGACAACGGTTGAGACGGTGGGCCGGTTCCTGCCGGACTGTGGATTCGTTGAGCAGCGCCGACGGTATCATCACCGTGCGGCCCGTGGGAAAATCGACTGACATCGTCGTCGTTTCATACTATAGCCCGCCCAGTGCGTGGAGGTGTCGCGTGAACACAAACATCATCAATCTCGACGTCATCCGGGCAGCCGAGGTTCATACCCAGCCCTACCGATACATCGTCGGGGACGGTTTCCTGAACGAGGAGAAGATCCCCCAGTTGCGGCAGGACTTCCCCAAGATCGAAAAGCCCGGCTTCCTGACCGTCGAGGAAGTGGACCAGCGCGGAACCTTCAAGCAGCTGATCGACGAGCTCGAAAGCTCCGACATGGCCGAAGCCCTCTCGTCCAAGCTCGGCCTCGACCTCGATCCGCATCCGCGCCTGACCACGGTACGGCGCCTGTCGCAGCTCAAGGACGGCCGGATCCATACCGACAGCGAAAGCAAGCTCGCCACCTTCCTCGTCTACATGAACGACGCCTGGAACGACGACGGCGCCGGCCGCCTGCGCGTCCTCAAAGGTCCGGACGATTTCGATTCGATGACGGCCGAGATCCCGCCGGTGATGGGAACCTGCTTCGGCTTCCGCCGCGCCGACAATTCCTGGCACGGCCACAAGCCCTTCGCCGGCGAGCGCCGCGTCGTGCAGATCACCTGGCTGAAGGACGCCGCGGAACTCGAGCGCAAGAAGAAGCGCAATACCATGGCGCAGTTCTTCAAGGGCATTTTCGGACGGTAACCCCGGACGGCCGGACATCCCGTTCCGATGCGGGATTTGCAGGGTCGATCGCCGATCGACCCGCTCCTTGGCGCAGGTCTTCCATTTACGAGGGCGATTCGATGATCGTCCCCTCCCCGGCGTTTCGCCTCGGGATCATGTCGCGTCTGGAAGCTCGAAAGCGACGTTGCGCAGGCTGATCGTGATGCTCCTGTAGCCGTGGTCGAGCAGGAGGATGCCGACGTCCTTGTGCCATCGCCCCTCGATGTTCTCCACCAGCAGGAGCCTCGGCCACAACGATTTCGGCGCGTCGCGCAGGAAGGGCTCCATGATCAGGTCCTCGGCGCCCTCGACATCGAGCTTGGCGGCGTCGACATGGGTGAGTTCTTCCTCGCGCAGCAGGGAAAGCAGCGACTTTGCGGGCACCTTGATCATGCCGCCTGAGGATTGCTCGCTCGCGACCAGCTTCACGCTGGCCTGGCCGCGGTTCTCGCAGTTGAGGAAGAGCGTGAGCTCGCCGTCGTGATCGGCGACGGCGCAGGCAACCGCCTTGATGGTACCGAACGGGTTCTGGGCGATGTTGTAGGCGAGGCGCTCGAAGATCTGCGGCTGCGGCTCGAAGGCGATGATGCGGGCTTGCGGACCGGCGAAGGCCGCCACTGCCAGCGAATAGCCGCCGATATTGGCACCGACGTCGAGAAAGACGAAGTCGGGCCTCAGGCGCGAGCGGATGAAGTCGCGCTCGACCGGATCGAAGAATTGCGGCGTGAACAGGATCTTCTTCTCGCAGACATTGGTGAAGGGGTAGAGGCGGAACCGCGCCCCCATCGCTTCGGTGTCGACCGGCCCGGTCAGCTGGCTCCTGGCATAGCTGCGAAGGGCATAGGCGATGCGCCGTCCCAGCCAATTGTCGGGTTGGCGCCGCGTCACTCCCATGATCCGCGCCACTGCGGCCGAAGGCGCCCGTTCGCCATAGGGGCTCTGGTCCAGTTCGTCCAACATCAAGTCCGTCTCGCTTGCGTTCGACGCGCACGAATGAAGCCGAACAGACGCAAGCGCAAGTCCGTCATGCAAATTTCAAAATTCTCTTTCCTGTTCGCATACCCAAATGGCATAAGAATTCGGCAAACGCCCCGGAAGGTTTCATGAGCTTCATCGACGCGGAACTGTCACCTCAGCGCAAGAACGGCCAGATCAAGATCCATGGCCCGGAAGCGTTCGAAGGCATGCGGGCTGCCGGACGTCTGGCGGCGCAGGCTCTCGACCTGATGGCGGATGCCGTGCGCCCGGGCGTGACCACCGAGGCGATCGACAAGCTCGCCTTCGAGTTCGCGATGGACAACAAGGCCTATCCGGCCACGCTCTATTATCGCGGCTACC
This sequence comes from Labrys monachus, assembly GCF_030814655.1. Lineage (NCBI taxonomy): Bacteria > Pseudomonadati > Pseudomonadota > Alphaproteobacteria > Hyphomicrobiales > Xanthobacteraceae > Labrys > Labrys monachus. The sequence continues at coordinate 4,135,665 of NZ_JAUSVK010000001.1, forward strand.
CCAAATCGAGCTGCATCTCGCTCAATCACGTCGTCTGCCACGGCATCCCCAACGACAAGCCGCTGCGCGACGGCGATATCCTGAACATCGACTACACCGTCGTCCTCGACGGCTGGCACGGCGATTCCAGCCGCATGTACACGGCGGGCGAGGTGTCGCGCCGGGCCGAGCGCCTGATCGAGGTCACCTACGAGGCGATGATGCGTGGCATCGAGGTGATCCGCCCCGGCGCCACCACCGGCGACATCGGCCATGCGATCCAGGTCTTCGCGGAGGGCGAGCGCTGCTCGGTGGTGCGCGACTTCTGCGGCCACGGTCTCGGCCGGCTGTTCCACGACGAGCCGAACATCCTGCATTACGGCCGCCGCGGCGAAGGAATCGTGCTCAAGCCCGGCATGTTCTTCACCGTGGAGCCGATGATCAATCTCGGCCGGCCGGACGTGAAGATTCTCAGCGACGGCTGGACGGCGGTCACCCGTGACCGGTCGCTCTCCGCCCAGTTCGAGCACTCCGTCGCCGTCACCGAAACGGGATACGAGATCTTCACGCTGTCGCCCGGCAAGCTCGACAAGCCCCCCTATGGCGACGCCGCCTGACGCCGGGAAGCGCCGGAAGGGTTCCACGGCTGCGCCGCTTCTCGAACTCGGCGAGGCGGCCATCTCCGCGCCGGAGCCGCATTTCCACGGCCACCGCGAGCGCCTGCGCGAGCGCTTCGCCGAAACCGGCGGCAGGCTCCCGGACTATGAGCTGCTCGAACTGATCCTGTTCCGCTCGATCCCGCGCCGGGACGTCAAGCCGCTCGCCAAGACGCTCATCGCCCGCTTCGGCTCGCTGGCCGAAGTGCTCGGCGCGCCGCTCGCCCGCCTCAAGGAGGTCGAGGGGATCAGCGACAACGTCGCGGGGGACCTCAAGATCATCGAGGCGGCCGGCCACCGGCTCGCCAAGGGGGATCTCGCCAAGCGCCCGGTGCTGAGTTCCTCGGCGAGCCTCATCGACTATTGCCGGAGCACCATGGCCTTCGCCGAGCGCGAGATCTTCCGCATCCTCTTTCTCGACACGCGCAACGGCCTGATCGCCGACGAAATCCAGCAGACCGGCACCGTCAATCACACGCCCGTCTACCCGCGCGAGATCGTCAAGCGGGCGCTCGAACTGTCGGCGACCGCGCTGATTCTCGTGCACAACCACCCCTCGGGAGATCCCTCCCCCTCCGCCGCCGACATCACGATGACGCGCACCATCGCCGATGTCGCCAAGCCGCTCGGCATCGTCCTGCACGACCATCTCATCATCGGCCGCAACGGCCATGCGAGCCTGCGCGGCCTGCAGCTGATCTGACCGCGTCAGGCAGAGCCGCCGACCGGCAGACTCGATGGGCGTGAAGCGAACGATCGCTCACTTTGCTGCCCCATTCGCCCGTCCAGCGCACCCCATCGCACCGGGAAGCCGCTTTATCGGGCTGATTTGCGGGACAAAGAGAGGCAATTTGCCTAGAAGAAAGGCAAATATCGCCACTTTTTCATTGCGGACGCCTCCATCGCACATTGATCCCTTGCCGGCCCCATCGAACTCCCTCAGAGTGTGCGCAGGCGGGAATCCGGAGGCATGTATGGTGGCGTTTGACGAGATGACCTTGAGCGACGGCACGATTCGACCTGCCTATGCCGATCTCGCCCACTGGCTCGCCACGACACCCAAGGAATTGCTGACGCACCGACGAAACGAGGCGGAACTCCTGTTCCGGCGCATCGGCATCACCTTCGCGGTCTATGGCGACAAGGACGGCGCCGAACGCCTCATTCCCTTCGACATCATTCCGCGCATTCTCGCGGCGAAGGAATGGGCATCGCTCAAGCGCGGCCTCGAGCAGCGCGTGCGCGCGCTCAACATGTATATCCGCGACGTCTACGGCAAGCGCGAGGTGGTGCGCGCCGGCGTCGTGCCGGAAGACCTCATCTTCAACAATCCTGCGTTCCGGCCGGAAATGGCCGGCCAGAGCGTGCCGCACGACGTCTACGTCCATATCGCCGGCATCGACATCGTGCGGATGGACGCCGACACCTTCTATGTCCTGGAAGACAATGCGCGCACTCCTTCGGGCGTCTCCTACATGCTGGAGAACCGCGAAGTGACGATGCGCCTCTTCCCCGAGGTGGTGGCGCGGCATCGCATCGCGCCGGTCGAGAACTACACCGACGAGTTGCTGGCGACGCTGCGCTCGATCGCCCCGCGCTCGGCCTCGTCGGAGCCGGTGGTCGTGCTGCTCACGCCGGGCATGTATAATTCGGCCTATTACGAGCATTCCTTCCTCGCCGACCGGCTCGGCATCGAGATCGTCGAAGGGCGCGATCTCTTCGTCCGCGACGAGATCGTCTATATGCGCACCACCGAGGGGCCGCGGCGCGTCGACGTGATCTATCGCCGCATCGACGACGAATTCCTCGACCCCCTCGTCTTCCGGCCCGATTCGGCACTCGGCGTCCCCGGGCTGATGACCGCCTATCTGGCCGGAAACGTCACGCTCACCAACGCGGTGGGCACCGGCGTCGCCGACGACAAGGCGGTCTACTCCTATATGCCGGAGATCGTGCGCTTCTTCCTCGGCGAGGAGCCGATCCTCCACAATGTGCCGACATGGCGCTGCAGGGAACCCGACGCCCTCGCCTATGTCGTCGATCACCTGTCGGACCTGGTGGTGAAGGAAGTGTCGGGATCGGGTGGCTACGGCATGCTGATCGGCCCGCACGCGACCAAGGAGCAGATCGCCGAATTCCGCACCCGGCTGGAGGCCCATCCCTTCAACTATATCGCCCAGCCGACGCTGGCCCTGTCGACATGCCCCTGCTATGTCGACGAGGGGCTGGCGCCGCGCCACGTCGACCTGCGCCCCTTCGTGCTCACGGGCTCGGACAAGATCCGCATCGTTCCGGGAGGCCTGACCCGCGTCGCATTGAAGGAGGGATCCCTGGTGGTCAATTCCAGCCAGGGCGGCGGCACGAAGGATACGTGGATCCTCGATCGATGACCCGCATCCCGCACGCCTGCCTCCCGCCTTCCATGCCTCTTCGGACTGACCACCATGCTTTCACGTACCGCCGATAATCTCTTCTGGCTGGCTCGCTACGTGGAACGGGCCGAATATCTCGCCCGCATTCTCGATGCCGCCTATCGGCTCTCCTCCCTGCCCGCATCCTATGGCGGCGTCACCACCGAATGGGAAAGCGCCGTGGAAACGGCGGGCTGCGGGCCGGCCTTTTCGGCCTGCTACGACGAAGCCAACGAACGCACCGTGATGGAATTCCTGGCGTTCTCGCCCGCCAACCCCTCCTCGATCCGCAATTGCTTCGAACTGGCGCGCTCCAACGCCCGCGGGATCCGGACGGCGCTGACGACCGAGATGTGGTCGACCATCAACGATGCCTGGCTGCAGCTCAAGAACTACGATCCCTCGCGCATGAGCCGCGAGGAGGTGTCGCGCTTCCTCGAATGGGTGAAGGGCGTCTCCTTGATGTTCGACGGCTCGGCCTACCGGACGATGCTGCGCAACGACGCCTATGCCTTCGCGCGAATCGGCCTCTTCCTGGAGCGGGCCGACAACACCGCCCGCATCCTCGACGTGAAATACCACGTTCTCCTCCCCCCTTCGGAAAGCGTTGGCGGCAGCCTCGATTATTTCCAGTGGACCGCGATCCTCAGGGCCGTTTCCGCGCTCACGGCCTATCACTGGGTCTACAAGGAGAGCCTCAAGCCGTGGCTGGTGGCCGACCTCCTGACGCTCAACCTGCAGATGCCGCGTTCGCTGGCGTCATGCTACGAGAATGTGAGCCATCATCTCGACGAACTCGCGCAGGTCTATGGCCGGCAGGGTCCCTCCCAGCGCCTTGCCCGGGTAACCCAGTCCCGCCTGCGCAATCTGAGCATCGAGGAGGTGTTCCAGTCCGGACTGCATGATTTCGTGACGGACTTCATCACCGACAACAACAATCTGAGCGCGGCGATTGCCGAACAATATCTCATCTGAGGCCGGCAAGGAGGCATGACATGCGCATCCGCGTCGCTCACGATACGCTCTATCGCTACGAGCGCCCCGCAAAATCGGTGATTCAGACCCTGCGGCTCACGCCGCGCTCGCATGACGGCCAGCATATCGTGCGCTGGCGCATCACTGTCGACCAGGACGTGCGGCTGTCCGAATCGGAGGATGCCTTCGGCAACGTCACCCATGTGTTCTCCGCCGCGGGCACCATCGAAGAGATGCATGTGCGGGTCGAGGGCGAAGTCGAGACCCATGACAGGGCGGGCGTGGTTCGCGGCGTGATCGAGCGCTTCCCCGTTTCGCTCTATCTGCGCGAGACTGCCCTCACCCAGGCGGACGAGGCGATCCGGGATTTCGCCCAGGCCGTCGCCGGCAATGAAGGCAGCCCTCTCGGGGCCGCCCATGCGCTGATGCAGGCCATCCACGAACGCGTCGCATTCGTCAGCGATCCCAAGCAGGCGGCCACGACCATCACCGAGGCGTTCGGCGCCGGACGGGGCATCTGCCAGGATATGGCCCACCTGTTCATCGCCTGCGCGCGCCAGCTCGGCATTCCCGCCCGCTATGTCAGCGGCCTGCTCTACCGCCCCGGCGGCGAAGAGGCGAGCGCCAATGCCAATCATGCCTGGGCGGAAGCCCATATCGACGGCCTCGGCTGGATCGGCTTCGACCCCTCGCTCGAGCTGTGTCCAATGGAGTGCCATATCCGCGTCGCCGCCGCGCTCGACTATCTCGGTGCGGCGCCGATGCGCGGGGCCTATTATGGCGGCGACGGCGAGAAGCTCGACGTCAAATTCGAGATCAGCGAAAGGTCGCCGCGATCGCAGGCCCAGCACCAGTCGCAGGGCTGACCGCCCTCGCGCAGCGCGCCTGCCGCAATTGCCGGTTTGCGCGCATGCCGTCTTGCTCTAAAGGGACGCCTTGGGGGTGGCCGGCGGCGCGAAGTCGCGGCGCCTGGTTTCGTGGCTTGCGCCGGGAGTGGAGTCGATGACCTATTGCGTCGGAATTTCGGTGCGTGACGGCCTCGTGATGATCGCGGATACGCGCACCAATGCGGGCATCGACAACATCGCCACCTTCCGCAAGCTCCATGTCTTCGAGGAGCCCGGCGAGCGCATCATGGCCATGTGCACCTCCGGCAATCTCTCGGTCAGCCAGGCCGTGCTGAACTACGTCCAGGAAGGCATGGAGAATACCGAGACGGGCGTCGTCGATACGCTGATGACGATGCCGAGCATGTTCAAGGCGGCGCAGCTCATCGGGCGCGCCATCCGCACGGTATATGAAACCGACGGCCGCAGCCTCGAGGAGCACAACAGCCGCTTCGATGTCGCCATCCTCTTCGGCGGCCAGATCCGGGGCGGCAAGATGCGGCTCTTCATGATCTATTCCGCCGGCAATTTCATTGAGGTGACCGCCGACACCCCCTATCTCCAGATCGGCGAGCACAAATATGGCAAGCCCATCCTCGACCGGGCGGTCAACTTCAACACGGATATTCCGGACGCTCTCAAGATCGGCCTGATCTCGATGGACTCGACCATGCGCTCCAATCTGGGCGTCGGCATGCCCATCGACATCATGGTCGCCCATCGCGACGCGCTGAAGGCCGACATCAACTACCGGATCGAGCCGGGGGAACCTTATTATCACGACCTGCGCGAGCGCTGGTCGGCCGCGCTGCGGGCGGCCCACATCGCCATCCCCCGCCCGCCCTATGCGACGGGCAAGAACGGCGTGCTCGATGCGGGCTGAGGCAAGCCATGCGACCGAAGCCTTGAAACGCGACATGGGCCTGCTCCCTTCCGCCGCGAAGAGGAAGGGAGCCCGGGGCTTCGGGCAACCCTCAAGGGTTTGACAAGATGCCGTCGTCGGTCTCCCAGCCGATCGCGCGCCGCAGGAAAGCGTGGCCGAGGGCGATGAAGGAAGCCCGCTCGCTGTTGTCCTTGCCGTAGCCGTGCCCGCCGGCCTCCGGCTCGTAGAAGGAAGCTTCATAGCCCAGATCCTGGAGCTTGGCCGCCATCTTGCGGGCATGGCCGGGATGGACACGGTCATCCCGGCGGGTGGTCGCGATCAGAATCGGCGGATAGGGGCGATCGGCTTCGGCGCGATGATAGGCCGAGATGTCGCGGAGGAACGCCCAGTCGGCCGGCCGGTCCGGATCGCCATATTCGTCGATCCAGCTGGCGCCGGCGAGGAGCTTCGAATAGCGGCGCATGTCGATCAACGGGATGGTGCAGAACAGGGCGCCGAAGCGTTCGGGATATCGCGTCAGCATGTTGGCGATCAGAAGACCCCCGTTCGAGCCGCCCTCGGCGGCGATTCGGCCGGGCCGCGTCACGCCGCGCTTGACCAGATCCCGGGCCACGGCCGCGAAGTCGTCATGGGAGAGCCGCTTGCCCTCCCGGCGCCCGGCATCGTGCCAGCGCGAGCCGAACTCACCGCCGCCACGAATATTGGCGATGACGCTGGTGCCGCCGCGTTCGAGCCACAGCTTGCCGACGGCCGAGCCGTAATGAGGCTCGACCGTGACACCGAAGCCGCCATAGCCGGTCATGTGAACGGGCGCCTCGCCGGTGACGGCGGCCGGCCCCACCTGGACATAGGGAATCGCCTCGCCGTCGATCGAGACGGCGCTGTGGCGGGTGACGACCAGCCCCGAGGCGTCGAACGACGCCGGGCTGCGTTTCAGCAGCATCGGCGCACGGGGCTCGGCGGCCCCTTCGGCGATGTCGAGCAGGAGAATCTGCGGCGGCGTGACCGGATCTTCCACGGCGACGAGAAGCTCGCCATTGCTCTCGCTTTCATCCTCGTCGAGCGACCACAGGCTGACGACGCCCTTCCCGGGCAGATTGTCGATCGGATGCCGCTCCCAGCCATGACCTTCCGGAAACGCCGGCTCGGCGGGGACAGCGATCTCGAAGACGGGTTCGAGATTGTCCATGACCGACAGGACCAGGCGTCCGGCATTCCAGAAGAAGGCCTTCAGCACCCGCCGCTCGCCCGGCTCGAACAGCGTCGCGAACCGACGCTCCCCGGCGAGGAAGGCGAACAAGGAGATGCCGAGCAGCGTGTCGGCCGCATGGGTCGCCCCGCCGACCGTCCATGCCTTGCGCGGCTTCACGGCCAGCCAATCGCCGAAGACGTTCCAGGCGGCATCGAGCGGCAGGTCGAGGCGCTGGCGGGGCCCGCTCCGGTCGCCGACCCAGCCGATCGTATCGAAAAAGGCCGGTTTTTCCAGAAACCAGAGCCTTTCGCCGCCGGCCGTCCGATCGACCTCCGCCCACACGCTCATCGCATCGGCCGTGGTCTCGAAGATCACCGGCGCCGCGAGCGGATCGGCGCCGCGCCGCCACAGGCGTATGGTGCGCGCATAGCCCGAGCGGGTCGCCATGCCTTCGCCGAGGCTGCTCGCCATCGCGACGGTATCCCGGTCGATCCATGCCAGGCCTCCCTTGGCCTCCGGCAGGACGAAGCCGCCGGCGACGAAGCGGCGCTCCTCCAGGTCGAACTCGCGATGCATGGCGGCATCGCTGCCGCCGCGCGACAGCCTCGCCAGGGCACGCTGTGGCCGGGCACCCGCCTCGACCGCGGCGCCCGCCCAGATCCAGTCCTCCCCCTCGGTGCAAGCGAGGGCATCGAGGTCGAGCAGCACTTCCCATTGCGGCTGCGCCTGGGCATAGGAGGCCAGGGTGGTGCGCCGCCACAGGCCGCGCGGATTCCCGGCATCCTTCCAGACATTGTAGACATGGCATCCGTGGCGGGTGACGAGCGGGATCCTGTCGGGCCGGTCGAGGATGGCGGCGAGGGTGTCGCGATCCTGTTCGAAGCCTGTGCCGCCGAAGCGCCGCAGGGTTGCCGCATTCTGGCGGGAGACCCAGGCGATGGCTTCGCTGCCCTCGACGGCCTCGAGCCAGAGGCGGGGGTCGTCGTCAGGGTCGGCGATGGTCGGACGGGAGTCGCGCTGCGTCATGGAATGTCTCGCATCGTGTCGTGTGGCGGCCACAATAGCCGCCTTTCGGCCGCCGGTGCCAAGCCCGGAGAGCCCGGGGAACGCGGGAGCGAATCGGAGCCTTCGGGTGGTTGCGGCAAAAGGCTGATCGACATTGACAAAGTATGGCGGTATTTGTTCGACGAATCGGAAGGAACAACCGGTTCCCGCCGCGATCGTGTTGCCGAAACCATCCGGTCGGCACCGCGATTCCGGTGCAGTTCAGCAACAATATCCGGAAAATAGCGCGCGTGATGCCGATTTCCGCGCGGCCTCGTTCTTCTGGCCGTGGATATCCGCATCGGGATGGAAATACCAAGCGCACCCTGCGGTACGAATTGTCGGACTTGAAGAATGAAAAGAATACTTCTCATCGCAGCTCTCGCCGTGGTGTCGGTCGCCCCTGCGACTGCCCGCAACAACAACAAGACGGAGGCGAGCCTCGCCAAGCTTGCGCCGTCGGACCGCTTCCAGCAGGTCTGCGACATCGCCCTCATGGAGAAGTTGCGCCACGAGAAGCGCGCCTACCGCCCAGACAGCGTCATCGCCTATGCGCTGGATGACCCGAGCATTTCAGGCGACACGCTGCACGGCGATGGCGGCGCCTTTCGCAGCCATGGCGTCTGGTATCAATATTCCTTCACCTGCGCCGCGACTCCCGACCGCATGCGCGTCCTCTCGCTGGAGTACACGGTCGGCGAGGCGGTCCCGAGGAACGAATGGGACGCGCACGGATTATCGATCCATTGATCGGCCGGACGCTTCGGCGAGGCGGTCCCGAGGAACGAATGGGACGCGCACGGATTATCGATCCATTGATCGGCCGGACGCTTTCGTCCTTCCCCTCGATCCGGCGCGTCAGGAGCGTCAGGAGCGTCAGAAGATCGCAAGCGCGCCCTGGAAGATGAGCCATCCGAGGCCGGCGGTGATCAGCAATCCGATGCCGGTGGCGACGTAGCCGGCAAGAATGATGGCGCCGTCGCGCTCGACCAGGCCAAGGCCGAGGATGCAGATGGGTATGCCGAGCGGCACGTTGCCGATGATGGGAATCGGCAGGAGCAAGGCGAGGCCGAGAATCAGGCCGACGATACCCACGATGCGCCGGGCGCGCGCATCGGCGAAAAGAGGCAGCCGCGGCTTGGCGAAGCGCTCGACCCAGCGGATCGACGGGTCGGCCTTCTTGACGATTCGTCGCAGGTCGACCCTGGAAAAGCTCCGCTTGGCGAGCCATTGCGGCAGCCAGAGATTATCGCGGCCCATGATCATCTGCGCAGCGATGAGCGCGATGATGATGCCGCAGATCACCGGAATTCCGGGCGGCATGGGGATGCAATTGGGAATGCCGAAGAGCAGGAAAAGGATGCCGAAGGCACGGTTGCGCATCGCGGCGGTGAGGTCGCCGAAATAGATTCGATCCTCCCCGTCCGCTGACGCTATCGCCGCAAGGAGTTCGGACGTTCGAGGGTTACGCGGTTCCAAAATTGGGCCAAACTCGAGGTATCATCGACCCGGCTTATAGCTGGGGTCTGCGACAATTTCGAGATGAATGAACGCTTTCTGCGGAGGAGGCCAATAAAATTGAACAAATCCTGTGCACCTGTTGTCGTTTTGCCGCAGTTTGGTGCTCGTCGACTCATGGCCGGGGCCGCTGCCGCAGCAGGGACGGGATGCGCCGGGAGCCGGCGCGACGATTGTCCGGAAAGTTTCCGGCTTCCGTCTTGACCGTCGAAAATCGGGGGTCCAGATTGAAATCGTTCTGACCTGCTTCATGAGAGTCCTCTGTCCGCCGGCGCGGAAATCACCGCCGGAGGAACGGAGGGCAACAGGTCGCGAACCGGTTTTGGAGGACCCCATGGCTTCCGTCTCACTTCTCGTCAACGGGCGAGACGTCACGGCTGATATCGATTCACGGACTTTGCTCGTCGATTTCCTACGCGAGCATCTGAGGCTCACCGGCACCCATGTCGGCTGCGATACGAGCCAATGCGGCGCCTGCGTCGTGCATATGGACGGGCGTGCCGTCAAGGCTTGCACGACCCTCGCCATCCAGGCCGATGGTACCTCGGTGACGACCATCGAAGGCCTTGCCGTAAACGGCCGGCTTCATCCCATGCAGGAAGCTTTCCGCGAAAATCACGGTCTGCAATGCGGCTTCTGCACGCCCGGCATGATCATGACCGCGGTCGACCTCGTCAACCGCAAGGGCGGCGACCTCGACGAGAGCACCATCCGCCATGAGCTCGAAGGCAATATCTGCCGCTGCACCGGCTACCACAACATCGTGAAGTCGATCGCTGCCGGCGCCAAGGCCATGACGCAGGATGATTCGGCGCTCCAGGCGGCCGAATAGGCCCCTATGCCTTCGCGTGATGCCCCGCATACGCCTTCGGCGGAAGTTCGTTCGCCGAAGAGAACAAGGCCGCCTTCGAAGCGGCTCCGTCCAGCATAATGGGAGAGAACGCCATGACCGCCACCGGCGTGGGCGCATCGGTGCGCCGTAAGGAAGACTTCCGCTTCATCACCGGAAAAGGCAATTACACCAGCGACATCAACCGCTTCGGCCAAGCCCACGCCTATTTCCTGCGCTCGCCGCATGCCCACGCCAAGATCGCGTCCATCGACACCTCCAAGGCGCGCAAGCTGCCGGGCGTGATCGAGATCCTCACCGGCGCGGATCTCGCCGAGGACAAGATTGGCGGGCTGATCTGCGGCTGGATGATCCACTCCAAGGACGGCACGCCGATGAAGGCGGGCGCACACCCCGCCCTGGCGCAGGGCAAGGTGCGCTATGTCGGCGACCACGTCGCCGTCGTTCTGGCCGAGACCCTGGCCCAGGCCAAGGACGGCGCCGAGGCGATCGAGGTCGCCTATGAGGTCCTGCCGGCCATCGCCGATACGGCGAAAACCCAGGCCGCCGGTGCGCCCCAGGTCCATGACGAAGCCGAGAACAACACCGTGTTCCAGTGGCATCTCGGCGAGCAGGCCCCCTGCGACGCCGCCTTCGCCGCCGCCAAGCACATCACCCGGCTCGACATCGTCAACAACCGCCTGATTCCCAATGCGATCGAGCCCCGCGCCGCGGTGGGCGAATATGACAGCGGCACCGAATCCTACACGCTCTACACGACCTCGCAGAACCCCCATGTCGCCCGCCTGGTGCTCTCCGCCTTCATCGGCATCGCTCCGGAGCATAAATTGCGGGTGATCGCGCCGGATGTCGGCGGCGGCTTCGGCTCGAAGATCTTCATCTATGCCGAGGAGACGGTATGCGTCTGGGCCGCCCGGCGCATCGGGCGGCCGGTCAAGTGGACGGGTGATCGCAGCGAGGCCTTCCTGGCCGACGCCCATGGCCGCGACCACGTCACCCACGCCGAGCTGGCCATCGACGCCAACAACAAGATCACCGGCCTGCGCGTCCATACCGTCGCCAATCTCGGCGCCTATCTGTCGACCTTCTCGTCGAGCGTGCCGACCTATCTCTATGCGCCCCTGCTCTCGGGCCAGTACGACATTCCCGCCATCTATGCCGAAGTCGACGGCGTCTACACCAATACGGCGCCGGTCGACGCCTATCGCGGTGCCGGACGGCCGGAGGCGACCTTCGTCGTCGAGCGGCTCGTCGAAGTGGCGGCCCGCGAGCTCAATCTCGACCCGGCGGTGTTCCGCAGGAACAATTTCGTGCGGGCCTTCCCGCACCAGACGCCCGTCATCATGGCCTATGATGCCGGGGACTACGACGCCTCGCTCGACAAGGCGATGGAGATGCACGACGTGAAGGGGTTCGCGGCGCGGCGCAGCGCCTCGGAACGCAACGGCAAGCTGCGCGGCCTCGGCTATTCGGCCTATATCGAGGCCTGCGGCATCGCGCCTTCCCAGGCCGTGGGCTCGCTCGGCGCAGGCGTCGGGCTGTGGGAATCGGCCGAGGTCCGCGTCAACCCGATCGGCACCGTCGAGGTGCTCACCGGCTCGCACAGCCACGGCCAGGGCCACGAGACGACCTTCGCCCAGCTCGTCTCCGATCGGCTCGGCATTCCCATCGATTCGGTCGCGGTGGTGCATGGCGATACCGACAAGGTGCAGTTCGGCATGGGCACCTACGGCTCGCGGTCGGGCGCCGTCGGCATGTCGGCGGTGTTCAAGGCGATCGACAAGATCATCGTCAAGGGCAAGAAGGTCGCCTCCTATGTGCTCGAAGCCTCCGAGGGCGACATCGAGTTCAAGGACGGCCGCTTCTCGGTCGCCGGCACCGACAAGGGTCTCGCCTTCGGCGAAGTGGCCCTCCAGGCCTATATCGCCCATAAATTCTCCGGCCAGGACCTCGAGCCGGGCCTGAAGGAAGGCGCCTTCTACGATCCCGTCAATTTCACCTTCCCGGCCGGCGTCCACATCTGCGAGGTCGAGATCGACCCGGAGACCGGCATCACCACCGTCGACCGGTGGACGGCGGTGGATGATTTCGGCGAGATCATCAATCCGATGATCGTCGAGGGCCAGGTCCATGGCGGCATCGGCCAGGGTGTCGGCCAGGCGCTGATGGAAGGGGCGTTCTACAATGGCGAAGGCCAGTTGCTGACGGCGTCCTTCATGGATTACTGCATGCCGCGCGCCGACAACCTGCCGTCCTTCAATGTCGGCATGACCAAGACGACCTGCCCGTCCAACCCGCTGGGCATCAAGGGCTGCGGCGAGGCCGGCGCGATCGCCGCCCCGCCGGCCGTCATGAATGCGATCACCGACGCGATCGGGATCGAGGATATCGCGATGCCTGCGACCCCGCAGGTCGTCTGGGACGCCGCCCGCCGCGCCGGCCGCCTGCGCAAGGCCGCGCAATGATCGAGGCGGGCATGCCTCTTGCATGCCCGTTTTTCAGTTTCGGCAGGAGCTCGCCCGAGCGCCTGCCTTCATCGGGAGATGAATGAACCATGTACCCCTTCACCTATCAGCGCCCCACCTCCATCCAGGACGCGGTCGCCGCCTTCGCCGCGGCCGAGGACGCCAAGCTGATCGCCGGCGGCCACACGCTGCTGCCGACCATGAAGCTGCGCCTCGCCAGCCCGGCCACGCTGATCGACCTCAACAAGGTCGAGGGCCTGTCCGGCATCGAGATCCAGGGCGACGACGTCGTGATCGGCGCCATGACGCGCCATGCCGACGTCGCGACCAGCGCGGCGGTGGGCGAGGCCATTCCGGCCCTGGCGGCGCTGGCCGGCCTGATCGGCGACCCGGCGGTGCGCTCGCGCGGCACCATCGGCGGCTCGATCGCCAACAACGACCCGGCCGCCGATTACCCGGCCGCGGCCCTGGCGCTCGGCGCCAGCATCATCACGGACCGGCGGACGATCGCGGCGGATGATTTCTTCACCGGGATGTTCGACACCGCCCTCGAAGAGGGCGAGATCGTCACCAAGGTCTCCTTCCCCATCCCGGGCCGGGCGGCTTATGAGAAATTCCGCAATCCGGCGTCGCGCTACGCGCTGGTCGGCGTCTTCGTCGCCGAAAAGGACGGTGCCGTACGCGTGGCAATCACCGGTGCCGGCTCGAACGGCGCGTTCCGCCACGCAGCGGCCGAGGAAGCGCTGTCGGGCCGCTTCGACGCCGCGGCTCTCGACGGCGTCACCGTGTCGGCCGACGAACTCAACGGCGATATCCATGCCAGCGCGGAATATCGTGCCCATCTGATCGGTGTGCTGACCCGCAGGGCCGTCGCCGCGGCACAGTGATCCCCACGTCGCGAAGGCGGCGGACATAGGCTCCCATGCGCCGGCCCCCCCTCCGAGGCCGGCGCGCGTCCGTGATGTCCGCCGCTTCCCTGCCGATACCCCGGCCCTGCCCCGCGCCGGCAGGCGGCGCCGTTCTTCCCGGCCAAGCCCCCCAGCCTACAGCGGGGCGGCTGCAAGCGCAGCACTCCGTTCCCCCCACGCCGAATCGCCCCCGTCCCGCCGGCGCACGCGCCCTGCCCCATTCGAGGGCCCTGCCGCGGCGTGACGGCGCCGACGCGCCGATCAGCCCGGTCCATGCGGCGACAGGACACAGTTCCGACCCGTCCGGCGCCGGTGCGGCGTGGTCGGGCTCCTTCGCAGCGCGGTTTCGCGCCTGGATCGCGCGATAAGGTTTTGCTACGCCCCGGCCAGACTTATCCTATAGTGGGCCGTGCACTCAGGAGATCATTTTGCCTTCTCTCCCCACCTCGATCGACGAGACCGCTTCGCTCCTCGCCAAGGCCGATTATGTCGCCGGACGCGATCTTTCCACCGTCCTGTTCCTGGCGCTGCGCATGGGTCGGCCGCTTTTCCTCGAAGGCGAGGCCGGGGTCGGCAAGACCGAGATCGCCAAGGTGCTGTCCGCCACGCTCGGCCGGCCGCTGATCCGCCTGCAATGCTATGAGGGGCTCGACATCGCATCCGCCGTCTATGAGTGGAACACCATGGCGCAGATGGTCGAGATCCGCTTGGCCGAGGCGACCGGGGACATCGATCGGGCAAGCCTCGGTTCGGACCTGTTCTCGGAGCGCTTTCTCATCGCCCGGCCGATCCTGGAGGCCGTGCGTCCACAGGTGGGCGGCGCCCCCATCCTGCTGATCGACGAGCTCGACCGCACGGACGAAGCCTTCGAGGCCTATCTGCTCGAAGTGCTTTCCGACTTCCAGGTCACCATACCCGAGTTCGGTACCATCAAGGCGGGCGAACCGCCCATCGTCATCATCACCTCGAACCGTACCCGCGAGATCCACGACGCCCTGAAGCGGCGCTGCCTCTATCATTGGGTCGATTATCCGAGCGCCGGCAACGAACTCGAAATCCTGCGCCGCAAGGTGCCGCATGTGCCGGAGAAGCTGTCGCGCGAGATCGTCGCCTTCGTCCAGGCCCTGCGCGGCGAGGACCTGTTCAAGGCGCCCGGCGTCGCCGAGACGCTGGACTGGGCGACCGCGCTCACCGAGCTCGACGCCGTCGCGCTCGATCCTGCCCTCGTCTCCGACACGCTCGGCGTGCTCCTCAAATACCAGGACGATATCGCGCGGCTGTCGGGCAGCGAGGCCAAGCGGATCATCGACAACGTCAGGGCGGGCGTCGATGCCGCCACCTGACGACCTCCAGCCGGGACGGCTCGCCGACAATATCGCCTATTTCGCCCGATGCCTGCGCGAGGTCGGCATGCCGATCGGCCCCGCCTCGGTGCTCGATGCCATCCGGGCCGTCGAGGCAGCGGGGCTGGGCGCCAGGGAGGATTTCTACTGGACGCTGCATTGCGTCTTCGTCACCCGGCACGAGCAATCGCTGCTGTTCCGCCAGGCCTTCGACCTGTTCTGGCGCAAGCGTGCCTTGACGGAGAAGCTGATCGCCATGATGTCGCCGGTGGCGGCGTCGCTGAAGGAGAAGGACAAGCCGAAGGCCGGTTCGCAACGCGTCAACGACGCCTTCTACAAGGAGCCTCCGCGCCAGCGGGAGGAGGAGCGGCTGGTCGAATTCGACGCCAAGCTGACGATGTCCGAACGCGAGGTCCTCAAGGACAAGGACTTCGCGCAGATGACGTCAGCCGAAATCGCCGCCGCCCAGCGCGAAATGGCGCGGCTGCGCTTGCCTTTCGACCAGGTGCGCACCCGCCGCCTCGTCGCCGGCGGCGACACCGTCATCGATCTGAGGCGCACCTTGCGGGCCAGCATGCGCAGCGGCGGCAACCTCATCGACATCGCCTGCCGCCGCCCGGGCCAAAAGCACCCGCCCATCGTCGCCCTGTGCGACATTTCGGGTTCGATGGCGGATTATTCACGGCTTTTCCTGCATTTCCTCCATGCGATCTCCGAGAAGGGCCGCCGGGTCCACGCCTTCGTGTTCGCGACGCGGCTGACCGACATCACCCGCGCCCTGCGCGCCCGCGATCCCGACGAGGCGCTGGAGCGCGCCGCCAGGGACGTGAAGGACTGGGACGGCGGCACGCGCATCTCCCATTGCCTCGAACGCTTCAACAAGGATTGGTCCCGGCGCGTGCTCGGCCAGGGCGCCCTGGTGCTGCTGATCACCGATGGGCTCGAACGGCAGGTCGACACCGTGCTCGCCCGCGAGCTCGACCGGCTGCACCGCTCCTGCCGGCGGCTGATCTGGCTCAATCCGCTCCTGCGCTTCGACGCGTTCGAGGCGCGGGCCGCCGGCATCAAGGCGATGCTGCCCCATGTTGACGAATTCAGGACGATCCACAATCTCAGGAGCATGGGCGATCTGGTGAAGGCACTGGATCGCAGCGCCGATGCCGCGGCCGATCCGCGGGCATGGCTCAGAAAGGCTGGATAGACATGATTCCCGCATCCCCCGACTCTCCCGGCGGATCCCTCGCATCCGACCAGGAAATCCTCCAGCGCGCCCAGGACTGGCGCGAGCAGGGCAAGGGCGTCGCGCTCGCCACCGTGGTC
Source organism: Labrys monachus (assembly GCF_030814655.1). Taxonomy (NCBI): domain Bacteria; kingdom Pseudomonadati; phylum Pseudomonadota; class Alphaproteobacteria; order Hyphomicrobiales; family Xanthobacteraceae; genus Labrys; species Labrys monachus. The sequence continues at coordinate 4,152,096 of NZ_JAUSVK010000001.1, forward strand.
GAGACATGGGGCTCGGCCCCCCGCCCGACGGGCTCCAACCTAGTGATCGACGAGGACGGCAATTTCCTCGGCTCGGTCTCCGGCGGCTGCGTCGAAGGCGCGGTGGTGACCGAAGCGCTCGACGTCATCAGCGATGGCAAGCCGAAAATGCTCGAATTCGGCGTGGCCGACGAGACCGCGTGGCGGGTCGGCCTGTCCTGCGGCGGCACTATCCGCGTCTATGTCGAGAAACTGGACTGAACCATGAAACTCGCCACCCTTCAGGCGCTCAACCGCGCACGGCAGGACCGCCGGGCCGTGGCCCTGGTGACCGATCTCGACAGCGGCGAGGAACGGCTCGTCGCCGAATCCGCCATCGCCAGCGATCCGCTCGGCGCGCTCCTCGCCGTCCAGATGCGGCAGGGCAAGTCCGCCCGCGTCGAGCAGGACGGCCGGTCCTATTTCGTGACGGTGCATGTGCCGCCGGTGAAGCTGGTGATGACCGGCGCCGTGCATATCAGCCAGGCCCTCGTCCCCCTCGCCCGGCTCCTGGGCTATGATCCGGTCGTCGTCGATCCCCGCACCGCCTTCGCTTCGCCCGAGCGGTTTCCGGATGTGCGCCTCGTGGCCGACTGGCCGGACGTCGCCCTGCCCCCGCTCGGCATCGACCGCTACACCGCCTTCGTCGCCCTGACCCACGACCCCAAGATCGACGATCCCGCGCTCGCGCACGCCCTGGCGCGCGACTGCTTCTATATCGGCGCCCTCGGCTCGCGGAAGACCCATGCCCGGCGCCTGGAGCGCCTGCGCGCCGAAGGCATTTCCGACCAGGCGCTCGCCCGGATCCGCGCTCCGATCGGCCTCGACATCGGCGCCATCAGTCCGGCCGAGATCGCCGTCGCGATCATCGCCGAGATCACTTCCGCGCTCAGGCTCGAAAGCGGCGAGAAGAAGCCGCGGCTTCCGGCCTGAGGTCACACTCTTTCTTCCGAAGATCCTCCCGCAAGACTTCTCCCATTCGCAAGACTTCTCTCATTCGATTGTCACAACGATGTTCTTTGGCGACGTTCCCATCGAGGAAGCCCTGGAAGGCGTGGCGGTGCATTCCATCCGCAAGGGGGCGCTCGTCCTGAAGAAGGGCACGCGCGTCCGGGCGGCCGAAATCGCCGCCCTCCGCCGCGAGGGCATTGCGCGCATCGTGATCGCGCGCCTCGATCCGACCGATGTCGGAGAGGATGCCGCAGCCGAACGCGTCGCCCAGGCGCTCAGCGGCGACGAGGTCCGCGTCGAGGACGCCTTCACCGGACGGGCCAACCTGTTCGCCCGGCGGGCCGGCGTCCTCGTTCTCGACCGCGCGGTCATCGACGCCCTCAACGCCGTCGATGAGAGCATCACCTTCGCGACCTTGCCGGCCTTCAGCGCGGTGAAGGCGGGCGAGATGATCGGCACGGTCAAGATCATTCCCTTTGCGGTCGACGAGACGGTGCTGGCGCGTGCGCTCGCCCTCCTCGCCCGGCCGGTGATCCGCGTGGCGCCGTTCCGGCCGCTTCGCGTCGCCGCCATTTCGACCGTTCTTCCCGGTCTCAAGGACAGCGTCATCGCCCGCACGCTGCAGGTCCTGAGGGATCGCCTGGCGCCGGCCGGGGCCAGCCTGATTCTCGACGAGCGCGTGCCGCACGAGGCCTCGGCCCTGAGCGCCGCCCTGACGCGGGCCGAGGCCGCCGGTGCCGATCTCGGCATCATCTTCGGCGCCTCCGCCATCGCCGACCGGCGGGACGTCATCCCCGCAGCGATCGAGGCGGCGGGCGGGCAGGTCCGGCATTTCGGCATGCCGGTCGATCCGGGCAACCTCCTCCTGCTCGGACAGCGAGGCGCCATGTCGGTTCTCGGCGCGCCGGGATGCGCCCGTTCGCCCAAGGAGAACGGCTTCGACTGGATCCTCCAGCGCCTGCTGGCGGGCGTGCCGGTCACACGCGCCGACATCATCGGCCTGGGCGTGGGCGGGCTGCTGATGGAGATCGTGTCCCGTCCCCAGCCGCGCACGAATGCGCAGATCGAGGCCGAGACGCGTCCCACCGTCGCGGCGGTCGTCCTCGCGGCCGGCCGTTCCACCCGCATGGGCGGGCCGAACAAGCTGCTGGCGGACTATCGCGGCAAGCCCCTCGTTCGCCACGCCGTGGAGGCCGCGCTCGCCTCGAAGGCCTCCGGCGTCACCGTGGTGACCGGTCACCAGGCGGAGGACGTCCGCGCCGCCCTCGCCGGCCTCGCGGTCGCCTTCGTGCACAATCCGGATTTCGCCGAGGGGCTCTCCACCTCGGTTCGCGCCGGCGTCGGAGCCCTGCCGCCGCACTGCGACGCGGCGCTGATCTCGCTGGCCGACATGCCCCTCGTCGACGCCGCGCTGATCGACCGCCTGATCGACGCCTTCGAGCCGGCCAAGGGGGCGCTCGTGGTGCTGCCCATGGTCGATGGCCGGCGCGGCAACCCCGTGATCTGGGCACGGCGCTTCTTCGGCGATCTCGCCGGCCTGCAAGGCGACGCCGGCGCGCGGCAGATCCTTGCCGCCAATGCCGACGCCGTCGTCGAGCTGCCCGTCGAGACGCAGGGCGCATCGATCGACATCGACACCCCGGAAGCCCTGGAAACATTGCGCGGCCAAGCAAAGCCGATCTGACGATAATCTATATTTCTACGGGCAATCTCTGCTTGTGGTTTGAACCATTCCACGTTGGATTTCGACTTCGATTGCTGGATGCCGAATTTTTGATCGGGAATAGAGAGATTCGTCAAAAGTTGGAGAGCCATTCCGGCCCGTTCCCCGCCGGCGCGCCACGGCCGAGGCCGAAATCGGTGGCGATCAGGCTGGTTTGACGCGTTTTCCGCCATTTAATGCCCAGAAATTGCCCTTCTGCCCAAAAAATTCGTGAATTCCACAATCTTGCCGCCATGATCGCGCCAGTCGATTGTCAGGTTCCATTCCCCTTGCTATGAACAGGATACGTCGATTGACTGCCTGTCTCTTAGGCACAAGCTCCGCCGGATTCTTGCGGAGACCGTGTCGGAGAAAGAACAAAGGCGGCGACGGCAAAGGGGAAGTTCATAGACGATGGTAGAATTCGTCCAGCAGCTCATCAACGGGCTGACGATCGGGTCGCTATATGGCCTCGTAGCCATTGGCTACACCATGGTTTTCGGCATTATCGGCATGGTGAATTTCGCTCATGGCGATCTTTTCATGCTCTCCGCCTTCATCGCACTGATTGTCTTTGTCGCGGTCACGACGTGGCTGGGCATTGCATCGGTCGCGCTGGCGCTCCTGCTCATGCTGGTCATCGGCATGGTCCTGACCTCGCTGTGGAACTGGGCGATCGAGCGCATCGCCTATCGGCCGCTGCGGGGCTCCTTCCGTCTGGCGCCGCTGATCTCGGCCATCGGCATGTCGATCGCTCTTTCCAACTTCGTGCAGGTCGCGCAAGGCACAGAAGGCAAGGCCTTCAAGGACCCGATGCCCGGCACGATCACGCTACTGAGCGAAAACGGCATCGATGCGACGGTATCGTACAAGCAGCTGATGATCCTGGTGGTCACCATCGTCCTGCTCGTCGGCTTCTGGTACCTGGTCACCAAGACGCCGCTCGGACGGGCGCAACGGGCTTGTGAACAGGATCGCAAGATGGCGGCTCTCCTCGGCGTCGATGTCGACCGCACGATTTCGCTGACCTTCGTGATGGGCGCGGCCCTCGCGGCGGTCGCCGGCGTCATGTACCTGATCTTCTACGGCAACATCAATTTCCACGACGGCTTCGTGCCCGGCGTGAAGGCCTTCACCGCCGCGGTCCTCGGAGGCATCGGTTCCCTCACCGGCGCGGTGATCGGCGGCATCCTCATCGGCTTGATCGAGACGTTCTGGGCAGGCGCCTTCGGGTCCGACTACAAGGACGTGGCAGCCTTCTCGATCCTCGCGATCACCCTGATCTTCCTTCCGCAGGGCCTGCTCGGTCGGCCAGAAGTGGAAAAGGTGTAGGCACATGGCGAGCAGCAATAAGACGGGCACGTCGCTGACGGGCGCCATCGCCGATATTCTGTTGTGGGGCGTGATCGCCATCGGCCTGTTCGGCCCGATCATCGGCTTCCAGACCATTTCCGACAACACGACCCAGAGCACGATCCTCCAGTCGCGCTGGACGGCCTTGGCCGGCATGGTGGTGGCCGTCATGGTCATCCGCGCGCTGATCATGCTCTACCAGGCCGGCAAGGGCCGGGAGAGCGGACATTCGAGGCTCGCCGCCGTCGGCGGCGTGCTCGCCCGCTGGGGCACCTCGCGCGTGCCGCTCTTCCTCGGCCTCGGTTTCGCGATCGTGTTTCCGATCCTGACGATCCTCGGCCTCGGCCCGAACGCGTCGATGAAGTGGATCAGCAATTACGGCATCATCATCCTGATCTACATCATGCTGGGATGGGGCCTCAACATCGTGGTCGGCCTCGCCGGCCTGCTCGATCTGGGCTATGTCGCGTTCTACGCGGTGGGCGCCTACACCTATGCGATCCTGTCGACGCGTTTCGGGCTATCCTTCTGGATCCTCCTGCCTCTCGGCGGCATCCTCGCCGCGTTCTGGGGCATCATCCTCGGATTTCCGGTGCTGCGCCTGCGCGGTGACTATCTGGCCATCGTCACGCTGGCCTTCGGCGAGATCATCCGCATCGTGCTGATCAACTGGGAGCCGGTGACCGGCGGCCCGGCCGGCATCAACGACATCCCCCAGCCCAGCATCCCCGGCATCCCCTTCGACGCGTCGCCGCACGGCTTCGCGGCGACGTTCGGCCTGCCGAATACGCGCTTCCTGTCGGGCTTCGTCTATCCGAACGTCGCGCTCTATTATGTCGTCCTGGTCCTCGTGCTGATCACCGCCGTGGTGTCCTCGCGCCTGCGCCGGCTGCCGGTCGGGCGCGCCTGGGAAGCCCTGCGCGAGGACGAGATCGCCTGCCGCTCCCTCGGCGTCGACACCACCAAGACCAAGCTCGCCGCCTTCGCCACCGGCGCGATGTTCGGCGGCCTCGCCGGGGTGTGCTTCGCGGCCCGCCAAACCTCCGTCAGCCCGGAAAGCTTCGTGTTCATGGAGTCGGTGATGGTTCTGTCCATCGTCGTGCTCGGCGGCAGCGGCAGCCTTCTCGGTGTGGTCATCGCCGCGATCGCCATGCAGGGCGGCCTCGAGCTCCTGCGCGAGCTCACCTTCCTCAAGCATATATTCGGTCAGGATTTCGATCCCGACCAATACCGCTACCTCATCTTCGGCCTCGCCATGGTGCTGATGATGCTGTGGCGACCGCGCGGCCTGATCTCGAGCCGCAGCCCGACAGCCTTCCTCAGGGAACGCCGCGCCGTCTCGGGTGACCTCGTGAAGGAGGGCCACGGATGAACCATCGCTGGATCGACGATCCCATCCTGAAGATCGAAAACGTCACGATGCGCTTCGGCGGCCTGACGGCCGTCAGGAATCTCACCTTCGAGGCCGGCAAGGGCGACATCACGGCGCTCATCGGGCCGAACGGGGCGGGCAAGACCACGGTCTTCAATTGCATCACCGGCTTCTACAAGCCCAGCGAAGGCCGCATCGCCTTGCGGCACGGCTCGGCGGCGGCTTGGGACCAGATGGAGGCGCTGACGGCGAGCGCGCGCCAGAGCTCCTCCGCCGGGGACAACAAGCTGTTCCTGCTGGAGCGGATGCCGAATTTCGAAGTCAACCAGAAGGCCCGGATGGCGCGGACGTTCCAGAACATCCGCCTGTTTTCGGGCATGACGGTCCTGGAGAACCTGCTGGTGGCCCAGCACAACGTGCTGATGCGCCAGTCGGGCTATTCGATCTTCGGCCTTCTCGGCCTGCCCTCTTATGCGCGTGCCGAGAAAGCGGCGATGGAGAAGGCGAAATACTGGCTGGAGAAGACGAAATTGACGCCACGTGCCGACGACCCTGCCGGCGACCTGCCCTATGGCGACCAGCGGCGCCTCGAGATCGCGCGAGCGATGTGCACGGATCCGGTGGTGCTCTGCCTCGACGAGCCGGCGGCGGGCCTCAATCCGCGTGAAAGCCTCGAGCTCAACCTGCTGCTGCGTTCGATCCGCGACGAGCACGACACGTCCCTTCTCCTCATCGAACACGACATGTCCGTGGTGATGGAAATCTCGGATCACGTGGTGGTGCTCGACTATGGCGTGAAGATCGCCGACGGCACGCCGGACGAGGTCCGCAACGACCCCAAGGTGATCGCCGCCTATCTCGGTGTCGATGACGACGAGGTCGAGCAGGCCGAAGCGGAGGTGGGCCTATGAGTTCTCCCCTCCTCGCCGTCCGCGGCGTCAACACGTTCTACGGCAAGATCCAGGCGCTCAGGGGCGTCGATGTCGAGATCAACCAGGGCGAGATCGTCACGATCATCGGCGCCAACGGTGCCGGCAAATCGACCCTGATGATGACGGTATTCGGCTCGCCCCGCGCCCGTGAGGGACAGGTCTGGTTCGACGGCAAGGACATCACCAGGCTGCCGATCCACGACATCGCACGGCTGAGGATCGCGCAATCGCCGGAAGGCCGCCGCATCTTCCCGCGCATGACGGTCTATGAAAACCTCCAGATGGGCGCGTCCATCGACGGCTACGCCCATTTCGCCGAGGACCTGGAGAAGATGTTCACGCTCTTTCCCCGATTGAAGGAAAGAGCGGCGCAGCGCGGCGGGACACTTTCGGGCGGTGAGCAGCAGATGCTCGCCATCGCCCGGGCCCTGATGAGCCGGCCGAGGCTCCTCATGCTGGACGAGCCCTCGCTGGGTCTCGCCCCGCTGATCGTCAAGCAGATCTTCGGCGCCATTCATGACCTCAACGCCCAGCAGGGCCTGACGGTCTTCCTCGTCGAGCAGAATGCCTTCCATGCCCTGAAGCTGGCCCATCGCGGCTATGTCATGGTCAATGGGGTCATCACCATGTCGGGGACGGGCAGGGAATTGCTCGCCCGCCCGGAGGTCCGAGCAGCCTATCTGGAAGGAGGACACTGACGATGCAAGGCATCATCTACGAAGATACCGTCTTCCACTTCCTCCTCATCACCCTGATCATGGGGGGGGCCGCCGCCTGGATGTCGGGCAGGGCCTGTGCCTTGACCTGGCGGCCCCGTACGGTCCTGGTAGCCTATCTGCTCATCCTCGCCGCGGCCGTGCGATACATCCACTTCGCCCCCTTCGGCGGGACGCTGATATCGCTTCACTATTATCTCGTCGATCTCTGCATCATCCTGGTCATCGGCTTTCTGGGCTATCGCCATACGCGGGCCCGCCAGATGACGACGCGTTATGCCTGGCGATTCGAGTCCACGGGTCCCCTGAGCTGGAAATCGAGAGGCTGAGGGGTATTCGTATTTGAGATTTCGCGGCCGGGAGAGCCGTCGAAAGCGGGTGACAATCACGGCAAACTGAGCAGAATGTCCTCAGGCGGCGTGATTGTTTCAGCCGATACCGGCTTCTTACGGAAGCCGTTCATCCACAGGGAGAACCACATGAAGAAAATCTTGTTGACGAGCGTGGCGCTGGCTGCCGGCCTTGCGTTCGCCGGCACCGCCAGCGCCCAGATCAAGATGGGTGTTGCCGGTCCCATGACCGGCCCCAACGCCACCTTCGGCGCGCAGCTCTTCAACGGCACCAAGCAGGCCGTCGAGGACATCAACGCCGCGGGCGGCATTCTCGGCCAGAAGATCGAGCTCGAAGTCGGCGACGACGTGTCCGATCCGAAGCAGGGCGTCGACGTCGCCAACAAGTTCGTCGGCGACAGCGTCACCATGGTCGTCGGGCACTTCAACTCCGGCGTGACCATTCCCGCCTCGAACGTCTACGACAAGGCCGGCATCCTGTTCATCACGCCCTCGGCGACGAACGTCGCCGTCACCGGCCGTGGCCTGTGGAATGCGTTCCGTACCTGCGGCACGGACGACCAGCAGGGCCGGGTGTGGGCCGATTACGTGCTCGCCCATTTCAAGGGCAAGAAGGTCGCCATCCTTCATGACAAGACCCCCTATGGCAAGGGCCTGGCCGACTTCGCCAAGGCGGACCTCAACGCCGACGGCGTGAAGGAAGTCGTCTATGAAGGCATCACGACGGGTGAGAAGGACTATTCGGCCGTCGTCACCAAGATCAAGTCGGCCGGCGCCGATGTGCTCCTCTGGGGCGGCCTGCAGACCGAAGGCGGCCTCATCGTCAAGCAGATGCGTGAGCAAGGCCTGAAGACGGTCATGCTCTCGGGCGACGGCATCACCACCGCCGAATTCGCCACCATCGGCGGCGATGCCGTCATCGGCACCCTGATGTCCTACGGTCCGGATCCGAAGAAGAACCCGGCTGCCGCCGAGGTCATCAAGGAATTCAAGACCTACAATCCGGAAGCCTACACGCTCTATGCCTACGCGGCCGTGCAGATCTTCAAGCAGGCCGCCGAAGCAGCCAAGTCCGTCGACACCCAGAAGATGGCTGACGTGATGCATTCCGGCATGGCGTTCCACACCGTGCTCGGCGACATCTCCTACGACAAGAAGGGTGACCGCACGAGCCTCGACTACGTGATGTACACGTGGAAGAAGGGCCCCGACGGCCAGATCTCCTACTTCCAGAACGAGACCAACTGAGCGAGCCTCTCGCTCCGGCGCCTCGAACAAGCAGCACTCACGCCCCGGTTCGCCGGGGCGTTTCTTTTGTGTCAGCCCAGCCTCGTCAGCACCGGAAAGGTGCTCTGCAGCCAGATCGAGACATCGGCCATGCCGCCGGTGAGGAAGGCCAGGCCGGCCACCACGAGAAGGCCGCCCATCACTTTCTCGACCGTGCCGACATGCGTGCGGAAGCGGCGCAGGAAGCGCATGAACGGGTTCATCGCAAGGGCGGCGACGACGAAGGGCAGGCCGAGGCCCGCGGTATAGATACCCAGGAGAAAGGCGCCGTAGCCGACGCTCGCCTCCCGCCCGGCGACGGCCAGCACGGTCGCCAGCACCGGCCCGATGCAGGGCGTCCAGCCGAAGGCGAAGGCAAGGCCCATCACATAGGCGCCCCAGGGCCCCGGCGTGGCGCGGCTGTGGAAGCGGGCGTGGCGATACAGCATCGCGATGCGAAAGACGCCGAGGAAATGCAGGCCCATCGCAATGATGATGACGCCGGCGACCAGGGCGAAGGGATCGACCGACACCGCCCAGCTCATCGGCAGGACACCGGCATCCGCCGCATGCATGAGCCAGCCGGCAAGCACGCGCCGGGCCGAGACCAGCAGCGAGCCCACCAGTGACGCGCTGGCCCCCAGCGAAATGAAGATGGTGGCGAGACCCGCCATGAAGAACACCGCGCAGATCACCACCCGCCGCCGCACGACGCGGTCGACCGTCTCGCCGGTGATCTCGTCGATGGTGGCCCCGGCGAGATAGGTGAGATAAGGCGGCACCAGGGGAAGCACGCAGGGCGACAGGAACGAAGCGAGGCCCGCGAGGAACACTGCGGGCAGGGTTATGTCGGCCATCGATGCATCCGTGCGTGCGTGAACGATCGGGCGCCCCGCTCGGCCGAGCCGGGCGTACCGCTTTCTGCTCTACAGCGCCATGCGCCGCCGCCCAAGTCCGTTTGCACCGCGATCATGCGGTCGTGATCGGCGGCGATGTCGCAGCGGGTGTTGACAAGGCGGGCGGGAGGCTCAGGGTGGAGCCCCTCGTAATCTGCCGGAGGCCCCCTTTGCAGAACCTCATCACCGATGTCGAGGGCATCGCCGTGGGCAACGCCCGGGACCTCGCCCTGGGATCGGGGACGACCGCGATCCTCTTCGACGAGCCCACCATCGCCGCCGTGGATGTGCGGGGCGGAGCGCCCGGCACGCGCGAGACCGATCTCCTCGGGCTCGAAAGGACGGTGGAGCGTGTCGACGCCATCGTCCTCTCCGGCGGATCGGCCTTCGGCCTGGAGGCGGCGGGCGGCGTCATGGCCTTCCTGGCGCAGCATGGACGCGGCTTCCGCGTCGGCGACGCCTGCGTGCCGATCGTGCCGGGGGCGATCCTGTTCGACCTGCTCAATGGCGGCGACAAGGCATGGGGCCTGCATTCGCCCTATCGCGACCTCGGACTCGAAGCCGCGGGCCGGGCCGGCCCGGCGTTCCTGCTCGGCACCGAAGGCGCCGGCACAGGCGCGACGACGGCCTCGCTCAAGGGCGGCCTCGGCTCTGCCTCGGCGCGCATCGGCCCCTTCACCGTCGGCGCGCTGGTGGCGGTGAACGCCCTCGGCAGCGTCACCATCGGCGACGGGCCGCATTTCTGGTCTGCTCCCTATGAGAGGGATGCCGAATATGGCGGCCTCGGCCTGCCGCATCCCTGGCCGGCGGACGCGCTGGCGCTGCGCTACAAGGGGGTGCGGCCGGAGAATACCACGATCGCCGTCGTCGCCACCGATGCCCGCCTCTCCAAGGCGCAGGCCAGGCATTTCGCCGTCATGGCGCAGGATGGCCTTTCGCGTGCCATCCACCCGGTGCATACGCCACTCGACGGCGACACGGTGTTCGCGGCGGCGACCGGCAAGGTCGGCATTGCCGATCCCGTGGCGGACCTGATCGGGCTCGGCACGACGGCGGCCCATGTGCTCGCCCGCGCCTGCGCCCGCGGCATCTATGAGGCGTCGTCCCTGCCCTACGCACCGGCCTTGCCCGCGTGGCGCGAACGGTTCGGCCATTTGCAAAGCGCGTAAGGCTCTGGCACGACACGGGCGAACCGATACGTCATCTCGTCATCCATCCCCGGCAGGAGCCCTCATGCCCCGTCCCATCGTCATCGCCCCGTCCATCCTTTCCGCGGATTTCGCCAGCCTCGGCGCCGAAATAAAGGCCATCGAGGATGCTGGCGCGGACTGGGTGCATTTCGACGTGATGGACGGGCATTTCGTGCCGAACCTCACCATCGGGGCCGGCGTCGCCGCCGCGATCCGGCCGCATGTGCGCACCAAGCTCGACGTTCACCTGATGATCTCGCCGGTCGATGCCTATCTGGAGGACTTCGCCGAGGCGGGCGCCGACGGCATCACCGTCCACGCCGAGGCGGGACCCCATCTGCACCGCTCGCTGCAGATCATTCGCGGCCTCGGCAAGCGGGCCGGCGTCGCGCTCAATCCCGGCACGCCCGCCGATGCCATCGACTATGTGCTCGACCTCGTCGACCTCGTGCTGGTGATGACCGTCAATCCCGGATTCGGCGGACAGGCCTTCATCCCGGCGATGCTGTCCAAGATCTCCGCCGTGCGCTCCAAGATCGGCGACCGGCCCGTCGATATCGAGGTGGACGGCGGCATCGCGCCCTCGACGGCGCCGCTGGTCGCCGCTGCCGGCGCCAATGCGCTCGTAGCGGGCTCCGCGGTGTTCAAGGGCGGTCCCGCCGCCTATGCCGCCAATATCGCCGCCATCCGCGAGGCCGCAACCGGCCGCTGAGGGGGACGGACAGAACCGCGTGCCGGTCGGAAGCCGGCACGCCATCCCGCATAAATCTCGCGAAGACGGGTACACTTTCGCCGCGATCGTGCCTACAAGGACGCTGAATTCAGAGGTCCTTCGATGATTACTCGCTACAGCCGCCCCCAAATGGTCTCGATCTGGGCGGAGCAGACCCGCTTCCGCATCTGGTTCGAGATCGAGGCCCATGCCACCGATGCCCTCGCCGAGCTCGGCGTGGTGCCCAGGGAAGCCGCCGCCACCATCTGGGCCAAGGCCAAGGACGCGGTGTTCGACGTCGCGCGGATCGACGAGATCGAGCGCGAGGTGAAGCACGACGTCATCGCCTTCCTGACCCATCTCGGCGAGATCGTCGGCCCGGACGCACGCTTCCTGCACCAGGGCATGACCTCGTCGGACGTGCTGGACACCTGCTTCGCCGTGCAATTGTCGCGCGCCACCGACCTGCTCATCGCCGATGTCGACGCGCTCCTGGCGGCGCTGAAGAAGCGGGCGTTCGAGCATAAATACACGCCCACCATCGGCCGCAGCCACGGCATCCATGCCGAGCCGGTGACGTTCGGGCTCAAGCTGGCGCAGGCCTATGCCGAATTCGCGCGCAACCGCGAACGCCTCATCGCCGCCCGCCGGGAAATCGCCACCTGCGCGATCTCCGGCGCCGTCGGCACCTTCGCCAATATCGATCCGCGCGTCGAGGAACATGTCGCGGCCAAGATGGGCCTCGCGGTCGAGCCGGTCTCGACCCAGGTCATCCCGCGCGACCGCCATGCGATGTTCTTCACCACGCTCGGCGTGGTCGCTTCCTCGATCGAACGCCTCGCCATCGAGATCCGCCATCTGCAGCGCACCGAAGTGCTCGAGGCCGAGGAGTTCTTCTCCGAGGGCCAGAAGGGCTCCTCCGCCATGCCACACAAGCGCAACCCGGTCCTGACCGAGAATCTCACCGGCCTCGCCCGCATGGTCCGCTCCTACGCCATGCCCGCCATGGAGAATGTGGCGCTGTGGCACGAGCGCGACATTTCCCATTCCTCGGTCGAGCGCATGATCGGCCCCGATGCCACCGTCACGCTCGATTTCGCCCTGGCGCGGCTCGCCGGCGTCATCGACAAATTGCTGATCTATCCCGACAACATGCGCCGCAATCTCGATCGCCTCGGCGGCTTGCACAATTCGCAGCGCGTGCTGCTGGCGCTGACGCAGGCAGGGGCGAGCCGCGAGGATTCCTATCGTCTCGTCCAGCGCAACGCGATGAAGGTCTGGCGCGGCGAAGGCGACTTCCTGGCCTTCCTCAAGGCCGACCCCGACGTTTCCTCACTGCTGGCCGACGAGACGCTGGAGGCGATGTTCGACGAAGGCTATCACCTCAAGCATGTCGACACCGTCTTCGACCGGGTGTTCGGCAAGGGCTAAGGCGTCTTTCAGAAAAGCTGATGGGCTTTTCGATCAGGAAGATGCGTTGACGCAACGATTGGGGCAGTTTTGCGGTTCGCTGAAAACGCAAATCTGCTCTCGGAGGGAGAGCTTTCTTGCGCATTTCCGATACCGACATCCTGATCCTGCCGGGGTTGGGCAATTCCGGACCGGACCACTGGCAGTCCCGCTGGCAGGCGCGGCTTTCGACGGCGCGGCGCGTCGAACAGGACGATTGGGACCGTCCCACCCGGGAGGCCTGGGTCGGGCGCCTGGTCGAAGCCGTCCACACATCGACGCGCCCGGCCATCATCATCGCCCATTCCCTCGGCGTGTCCACCGCGGTCCTGGCCGCGGACCGGCTGAAGGAGCATGTCGTCGGCGCCCTGCTGGTCGCCCCGCCGGACGCCGACAGGCCGGACCTGACGCCGGGCCATGCGCTCGATTTCACCCCCCTGCCGATGGCGCCCCTGCCCTTCCCGTCCCTGCTCGTCGCCAGCCGGAACGATCCCTATTGCGAGGTCAACCGGGCGAGCAGCTTCGCCGAGGCCTGGGGCAGCGAATTCGTCGATGCCGGCGAGGCGGGCCACATCAATGTCGAATCGGGCCACGGGCCCTGGCCGGAAGGTCTTCTCCGCCTCGCGAGCTTCCTGACCAAGCTGAAATGACCGAAGCGTGCACCCTGCCGGGCGGATCGAAATCGCTCCGACGCTTGCCCTGCACCGCCCGGCGAATGCCGCACTGCCGGGCTTGCCGCCGACGTCAGTAGGAAGCCACCTTCTTGCCGTCGTCGCCGCGGGCCGCCTTCAGGGCCGCCTGGGCGCCGCTGATGAAGAACGCCCAGTCCGACCCGACGGCCATGATGTCGAAGCCCATGGCGGCGTTGCGGGCAGCCGCCTCGCCGCCGCTGCAGAAGATCGCCGTCACCTTGCGGCGGGCCTTGGCGGCGACCAGAAGCCGCTCCATCACCGCGACCGATTCCGGCATGCGGTGATCGAGCCTGGCGCCGTCGCTGAGGCTGATCGACAGATCGCTCGGGCCGACGAACACGCCGTCGAGGCCGGGAACGTCGAGGATGTCCTCCATCGCTTCGACCGCCTGCCGCGTCTCGATCATGGCGAGCACGATGAAATCGTCATTGGCGCGGGCGCGATAGGTCTCCGCGTCGGTCTCGAAGAGGCCGACCGCACGGGTAGGACCCCAGCTCCGCCCGCCGACGGGCGGATATTTCAGGGTGTCGACGAGCCTGCGCGCATCGGCTGCGCTGTTGATCATCGGCAGGATGACGAACTCGGCGCCGCAATCGAGCAGCCGCGCCGCCTCGCCGAAGGCCTCGAGGCCGGCTCGTATGCCGGCCGGCTTGCCGACCAGATGAGCGGCGACGATGGCGTCCCGCGCTTCCGTGAACGCGGCCTCGCCGTGCTGGAGGTCGACGATGACCGCATCGAAGCCGACGCGGCCGAGCATCTCGGCCATGCGAGGATAGGCCGAAGCCATCCATCCGGCGAAGATCTTCTCGCCGCCGGCGAGACGGGCACGCAACGCAGGAACAGCCATCGGCAAACCTGTCTGGAGAAAGGAGAAGTCCGCCTTCGCCGCAAGCGGGGCGGGACCGGCCGGCTCAGACGCCGTTCTGAACCTCCAGCGCCGCCTGGCCGAGGAGCTCGAACATGGTCTCGCGGATCTGCTGCTCGCTGATGCCGATATGGGCGGCGCCGAAGTCGCCGAGAACCTTGCGTACGACGTCGTTGTCGCCGATCTCCTCGAAGTCCGACATCACGACGGATTTGGCGTAGCTGCTCGCCTCTTCGCCGGCAAGCCCGAGCTTCTCGGCAGCCCACAGCCCGAGCAGCTTGTTCCGGCGGGCAGTCGCCTTGAAACGCAGCTCCTCGTCGTGAGCGAACTTGCTCTCATAGGCTTCTTCGCGCTTGTCGAAGGTGGTCATCGGTCGATTCCTGTTGAGTTAGGTACTCACCCTGTTGCATATAGGCCAACAATCCCCAAATCAAATTAACCTGCCGTAAGACGCCGGTGCATTGTGCAGGGTCAAACAGTTCGGCGCGATCCATTGGCACAATCGTTGTGCCGAGGGCCGGGATCGGCTAGGTTGGTTCCGTCTCCGGTTTGCTGTCGCAAATCGAATCGCCAATTGCGCCGGCCCACGGATCGCATTTCCAGGAGCCCTGGCACTTTGACGGATTTTCTCAAACCACGGTACATCCCGATGAACCGCCGCCGCCGCATTTACGAAGGCAAGGCGAAGGTCCTCTATGAGGGACCTGAGCCCGGCACGCTGATACAGCACTTCAAAGACGACGCCACTGCTTTCAATGCCAAGAAACACGAGGTCATTGACGGCAAGGGCGTGCTCAACAACCGCATCTCGGAATATCTCTTCCAGAACCTCAACGACATCGGCGTCCCCACGCATTTCATCCGCCGGCTGAACATGCGCGAGCAGCTGATTCGCGAGGTCGAGATTATCCCGCTCGAAGTGGTCGTGCGCAACGTCGCCGCCGGCTCGATCGCGACGCGGCTCGGCCTGGAGGAAGGCACCCAGCTCCCCCGCTCGATCATCGAGTTCTACTACAAGAACGACCAGCTCAACGACCCCATGGTCTCCGAAGAGCACATCACCGCCTTCGGTTGGGCGAGCCCGCCCGAGCTCGACGACATCATGGCGCTCGCGATCCGCGTCAACGACTTCCTGTCCGGCCTCTTCCTGGGCGTCGGCATCCGTCTGGTCGATTTCAAGATCGAATGCGGCCGGCTGTGGGAAAACGAGATGATGCGCATCGTTCTCGCCGATGAGATCTCGCCGGATTCCTGCCGCCTGTGGGACATCAAGTCGAACGACAAGCTCGACAAGGATCGTTTCCGCCGCGACATGGGCGGCCTCGTCGAAGCCTATACCGAAGTCGCCCGCCGTCTCGGCATCCTCAACGAGATGGAGAATGTGGTGACCACGGGACCCAAGCTCGTCCAGTGACCGCGTTTCTCCCGTGACGTTTACCAGCTTGCAATTCGGGAAAAGGCTCGCGCGCTTTGGCGTGCGGGCCTTTTTCGTGACCATCGGCTTCTTCTCGCTCGCCGCCTGCGACTATTGGATCGGCGATGCCGCGGCGACCATGCCGGACCAGGGGTCCTGGCAGGTCCTGCCGATGCGGGCTTTCCTGACCAATCGGGACGTTCGCGTCGAAGGCATGCAATTGTGCACCCTCGCCCGGTGCGGCTACGATGCGGCGCTCGAACGCTTCACCGCCACGGGCGAGGAGGCCGCGGCGCTGGAGCGTGCGCTCGCGCAGCCCCGGCAACTGGCGGCGGCCATCGCCAGGCCGGCGCGGCCGGGAAGCAAGACGCCGCCGCCGCAGGTCGTCGCCGAGAATTTCGGCAACGGCGCATGGTCCGGCGTTCACCTCGCGATGACCGGCGGGGCGAAGTCCCGCCATGTTGAAGGCTATGCGGTGAGCAGGCGCGGCCCGGCGGGCACCACCTTCATCGTCCTCATTGCCGCCGACGCCGCGGTTTCGAAGCGGTTGATCATCGCGGCGACGCGGTAGCAGGGCGCCGTCGCGGCGCCAAATGCAAAGCGGAGATTGAACAGCCGCGCCGACTGCTTTAAGCGCAACACTTCGAAGACTGTTTGAAAACCATCCCGTCCGCCCGGCGAGCCAGACGCAAGACGGCGCTTGTCCCCCGGCGGCGGACGTGTCCGCAGCCCCTGGATGTCTTCCCTCCCCGCCGCGCGGCGTGCCGGGGAGCGACAGACGTCCGGACGGAAGCGGTTTTCAGGCGGACTGCCAGATCCATGAGGTGTTGCATGAAGGCCCGTGTCGTCGTTACGCTGAAAACCGGCGTGCTGGACCCCCAGGGCAAGGCGATCGAGGGAGCACTCGCCTCGCTCGGCATTGCCGGGGTCGGCGGTGTACGGCAAGGCAAGGTGTTCGACATCGAATTGGCCCAGCCCGATGCGGATGCCGCGCGCGAAACCCTGAAGGCGGCATGCGAAAAGCTCCTGGCCAACACCGTCATCGAGAATTACACGATCGACATCGCCTGAGGCACGGACGGGCCGCCCTCGCGGCCGCCTTCCTGGCCTTCGCGCCGGGCCCGGGCGTCGCCGACACCACATGGACGGCCGCCCGTCGCGACGGCCTCTCGCTCCGCTACGATGCGCAGGCCTGGACGGAACAGGCTCCGCCGGTTCCGCCTTCCCTCCTGACGCTGCGCTGCATCGCCCCGGTCTGCTCACCGGGCGCCGTCGTGACATTCGTGCGGGACGGGCGGCGTCTGGCGATGCCCGGATTCGGCGCCTTCGGCCCGGGTGCGGCGGCGGGTGCCGCCGTCGATCTGCGCGTGCAGAGCCTGACACCGGGTTCGCGCATTCGCCCGCGCCGGCCGGTCGAGCCGGTGGTCGTCGGGGCCATGAGCGGCTATCGCGGTGTCTACGACATCGAGGACCGTGCGCTGGCGAAGACCGGCGCCATCGTCCTGCTGCTGCGGCAAGCCGGCGGGACGCTGGAAGCGAGGATGTCGGCGCCCGACCTTTCAGCCGGCGACATCGCGGCCTTCGAGCGGCTGACGGACGGGCTCGACACCGCCCGCTGAAAGCGGCGCAGGGTGGTTGCGGCTCCGCCCTGCCCGCACGCCGCGAGCAGGGGAGCCATGCCGACTCTCCGCTTGACCCGGGCTTCCGTCCGGGCCGATAAGGCGCGGGATCGGAGGCCTTGGGCCGCGAACAGCGAGGAATCTCCATGAAGGCAGCCGTCGTCATCTTCCCCGGTTCCAACCGCGAACGGGACGTCGCCAAGGCGCTGAGGCAGGCGGGAGCCCGGGTCGAGATGGTCTGGCACGCCGATACGGCGCTGCCGGCCCAGACGGACCTCGTGGTGCTGCCCGGCGGCTTCTCCTATGGGGACTATCTGCGCTGCGGCGCCATTGCGGCCAGAGCCGCCATCATGGAAGCCATCCGCGACCATGCCCTGCGCGGCGGCCTCGTGCTCGGCATCTGCAACGGCTTCCAGATCATCACCGATGGCGGCCTCCTGCCGGGCGTGCTGATGCGCAATGCCGACCTGAAATTCATCTGCAAGCGCGTGCATCTGCGCGTGGAGCGCACCGATACGCTCTACACCCGCGCCTACCGCCAGGGGCAGGCCATCGACGTCTGCGTGGCACATGGCGAGGGCAATTATTTCTGCAGCCCGGAGACTCTCACGCAGCTCGAAGGAGACGGGCTCGTCGCCTTCCGCTATTGCGACGCGGCCGGCAAGGTCAGCGCCGCCACCAATCCGAACGGCTCGCTGAACAATATCGCGGGCATCTACTCCGCCAACCGCCGCATCCTCGGCATGATGCCGCATCCGGAGAACCTGATCGATCCGCTTGCCGGCGGAATCGACGGGCGCGGCCTCTTCTCCAGCCTCGTCGACGGTCTCGTGGGGGCGTGATCCACAGCGGCGTTTCGTCTTCGTCCTGCCATGCTCGCATGCCTTAACCTGTCGCCACCGCTCCGGGCAGCCTTCCCCTCGCCAAATCCCATTCCCCGCTGAAACGGAAATGGCTGTTCATCCGTTGCCGGTGGTATGGTCCCGTCCGGATCACGGTGGTCGCCCGTCGGCGACGCTACGCGCAGGAGTGTGAGCTATGACGCAGCATTTTCATTGGGGTCTTGTCGGCGCCGTCGGACTGTCGGTCGCGCTGGCCGCCTGCAGCACCACCCGGTTCGGCGGCGGCGCTCCGGCGCGTCCCCCCATGGTGCAGGGCCAGGTCACGGCCGACGGGGTCGAACAGTTCGCCGTGCCGCCCGACGGGCGCTCGCTGCTGGCCCAGCGGCTGGTTCAGCTGGTGCCGGGCCGGATCACGGATGCCCGCATCTCCAATGCCTGGCGCACCGCCGCCGCGGCCCA
The DNA here is from genome assembly GCF_030814655.1 of Labrys monachus. Taxonomy (NCBI): domain Bacteria; kingdom Pseudomonadati; phylum Pseudomonadota; class Alphaproteobacteria; order Hyphomicrobiales; family Xanthobacteraceae; genus Labrys; species Labrys monachus. The sequence continues at coordinate 4,170,894 of NZ_JAUSVK010000001.1, forward strand.
GGTCAAGCCGAACGACTATGCCGCCTGCGTCAGCGCCTCGGCAGGACACGGCACCCAGGTCTTTCTCATCGTCAAGAGCGGCCCGGGAACGGGCGACGTCATCTCGGGAAGCGCGGCCCTGCAGCGCTGCGCCGACGACAAGCGCGTGACGCAATGGGTGACGCTGCCGGAAGCGATCTATCAGCGCTGAACGAGCCGCGGGGCGGTCGGTGACCGCCCTTCCCCCAAAAGCGCGGCGCGGCGCCGCGCTCGCAAGCTGTCTGAAAACCGACGCTCAGAACGCCCGGAAGGTCAGCACCGTGCGGGTATCGGCGATACCCGGGATGACCTGCACCTTCTCGCCGACGAAATGGCCGATATCGATATCGTCCTCGACATAAAACTTGGCGAGGATGTCGTAATCACCGGCGATCGAGTAGATCTCCGAAGCAATCTCCGCTTCGGCCAGGGCGCTCGCCACCTGGTAGGTCCGGCCAAGCTGGCATTTGATCTCGACAAAGAATGTCCGCACGGCGCCGCTCCCTCGACTGGAGCGCCATGGATAGCCCAGGAAGGTGGCGTGTCAATGCAGACCGGCATCGCAGCCGCGATCCGCGGTTTACTTTCGCGTCGCAAGACCCTATCGCCTCCCTATATGAACGGCATGCGATCGCGTGCACACAGGAGACCGAGCCGGCATGTCCAGCCCACTCGCCAAGCCAGAACCCGCCATCACCCCGGACCTCGTCGCCCAGCACGGCCTCAAGCCCGACGAATATGAGCGCATCCTGAGCCTGATCGGGCGCGAGCCGACCTTCACCGAGCTCGGCATCTTCTCGGCCATGTGGAACGAGCACTGCTCGTACAAATCGTCCCGCCTCCATCTGCGCAGGCTGCCGGTCACCGGCAGATGCGTGATCCAGGGACCGGGCGAGAATGCCGGCGTCATCGACATCGGCGACGGGCTTGCCGCCGTCTTCAAGATGGAGAGCCACAACCACCCGTCCTATATCGAGCCCTATCAGGGCGCGACAACGGGGGTGGGCGGCATCCTGCGCGACGTCTTCACCATGGGTGCCCGGCCGATCGCCTGCATGAACGCGCTGTCCTTCGGCGCGCCGGACCATCCCCGAACCCGCCACCTCGTCTCCGGGGTCGTGGCGGGCGTCGGCGGCTACGGCAATTCCTTCGGCGTGCCCACGGTCGGCGGCCAGGTGCGCTTCCACACGCGCTATGACGGCAACATCCTGGTCAACGCCTTCGCGCTCGGCCTCGCCGAGGCGGACAAGATCTTCTATGCCAAGGCCACCGGCGTCGGGAACCCGATCGTCTATCTCGGTTCCAAGACCGGCCGCGACGGCATCCACGGCGCCACCATGGCGTCGGCCGAGTTCGACGACAAATCGGAGGAGAAGCGCCCGACCGTGCAGGTCGGCGACCCCTTCGCCGAGAAGCTGCTGCTCGAGGCCTGCCTCGAGCTGATGGAGACGGACGCCATCATCGCCATCCAGGACATGGGTGCGGCCGGCCTCACCTGCTCGGCCGTCGAAATGGGCGCCAAGGGCGACCTCGGCGTCGAGCTCGATCTCGACAAGGTGCCGGTGCGCGAGACCGGCATGACGGCCTACGAGATGATGCTCTCCGAAAGCCAGGAGCGCATGCTCATGGTGCTCAAGCCGGGCAAGGAAGCGGAAGCCGAGGCGATCTTCCGCAAATGGGGGCTCGATTTCGCCATCGTCGGCCGCACCACCGACGATCTGCGCTTCCGCATCTTCCACCAGGGCGAATTGAAGGCCGACCTGCCGATCAAGGAACTCGGCGACGAAGCCCCCCTCTATGACCGCCCGCATGTGCCTTCGCCCAAGCTGCCGGTGCTCGACGCCGCGTCGATCCTTCCGCCCTTGTCGACCGGCGAAGCCCTGCTCAGGCTGGTCGGCTCGTCGGAACTGGCGTCCAAGCGCTGGGTCTATGAGCAATATGACCATCTGATCCTCGGCAACACCATCCAGACGCCGGGCGGCGATGCCGCGGTTGTGCGCGTGCTGGATGGGCCGAAGGGTCTGGCGATGACGTCGGACGTCACCCCGCGCTATTGCGAGGCCGATCCGGTCGAGGGCGGCAAGCAGGCCGTCGCCGAAGCCTGGCGCAACATCTCGGCGGTGGGCGGGCTGCCGCTCGCCGTGACCGATAATCTCAATTTCGGCAATCCGGAACGGCCGGACATCATGGGCCAGTTCGTCGGCTGCCTCGACGGCATCGGCGAGGCCTGCCGCGCGCTCGACTTCCCGATCGTGTCCGGCAACGTCTCCCTCTACAACGAGACCAACGGACGCGGCATCCTGCCGACCCCGACGATCGGCGGCGTCGGCCTCGTCGAGGATGTCGCCGTCACCGCGTCCATCGCCTTCAAGGCGGCCGACGAGACGGTCGTGCTGGTCGGCGAGGCCGGAAGCTGGCTCGGGCAGTCCGTCTGGCTCGCCGAGATCATCGGGCGGGAGGAAGGAGCGCCGCCGCCGGTCGATCTCGCCGCCGAGAAGCGCCGCGGCGACTTCATCCGCAGCCAGATCCGTGCCGGCGTCGTGAAGACCTGCCACGACGTCTCGGACGGCGGCCTCGCGGTGGCCGTGGCCGAGATGGCGATGGCCGGAGGCATCGGCGCCGATCTTTCCAAGGCGCCGCAGGGCACCCATCCCCATGCCTTCTGGTTCGGTGAAGACCAGGGCCGCTATGTCGTGGCCCTGTCCCCCGGCACGGTCGGCTCCTTCAGCAAGGCGGCCGCGGATGCCGATATCCCCGTCATCGTCCTGGGCAGAACCGGCGGAAACGCCTTGATCCTGCCCGAAGGCAGGCCCATCGTGGTTTCGACGCTCAGCGAGCGCCATGAAGCCTTCCTGCCCGGCCTGATGGATGCGGCCGGCAAGGCTGCCTGAGAAGGATTTCCGCCCCATGCCGATGCCGGCCACCGATATCGAAGCGCTTATCAAGGCGAGCCTCCCCGACGCCCGGGTCGAGATCCGGGACCTCGCCGGCGATGGCGACCATTATTCGGCCACCGTGGTCTCCGAGGCCTTTCGCGGCAAATCCCGCGTCGCGCAGCACCAGATGGTCTATGCGGCGCTGAAGGGAAGAATGGGCGGCGTCCTGCACGCCCTCGCCTTGACCACCTCCGCGCCCTGAAACGGCAGGCTTCAGCCAAATAGTTGGTCGCGGCCCATGACATTGCGCCGCGACGTGCTTAAATGACTTAAATCAGCCTTTGAGATCGGGATTGACCATGAGCGATATCGCATCCTTCATCGAGAATGAGATCAAGTCCAACGACGTCGTACTGTTCATGAAGGGCACGAAGGCCTTTCCGATGTGCGGCTTTTCCGGACAGATCGTGCAGATCCTCGATTATCTCGACGTCGACTACAAGGACCACAACGTCCTGGAAAATCCGGACCTGCGCAGCGGCATCAAGGATTTCTCCAACTGGCCGACAGTGCCGCAGCTCTATGTGAAGGGCGAATTCGTCGGCGGCTGCGACATCACCCGCGAGATGTTCCAGTCCGGCGAACTGGTGACGTTCCTGCAGGAGAAGAACATTCCGGTCAAGGCGCCGGCGCGGGCCTGACCGTCGCGCGATCCTGCCGCCCCTTTGCCGGCCGGTTCGGCCGGCCTTCATGCCCGGGCCGGTCCCGGGCATCTTGATTCAGGCTGCCTGATTCCGCCCTTCTCCCTGGAGCCGAAGCCTAACGCCCGCGCATGACGTTGACGATGACGACGCCGAGGATCGCCAGCGCGCCGCCCGCCATGCCGGCGGCGGTGGGGATCTCGCCGAGCCAGACGAAGCCGATCAGCGTCGCGGTCGGCGGCACGCCGTAGAGGAAATTGGCGGCACGCGCGGCGCTCAGCCGCTTCAACGCGATCGCCCAGGTGACATAGCCGACGGCCGTCGGCACCAGCACCATGTAGAGGACCGACCACACGACCCTTGCCGGGGCGAGCGTGAGCGCCGTCCATGTCTGCGGCACCGCGGGCAGCAGGGGAATGGCGCCGAGCATCAAGATCCAGGCTGTCACCGCCAGGGCGGGGAGACGCCGCAACACCGGCTTTTGCAGCACGCTGGCGACCGCCGCGCACATGGCGGCACCGAGTATCAGCAGGGCGTTGGGATCGAACCGGAAATCGCCTCGCGCCGCCGCGGCGATCAGCCCCACGCCGGCGAAGGACACCGCCGTGCCGATCCAGCCCCAGCGTCCGAAGCGCTCGTCCAGCAGGAAGAAGGCGATCAGCGCCGTGAAGACCGGCATGGTGTTGATGATGAAGCTGGCAGGCCCTGCCGGCACCGTCAGCTCCCCGGTGTTGAGCAGCACGGCATAGAGCGCGATGAAGAGAACGCCGGCGACCGCGAGGCGGATGAGGTCGCCGCCCGTCGGCAAGGGCGGGCGCGCCAGTGCGAGATAGGCCGCGGCGAGAAGGCCGGCGGCGACATAGCGCGCCGCCGCCAGATCGATCGGCGTCAGCGATTCCAGGCACACGCGTATCGTCACGAAGGACGACGCCCAGGACAGGATGGTGAACAGGATCGCGCCGAAGGCGACGAGGTCGAATTCACGGCCCTTCCCGGCAGTTGCAGCCATGCTTGTCGTCGCGTCCATGATTTCCACCTCTTCGGCCGAGCCCAGGCGGCGGGAATAGAGGAGACAGGCTTGCTTGAAAAGCAACGCAATCGATGATCATCTGTGCGTATGGTTCACAGCTCCCCCAAGCTCCCGCCGCTGGACACCCTCGAAACCTTTGCCCACGCGGCACGGCTGGGCTCGTTCTCGGCTGCCGCCGAACAGATCGGCCTCACCCATGGCGCCGTCTCGCGCCAGATCGGGCGCTTGGAGCGCTGGATGGGTGTTCGCCTGTTCGATCGGGAGGCACGAGGCGTGATGTTGACGCCGGAGGGGATGCGCTTCCTCGCGCGAGCCGAGGAAGCCCTCGCTTTGCTCGAAGACGATGGCGAACGCTGGCCGGCGAACCGGCGGACGAAATCCCGCGGGCGCGCCCTGGTCCGCCTCTCCGTCACGCCGTCCGTGGCCTCCCTGTGGCTGTTCTCCCGCCTCGCGCGGCTCGAGGGCACGGATCTCCATGTCGAACTCGTGCTCGAGCACCGCCTCGCCGACTTCGCCGAAGGCATCGATCTCGCCATACGCTGCGGCAAGGGGCCCTGGGCCGGCGTGCGCGGCATGCAGCTCTGGCGCGAGACCCTCTTTCCGGTCGCGGCCCCGGCTCTGGCGCAGCGGCTTGCGAAAGATACCGGCGGCGCCCCCGACGCAGCAGATCTTTTCGCCTTGCCGATCCTGCACGATTCCAACGTCGAGGGCTGGCGGCGCTGGCTCGCGGCGGCCGGCCTCGGTTACACGGCGCGCATCGAAGACCGCCGCTTCGAGGACTACAACCTCGTGCTCGACGCCTGCGTGCAGGGTCTCGGTGTCGCCCTCGCCCGGCCGCCGCTGACGGAGGCGGCCCTGGCAGCGGGCCTCATCGTGCCGATTTCGAGCCAGTCGGTGGAAAATCTCGTCGCATTCCACCTGATCCGTCCCGACGAGGCGCTGCGCGGCCCGGCCGCCGAATTCGCCAGGCGTTTTCTCGAGGAGGCAGGCCACGGCGAAGGCGCCATTGCCGGCTTTCTCGCCTCGACGGCACGCCAGAAGGGCTGATCGTCCCGATCATGGCTTCGGCGCATTTCCGGATCGAAAGGCACCGTCGACGATTCGCGCGATGCTCTACGCCGGTTTTTCGCCGAAATGCCGATGCCACACGGGTGCGATGGTCGGACGGACCGAGACGGTCTCCGTGATCCGCGTGAGCTTGGGGCATTCCTTCGCGCGCCATTCCGCGCCGATCGCCCAGTTGCTGATGACCGCGATGGCAAGATCGATGGCCGAGAAGCCGGACAGCAGGAAACTGCCTCCCGCACTGGCCGCCTGCTCGACCAGGACCCAGCGCTCCCGGATCCGGTGGCGCACGCGCGAGCGCATGGCGGTATCCGAGGTTTCCGGCGGCGCAAAGCGCAGCGGGTAGTCGTAGACCTCGATCAGCGGATAGATTTCGGCAGCGACGTGGATGAGCCACCGCAGGGCATGGCGGCGGTCCGGCGCATCGATGGCCGGCATCAGATTGGCGTCGGGATGCGCTTCGCTGAGCGCCAGCAGGATGGCCGCGGACTGGACGATCGTCGTGCCGTCCTCGAAGCGCAGCGCGGGAATCTTGCCCAGGGGATTGATCGCGAGATATTGAGCGTGATGCTGCTCGTCCTTGGTGAGATCTATGTCGATCAGATTCACCGGCTGTCCTGCTTCCGCCAATGCGGCTTCAATCATGAAGGAGCCGGAATCAGGTTCGCCCCAGAGCGTGTAGACCATCTAGACCTCGCAGCACAGCCCGGCCGATACGACCGGCTAGCTCCACACAAATGGCAGATTCAGCGGTGAGAGATTCGGTTCACCATCCCGCTTCGTAGACCGTACGCCGCCATGCGGCCATCAATTCTTCTCATTGTCGGCTTACCGTTACCGACCATAAGCGTCTACACTCTTATGTCTCATGATCTTTTTGCAATGCGGCCATCCCGATTTGCCGACCATCAACAAGATCGACCACCGTCTCCCGCGCCTGCAAATCTCTTGATTCATCTCATAAAAAGAAGGGCCACCCCACTGGGCGGCCCCTCTGCGACCTCGTGCGCTGAAAGCGATCAGCGCGAATAGAATTCGACGACCAGGTTCGGCTCCATCTGGACCGGGTAAGGCACGTCCTGCAGCGTCGGCACGCGGATATACTTGGCGATCAGCTTGGAATGGTCGACTTCGATATAGTCGGGAACGTCACGCTCGGCGGAGGCGACCGCTTCGAGGACGAGGACGAGTTCCCTGGACGCTTCCTTGACTTCGATCACGTCGCCCGGCTTGACCTTGTAGGACGGCACGTTGACGCGGCGGCCATTGACCTTGACATGCCCGTGATTCACGAACTGGCGCGCAGCGAACACGGTCGGCACGAACTTGGCGCGATACACGACGGCATCGAGGCGGCGCTCGAGCAGGCCGATCAGGTTGGCCGACGAGTCGCCCCGCAGACGAAGGGCTTCCTCGTAGATCTTGCGGAACTGCTTTTCCGAGATCGAGCCGTAATAGCCCTTCAGCTTCTGCTTGGCGCGCAGCTGCGTGCCGAAGTCGGACAGCTTGCCCTTGCGGCGCTGGCCGTGCTGGCCGGGACCGTATTCGCGGCGGTTGACCGGGCTCTTCGGACGGCCCCAGATATTCTCGCCCATACGGCGATCGATTTTATACTTTGCGTTGTGGCGCTTGGACATCGCGTCCTCTTTTGAATTGCAGACGGGTGAGGAACGCGCCCTCCTCTGCCGATGCCGGCTGACAGATGCCCGAAACCGGGCATCACGGGTGCGTAAAACATCACGCGGGACCCGAAGGCCCCGCGCGTAGGGTTCGCTTAGTCGAAAGCGGACCTTGTGTCAATTCCATGAAGGCGCATCGCGCCGTGAAGCCCTGTCAATGAACGAGGGCTCCCATGGTCTCGACGCCGAGGCGAGGCAGGCCGCGCGCCAGCAACGCCTTCCTGAGCGCATCGGTCACGCCGGCGCCGCTCGTGAAGATGGCGAGCGCCTCCTCCGGCTCAGCCGAAGGGGGAAGCGGACCGAGGAGGTCGGCGGTGCGGCGGGCGATGGCCGGCGCGGGATCGAGCCAGGCGACCGGCCAGGGCGCGACCTGCCGCATCAGGTCCAGCACCAGCGGATAATGCGTGCAGGCCAGCACGACGATATCGGTGCGCCGGCCGCCGGTATCCACGAAGCAGGGCGAGATTTCCGCCAGCACGGCGGCAGGATCGACCGCCTCGCCCTTCAGATGCCGCTCGGCCAGGGCAGCAAGGCCCACCGCGCCGACGAGTTCCACGGCGATGCCGGCAGCGAAGGATTGGACGAGCGCGCGGGTATAGTCTCGCCGGACGGTACCGGGCGTCGCGAGAATGGCGACACGTCCCGTCCTCGTCTGCGCCACGGCCGGCTTGATGGCCGGCACCGTGCCGACGAAGGGCGTGCTGAAACGGCTGCGCAACGCGGGAAGGACGAGGGTGGACGCGGTGTTGCAGGCGATCACCACGACATCCGGCCGATACAGGGGAATCAATCGGTCCATGACCGCGGTCACGCGGGCGATCACGGCATCCTCGGGCAGGCGGCCATAGGGGAACACGGCATCGTCGGCGGCATAGACGAAGCGGGCGCCGGCAAGCGCCGTCCGCAGTTCGGAAAAGACGGTGAGGCCGCCGAGGCCCGAATCGAAGACGAGGACAGTTGGAGTGCGGTCAGACATGACCGCAACTCCATAAACCGTGCCAGCCAGAAGGTCGACCCGTCCAGGGTCTTCTTCCGAATGATCGAAGCCAACCGGATTCAATCGCCGCATTTTAGTTGCCCGTACGCAATACCCAACCGGGCGCATACACATTCAACCGCAGGAGGGTGAAGGAAGGGTTTCCACTGCCGGAAATTTTCGGTCCCAAAGCGGCACGCCCGGAACCGGCGTCCGCCCCGGCATTCAGTCGCGCCGGGTGCGCGTGCCCTGCCTGCCGCCGACGAGCGAGGCGACGGCGCCGCGCATGGTCTGCACATCCTGCTCCGTCATTTCGAGCCGGTGCCAGATATTGCGGAAATTGCGCATCATGATGTCGCGTTTCTCCGGCGGATAGAAGAAGGAGACGGCATCGAGTTCCTTCTCCACATAGTCGAAGAAGGCGAGCATGTGCTCGCGCGTGGCCGGCGGCGAAGACCGCGTCGGGGCGATCGGCGCCTTGCCGCCGGAGACCAGCTTCCACCATTCATAGCCGACGAGCAGCACGGCCTGCGCCAGATTGATCGAGGTGAAGGCCGGGCTGACCGGAAACGAGACGATGGCATCCGCCAGCGCCACGTCGTCGTTGGACAGGCCCATGCGCTCGGGCCCGAAGAGGATGCCGGCGCGGGAGCCGCCCTGGGCGAGATCCTGCACCTTGGCGGCCGCTTCGTCGGCGGCGAAGACGGGCTTCATCTGGCCGCGCTCGCGCGCCGTGGTGGCGAGGACGTAATGGAGGTCGGCGACCGCGTCCCGCGTCGTCTCGAAGAGCTTGGCATTGTCGAGGACCGAGGCGGCTCCGGAAGAGGCCTGGCGCGCGCCCTTCTTGGGCCAGCCGTCGCGGGGGGCGACGAGGCGCATCTCGACGAGGCCGAAATTCATCATGGCACGGGCGCACATGCCGATATTTTCGGCGAGCTGGGGACGGACGAGAATCACGACGGGCGGCGTCACGGCATTGTTCCAAAGACGGGAATCCAAGCTCCATAGCGCCGATCGGCCGTCGGGTCGATCCCCGTTCCCCTTGGGGAACGATCCGGGAGGGCCGGCCCCTCGATCCCGCACCGCACCGGCGCGGCAAAAATTGCCGCAACCCCGGGGCCTGAACTTCCCCCCGCCGGGAGGCGGTGCTATAGGCCGCCATATTTCCAAAAAACGAGGCGTGCACGATGGCGAAGATCAAGGTGGCCAATCCGGTCGTCGACATGGACGGCGACGAGATGACCCGCATCATCTGGCAGCAGATCAAGGACAAGCTGATCTTCCCCTATCTCGACATCCAGCTCGATTATTACGATCTCGGCGTCGAGAATCGCGACAAGACCGGCGACAAGGTCACGATCGAGGCCGCCGAGGCCACCAAGCGCCACGGGGTGGCGGTGAAATGCGCCACCATCACGCCGGACGAGGCCCGCGTGAAGGAGTTCAACCTCCACGAGATGTGGAAGTCGCCGAACGGCACCATCCGCAACATCCTCGGCGGCGTGATCTTCCGCGAGCCGATCATCTGCAAGAACGTGCCGCGCCTCGTGCCGGGCTGGACGCAGCCCATCGTCGTCGGCCGCCATGCCTTCGGCGACCAGTATCGCGCCACCGATTTCCGCTTCCCGGGCAAGGGCACGCTGACGATCAAGTTCGTCGGCGAGGACGGCACGGTGATCGAGAAGGAAGTGTACAAGTCGCCGGGCGACGGCGTGGCGCTCGCCATGTACAACCTCGACGAATCGATCCGGGAATTCGCCCGCGCTACCTTCAACTACGGCCTGCAGCGCAATTTCCCTGTCTACATGTCGACGAAGAACACCATCCTGAAGGTCTATGACGGCCGCTTCAAGGATATCTTCGCCGAGATCTTCGCCAATGAATTCAAGGCGGAATTCGACAAGCGCAAACTGACCTATGAACATCGCCTGATCGACGACATGGTCGCTTCGGCGCTGAAATGGTCGGGCGGCTACATCTGGGCCTGCAAGAACTACGACGGCGACGTGCAGTCCGACATCGTGGCGCAGGGCTTCGGCTCGCTGGGCCTGATGACCTCCGTCCTGCTCACGCCCGACGGCAAGACCGTCGAGGCCGAGGCGGCGCATGGCACGGTCACCCGCCACTATCGCGAGCACCAGAAGGGCAAGGAGACGTCGACCAACTCCATCGCCTCGATCTTCGCCTGGACGCGCGGGCTCGCCCATCGCGCCAAGCTCGACGACAATGCGGAACTCGCCAAGTTCTCCGCCACGCTGGAAAAGGTCTGCGTCGACACCGTCGAGTCCGGCTTCATGACCAAGGACCTGGCGCTGCTCGTCGGCCCGGACCAGAAATGGCTCTCGACCACCGGCTTCCTCGACAAGGTCGACGAAAACCTGAAGAAGGCGATGGCCTGACATCGTCCGCGCCGGTCGGAAGACCGGCGCAACCCCGGGAGCGCGGACGTCCTGTCCGCTTCTTCCGCCTCGCCAACGCAACGGTTCACGAGCGGACAGGACGTCCGCGCTCCGGAGGTCCTCATGTCCGCCATCGACGCCCGCCTCGCCGAACTCGGCATCACGCTTCCGACCCCGGCCGCGCCGGTCGCCAACTATGTCGGCGCCGTCCGCACCGGCAACCTGCTCGTGGTCTCCGGCCAGCTCTGTTTCGACGGCGAGGGCAAGCTGGCCTCGACCGGCAAGCTCGGCGCCGGCGTGACGATCGAGGATGCGCGCGCCGCGGCACGCTATTCGGCCATCAACATCCTGGCGCAGGTCAAGGCGGCCGTGGGCTCGCTCGACAATGTGGTGCGGATCGTCCGCCTCGGCGGCTTCTTCGCCGCCACCGCCGACTTCACCGCCCATCCGCCGGTGATGAACGGCGCGTCCGACCTGATGGTCGAGGTGTTCGGCGACAAGGGCCGCCATGCCCGCACGACGGTGGGCGTGCCCTCGCTGCCGCTCGACTCGACCGTCGAAGTCGAGGCCCTGATCGAGGTCGCGTAGCCGTCGTGCGCGCCGACTGGATCGCCGACCGTCCCATCGCCCATCGAGGCTTCCACGATGCCGCCCGCGGCGTCCTGGAGAACACGGCTTCCGCCTTTTCGGCGGCCGTCGCCGGCGGCTTCGCGATGGAATGCGACGTGCAGATCACCGCGGACGGCGAGGCGATGGTCTTCCATGACGACACGCTCGACCGCCTCATGGAAGGTTCGGGCCGGCTCGACAGCTTCACGCGCGCCGAATTGCAGACCTTGCCGATGCGGCAGGGACGCGACCGCATGATCACGCTCGGCGAGCTCTGCGACCTCGTCGCAGGCCGGGCGCCCGTCATCGTCGAGATCAAGGCGGCCTGGAGCGCCGACCGCCGGCTCGAGGCGCGGGTCGCGCAGATCCTGGGCGGCTACAAAGGGCCGGTCGCCGTGATGTCGTTCGATCCCGGCTCGATGAGGGCGATGCGTGCGCTCGCCCCTTCGCTGCCGCGCGGCGTCACCCAGGAGAGCGTCTATGACGATCCCGAATGGGACCGCCTCACCGCCTGGCAGAAATTCAGTCTCGGCCGGCTCTTGCATCTTCCACAATCGCGCCCAGATTTCCTGGCGTGGTACGTCAAGGACCTGCATTACCGGGCCCCGCGTTTCGCCCGCGCGGTACTGGGCCTGCCGATGCTGACCTGGACGGTCCGCACCGCCGCCGACCAGGCTCGCGCGGCTCTCTATGCCGACCAGATGATATTTGAGGGATTCACGCCTTGAGCGATGCCGGCTTCACGATCAAGGTCGCCCCCTCGATCGAAGCCGTCGGCGCCGCGGACTGGGATGCCTGCGCCAATCCGCGCCGCGCCGCACCTCGGCCGAAGACGCCGTGCCGGCCCGCCGCTCATGCCGAGAATGAAAGCGAGCCCGCGGCTCCCGATCCGGCATCCGAGCTCTACAACCCCTTCATTTCCTATGATTTCCTGCATGCGCTCGAAAAGAGCGAATGCATCGGAGGGCGTAGCGGCTGGACGCCGCTCCATCTGGTCGTCACCCGCATGGACGGCACGGTCGCCGGCGTGATGCCGGCCTATGGCAAGACCCACAGCCAGGGCGAATATGTGTTCGACTGGGGGTGGGCGGACGCCTATGAGCGGGCGGGCGGGCAGTATTATCCCAAGCTCCAGGTCAGCGTGCCGTTCACGCCGGCAACGGGGCGGCGCTTCCTCGTCCGCGCCGGCGAGGATCGCGAGGCGGTGGCCGCCGCCCTCGTCGCCGGCGCCAAGGCCACCCTGAAATCGATCGGCGGGTCCTCAATCCACGCCACCTTCATCGGGCATGACGACTGGCAATGGCTGGGCTCCCAGGGCTTCCTGCAGCGCATGGACCAGCAGTTCCACTGGATCAACGAGGGCTATGCCGGCTTCGACGATTTCCTGGCCGCCCTGGCCTCCCGCAAGCGCAAGACCATCAAGCGGGAACGGCGCGACGCCCTCGGCAACGGCATCACCATCGAACGGCTGACGGGCGAGGCCATCACCGCCGAGGCGTGGGACGCCTTCTATTCCTTCTATACCGACACCGGCTCGCGCAAATGGGGGCGGCCCTACCTCAACCGCCGCTTCTACCGCCTGATCGGCGAGACGATGGCGCAGGATGTCCTGCTCGTCATGGCCAGGCGCGCCGGCCGCTTCGTCGCCGGCGCGATCAACTTCATCGGCTCGGACACGCTCTACGGCCGCAATTGGGGCTGCATCGAGGACCATCCCTTCCTGCATTTCGAAGTCTGCTACCATCAGGCGATCGAATTCGCCATCGAACGCGGCCTCGCGCGGGTGGAGGCCGGCGCCCAGGGCGAGCACAAGCTCGCGCGCGGCTACCGACCGGTGACGACCTATTCGGCGCATTACATCGCCGATCCGCGGTTCCGCCGGGCGGTCGACGACTATCTCGCGCAGGAGCGCGAGCAGGTGGCGGCCAACCACGACGCCCTCGACGAGGCAACGCCCTTCAAGAAAGGATGAGCGGCATGACCGCCTACGATCCCAACAACATCTTCGCCAAGATCCTGCGCGGCGAGATCCCGAACCACACCGTCCACGAGGACGAACGCACGCTCGCCTTCATGGACATCATGCCGGTCGTCGACGGGCATTGCCTGGTGATCCCCAAGAAGCCGGCCCGCAACATCTTCGACGTCGATCCCGGCGAACTCGGCTATCTCGCGCAGGTCGCCCAGAAGGTGTCGATCGCCGCCTGCACGGCCTTCGGCGCCGACGGCCATACCCTGCGGCTGCATTCGGGCGAATCGGGCGGCCAGGAAGTGTTCCACATCCATTTCCACCTGCTGCCGATGAAGACCGGCGTGCCGCTTCGCCCGCGCGTGATGGGCGATCACGGCATTCTCGCCCAGCATGCCCGAAAGATCCGGGACCTCATGCTGCTGGCGTGAAGGGCCCGCCGCGGGCCGATGCCGGGTCCCGCATCGCCGGCGCCGGATCGAGAGCCGCCGGTAGCGTCGATGATATCGACGTCACCCGCTCGGGATCGTTCGCGGCGTCGAGAACATGACGAGCTTGACTTCCGCCTGGGATCCTCACCGGGCCTCCTGCGGAAGCTGCGCGATGCTCCAGCCCCCTCCGAGGGCCTCGATCAGGCTCGCGCTCGCCGTCAGGCGGTTTTCCTGGATCTGGAGGGCGCTTTCTTCGGCGGAAAGCGCGTTGGCCTGCGCGGTGATGACGGTCGTATAGGCCTCGGTCCCAGCCTGGTACTCGTTGAGCGAAATCGTCACGGCCTGCCGGGCGACCCGCACCGCGGCGGCCTCCGCGGCGGCCTGCCGCCCCAGAATGCGGAGATTGGACAACTGGTCTTCGACGTTCTGGAAGGCGGCCAGCACCGTCTGCCGGTAATTGGCAACGCTCTGATCATAGGTTGCGCGGGCCGCATCGACGGCCGCGGAGGTCGCACCGCCGTTGAACAATGTCTGGCTCGCGCTGGCGGCCAGAGACCATACGGTGTTGCTCGCAGAAAAGAGCGGCGATGCGCCCGAATATCCAGCCGAGGCGGACAGCGTGACGGTCGGATAGTAGGCGGCCACCGCCACGCCGATGAGCGCATTCTCCTGCTGCATCTTGCGTTCCGCCTCGGCGATGTCCGGACGACGCTCCAGCAGCGCCGAGGGGACGAGGAGCGGCACCGCGGGCACGCTCTGCGCCAGCGTTCCGGGCACGACCGTCAGGTCCGCGGGCGGCCTGCCGATCAGGAGCGCGATGGCATGCTCGTATTGCGCACGCAGCTCCCCCGCCGCGATGGCGGAGGCGCGAGTCGACTCAAGCTGGCTCTGCGCGGTGATGACATCCGAACGCGCCGCCGTCCCGGCTTCATACTGGTTCTGCGTGATCTTCAGGCTGCGCTCATAGGCGCGCACCGTGTCGTTCAGCAGTCGGCCGAGCGAATCCTGATAACGCATCTCGAAATAATCCGTCACCAGTTCCGCCTGTGCCGACAGGGTGAGATCGGCGAGTTCGGCGGCGCTCGCCTGAGCACTCGCCTTGTCGCTTTCGATCTGGCGGCGGACCTTCCCCCAGAGATCGAGGTCCCAGCTCGCACTGACTTCGGCGGATTGCGTCGTGGTGGTCGCTCCCGAACTGCGGGAACGGGTGACGCTCGGGCTGAGGGTGAGGGTGGGAAACAGATCTGCCCGCGACTCGCGCACCACGGCCAGCGCCTCCCGATACGCCGCCGCATAGGCTTTGAGGTTCTGGTTGTTGATCGCGACCTGCGCCACCAGCCCATTGAGCACGGGATCCCGGTAGACCTGCCACCAGGGGCCTCGGTCCAAGGCGTTGCCGGGAGCCGCGAGCTTCCACCCCGCCGGCGCTTCCTTGAAGGCGACCGGCGTGACGACGTCCGACCGATGATATGCCGGCCCGACCATGCAAGCCTCGAGAACGAGGGCAGCACTGCACAAGACGCCAAAGGCCGGGATGTATCTCATTGCGCAGGCCCCGCAACAGCCGGTCCGGGAACGACACGGCGCCAGATCGCGAGCGCTCGGCGGCGAAAGCGATCGAGATAGAGGTAGACGACGGGCGTCGTATAGAGCGTCAGCAGCTGGCTGACGATCAGGCCGCCGATGATGGCGATGCCGAGCGGCCGGCGCAACTCGGCGCCCATGCCCTGATCCAGGACGAGCGGCACGGCGCCGAACAGGGCGGCAAAGGTCGTCATCAGGATCGGGCGGAACCGCTTCAGGCAGGCCTGGTGGATCGCCTCGGCGGGCGACAGGCCTTCCGAGCGTTCCGCCTCGAGCGCGAAATCCACCATCATGATGGCATTCTTCTTGACGATGCCGATCAGCAGGAAGACGCCGATCAGGGCGATGACCGTGAAGTCGATATCGGCGATGAGCAGCGCGAGCACGGCACCGATCCCGGCCGAAGGCAGGGTCGACAGGATCGTAACCGGGTGGACATAGCTCTCATAGAGGATACCGAGGACGGCATAGACGGCGAGCAGCGCCGCCCCGATCAGGATCGGCATGGTGGCGACGACGGACTGTGATGCGCCGGCGGTCCCCGCGAAGCCGCCGTGTATGGAAGTTGGCATGTCGCGCGTCGCTCCGTCGATCGCTGCTACGGCATCGGCGAGCTTGTGCCCCGGCGCCAGGTTGAAGGAGATGGTCGTCGCGGCGGCCTGGCCCTGATGATTGACCTGAACAGGCGTGTTTGCGGCCCTCAAGCTCGCGAAAGCGGCGAGCGGGATCATGCTCGAGGCGCTGGTGGAGACGGCTGCCCCGCTCGACACGCTGCTGCCGCTCGACGTGGCGATGGAATTGGTTGCCTGGTTGCTGGCCGACGAAGCGCCTGAAGTCGTCGAAGACGAGCTGTCGGATGTGCTCGTCACCGTGCCCGACACGGCGTTGGTCGACGCTGTGCCGCTGGACGATTCGCCGGAGGTGCTGACATAGATGAGTTTGAGCGACTCCGGATCCTCGAGATAGCGCGGGGCCAGCTCCATGATGACATGATACTGGTTCTGAGCCTCGTATATGGTCGAGGCCTCCCGTTCGCCGAACGCGTCATAGAGCGTCGCATCGATGATGTCCGGCGTGATGCCGTACCGATAGGCCGTCGCCCGATCGATCACAACCTTGGTCTCGAGCCCGCCCGTCTGCTGGTCGGACGAGACATCCGCCAAAGCCGGGCTTCGTTTCAATGCGGCTGTAAGTTTGTCGGACCATTGCATCAGCTGCGCGACATTGTCGGCCTGCAATGTGTACTGGTATTGCGCGAAGCTCATGCGGCCGCCGACGAAGAGGTCCTGCATCGGGAACATCATCAATTGGGCGCCGGGGATCGCGGCGAGCTTCCCGCGCAGCCGGGCCATGACCTGGAAGGCGGAGGCGGTGCGCTCATCGAGCGGCTTCAGCGTGACGAAGACCTGCGCCTGGTTGGTGCCCCGGCCGCCGGTGAAGCCCGTCACGGTCTGCACGGCGGGATCCGCCTGGACGATGGCTTGCGCCTGGGCGAGCTTCTTTTCCATCGCCTGGAAGGAGATGCTTTGATCGGCCGTGATCCCGCCCATCATCAGGCCGCCATCCTGTTGCGGAAACAGGCTCTTGGGGACGACCGCGTACAGGACGACGTTGAGCGCGATCGTGCCGAACACCGTCATGAGCACGAGGAACGGATGCGCCAGCGCGCGCCGCAGAGAGCGATCGTAAAGGTGGAGCAATCCGTCGATCGCCGTGCCGACCGCCCTCGCCACCCGCCCGGGCCGGCGGGGCTTTCCCTCTCCCAGGAACAGGGCGCACATCATCGGGGTCGTGGTGAGGGCGAGCACGAGCGAGACGCCGATCGCGATCGACAGCACGACCGCAAACTCCTGGAACAGCCTGCCGACGATACCGCCGAGAAGAAGGATCGGCAGGAAGACGGCGACCAGGGAGACGCTCATCGAGATGACCGTGAAGCTCACCTCGCCGACGCCGCGTAGCGCCGCCTCGAGGCGCGGGACGCCCGCCTCCCGGTGACGTGCGACGTTCTCCAGCACGACGATCGTATCGTCGACGACGAAGCCGGTGGCAATGGTCAGCGCCATCAAAGAGAGGTTGTCGAGACTATAGCCGCAGAGCTGCATCACGCCGAAAGTGCCGAGGATGGAGACCGGCACGGTCACGGCGGGAATCAGGGTCGCTCGCAGGTCGCGCAGGAAGAAGAGAACCACCAGCACGACCAGGACCACCGAGATCACGAGGGTTTGCTCGGTATGGGCCAGGGAGGCGCGGATCGTGTTGCTGCGGTTGCCCGTGAGCGTCATCTTGACGCCGCCGGGCAGCGCCGCCTGGAGCTGCGGCAGCACCGCTCCCACACGGTCGACGATGTCGACGATATTGCCGCCCGGCTGCTTGAAGAGCATCAGCAACACTGCGGACTTGCCATTGATGGAACCCTGGTTGCGCAGGCTCTCGACGGAATCGACCACCTCCGCCACGTCCCGCAGGAACACGGGCCGGCTGTTGCGCCAGGCGATGACGAGGTCGCGGTAGTCGCCGGCGTGAAGCGCCTGGTCGTTGGCATAGAGCTGATAGCGTCGGGCGCCGTCCTCGACCGTGCCCTTGGCGCTGTTGGCGTTGGCGGCCGAGAGCGCGGCGCGCACGTCTTCGAGGCCGATGCCGTATTTGAACAAGGCACCGGGGTTGAGCTCGACGCGGACGGCCGGCAGCGAACTGCCGCCGAGTTGGACATTGCCGATCCCGTCGACCTGCAGGAGCCGCTGCTCCAGCACGGTGGCGGCGGTGTCGTAGAGCTCCCCCTGGGTCAGAGTATCCGAGGTCAGGGCCAGGATCAGGATCGGCGCATCGGCCGGATTGAACTTGCGATAGGTCGGGTTGCTCTTGAGGGTGCTCGGCAGGTCGGCCCGCGCGGCGTTGATCGCCGCTTCCACGTCGCGCGAGGCGCCCTCGATGTTGCGGTCGAGACCGAACTGCAGGTTGATCTGCGTCGAACCGACGCTGCTTTGCGACGTCATCTCGGAGACATCGGCAATCTGGCCGAGGCGCCGCTCCAGGGGAGCGGCCACGGTCGCCGCCATGGTCTGCGGGCTTGCTCCGGCCATCTGGGCCTGAACCATGAGAGTGGGGAAATCCACCGCCGGCAGGGGCGCAACCGGGAGCTGGCCGAAGGCCATGATGCCCGAGACGGCAAGGGCCAGCGTCAGGAGGATCGTGGCGATCGGCCGCCGGACGAAGAGCGCGCTGATGTTCACTCCGCCCTCCCCTGGGGTTTGAGGGCGCCCCGCCGCCGGCCGAGCCGCCCGGCGGCAAGGTCCAAGGCCAGATAGACGGCCGGCGTGGTGAACAGCGTCAGGATCTGGCTGACCGCCAGACCGCCCATCATGGCGATGCCGAGCGGCTGGCGAAGCTCGGAACCGCTGCCGGTGCCCAAGGCGAGCGGCACGGCGGAGATCAGCGCCGACATCGTGGTCATCAGGATCGGCCGGAAGCGCAGCATGCAGGCCCGGTGGATGGCCTCGCGCGCGCCGAGGCCCTCGTCCCGCTCGGCGACGATGGCGAAGTCGACCATCATGATCGCGTTCTTCTTGACGATGCCGATCAGGAGGATGATCGCGATGACCCCGATGATATCGAGATCGCTCCCCGTGACTTCCATGGCCAGCAAGGCGCCGATACCGGCGGAGGGCAGCGTCGAGAGAATCGTCAGGGGGTGGATGAAACTCTCATAGAGTACGCCGAGCACGACATACATCACGAGGACGGCGGCCAGCACGAGGTAGAGCTCGTTCGACAGCGACGATTGGAAAGCCTCCGTCGCGCCTTGGAAGTTCAGGCCGAAGCTGGCCGGCAGGCCGACGGCCTGCTGAGCCTTCCTCACGGCCGCCACCGCACCGCCGAGCGAGGCGCCCTCGGCAAGGTTGAAGGAGATCGTGGTCGCCGGGAATTGCGCGAGGTGCTTGATCTGGATCGGCTTGTGTCCGACGACGATGCGGGCAATGGCGGAGAGCGGCACCTCGCCATTGGTCGCGGTCGAGGACGGCAGATAGATCGAATCGAGCGCCGCAAGGCCCTGGTTCAGCTTCGGGTCGGCTTCCAGGATGACGCGCATCTGGCTGGATTGGGTGAAGATGGTGCTGACGATGCGCTGTCCGAAACTGTCATAGAGTGCGTTGTCGATGGTCGCGAGCGTGATGCCGAAGCGCGCCGCTGTCGCCCGGTCGACCTCCACAGTCGCGGTAAGGCCGCTGTCCTGAAGGTCGTCTGCGACATCCGCGAGTTCGGGGGCCTGGCGCAGCAGCGCCACCAGCTTCGGCGTCCAGGTGCTCAGCACGTCGAGCGAAGGATTGTCGAGGATGAACTGATACTGGGTCGCGCTGACCTCGGTATCGACCGTCAGGTCCTGGACAGGCTGCATGTAGAGCGTGATGCCGGTGACGCCGGCGACTTCCTTCTGGAGCCGCCGGATGATCTGGCTGGCGGAGGCGCTTCGCTCGCTCTTGGCCCGAAGATTGATCTGCAGCCGGCCGGCATTGAGGGTCGTGTTGGTGCCGTCGACACCGATGTAGGAAGACAGGCTGACGACATCGGGGTCCTTGAGCACGGCGTCGGCGAGGGCGACCTGGCGCGCGCTCATATCGGCGAAGGAGATCGATTGCGACGCCTGGGTGATGCCCTGGATGACCCCGGTATCCTGGACGGGAAAGAAGCCCTCGGGCACCACGAGATAGAGATAGACCGTCACGCCCACCGTCCCGATGGCGATCGCCAGCGTGATCCATTGATGGTCGAGCGCGACGCCGAGAGCGACATCATAGCCGCCCAGCAGGCGATCGAACCAGGTGCGCCGTGAAGGTGACGGCGCTTCCACGGGCATGGCGCGCAGCAGCCTCGAGCACATCATCGGCACGAGGGTCAGCGACACCACCGCGGAAAGCACGATGGTGACGGCGAGAGTGACGGCGAATTCGTAGAAGAGCCGACCGATCACATCGCTCATGAACAGCAGCGGGATCAGCACGGCAAGGAGCGAGATCGTCAGCGAAATGATGGTGAAGCCGATCTCCCGCGAGCCCTTGAGCGCGGCCTCCATCGGGCTGAGCCCGGCCTCGATGTGCCGGCTGATGTTCTCGATGACGACGATGGCGTCGTCGACGACGAAGCCGGTGGCGATCGTCAGCGCCATGAGGGAGAGATTGTCGAGGCTGAAGCCCCAAAGATACATCGCCGCGAAGGTGCCGACGAGGGAAAGCGGTACGGACAGGCTCGGGATGAGCGTCGCGCGCAGATTGCGCAGGAACAGAAAGATCACCATCACGACGAGACCGACCGCGAGCGCCAGCTCGAATTCGACATCCTCGACCGAAGCCTGGATGGTGACGGTGCGGTCCGTCAGCACGCTGACCTTGACGGTAGGGGGCAGATCCGCCGTCCATTGCGACAGGCTCGCCTTGATGCTGTCGACGACCTCTATGACATTGGCGCCGGGCTGGCGCTGAACGCTCAGGATGACGGCCGGCGTGGTGTTCATCCAGGCGCTGAGCTGGACGTCTTCGGGTGCGCGCACGACTTGAGCGACGTCGGAGAGAAGCACGGGACGGCCATCCTTGTAAGCGATGACCGTGCCGAGATAGTCCGCGGGATCCTCGATCTGATCGTTGGCATCGATCGTGTAGGATTGATGCGGGCCATCGAGAGTGCCCTTCGGCGTGTTGACGTTGATGTTGTCGAGGGTGGTGCGCAGGTCATCGATATTGAGCCCGTAGGCGGCCATCGCCCGGATGTTGGCGCGCACCCGGATGGCAGGCTTCTGGCCGCCGCTCAACGTCACCAGGCCGACGCCCGAGAGCTGCGAAATCTTCTGCGCGAGCCTCGTATTGGCTAGCGTCTGGACCTCGGTCAGCGGCAGAGTCGGTGAGGTCATGGCCAGCGTCAGGATCGCGGTGTCGGCCGGGTTCACCTTGGCATAGACGGGGGGAGCGGGAAGATCGCTGGGCAGCAGGCTGTTGGCCGCGTTGATGGCCGCCTGAACTTCCTGCTCGGCGACATCCAGGGAGACGGCGAGGTCGAATTGCAGCGTGATCACCGAGGCGCCGCCCGACGAGCGCGACGACATCTGGCGCAGCCCCGCCATCTGGCCCAGCTGCTTCTCGAGCGGCGCCGTGACGGCCGAGGTCATGACTTCGGGGCTGGCGCCCGGATAGAAGGTCTGCACCTGGATGGTCGCGTATTCCACGCTCGGCAGAGCCGAGAGCGGCAGCGTGCGCCAAGCGAAAAACCCCACCACCAGCAGCGCAGCCATCAGCAGCGTCGTCGCCACCGGCCGCAGGATGAAGAGGCGCGACGGGTTCATGGCGCCGCCGGCTTCGTGCCCACCGTTTCGGAGCCTGGCGCGGCGGCAGCGGGGGCCGGGATGTTCACTTTGGCGCCATCGCTCAGATTGTCGATGCCATCCACCACCACGCGGTCGCCGGGCGAAAGCCCCGACACGACCGCGGTCATGCCGTTCGCGGAGGGTCCGGTGGCGATCTTGCGCAGGGAAACGGTGTCGTCGCCGTTCAGGCGATACACGAAGGTACCGGGCGTGCCGGTTTGGACGGCCCGGTTCGGCACCACGACGGCATTCCGCAGCGTGTCCAGCAGCAGCGTGACGTTGACGAACTGATTGGGAAACAGCCCCCCGTCAGCGTTCGGGAAGAGCGCGCGCAGCTTGACCGTGCCGGTGGTCGTGTCGATCTCGCTGTCGACCGCGTCGAGGACGCCCTCGGCGAGTTTCTCGGTGCTCGCCCGGTCATAGGCGACGACGCCCAGTTTTGCGCCGGCCTGCAGGCGCTTCATGAGCGGCCGGATGTTGTCCTCCGGCAGGGTGAACACCACCGAGATCGGGGTCGTCTGCGCGACGACGACGATGCCGGCGGTGTCGGACGCAGTGACGTAGTTGCCGACATCGACCTGCCGCAGCCCGGCCCGCCCATCGACTGTCGACACGATGCGGCAATAGGCGATGTTGATCCGCTCCGTATCGATCTGGGCCTGATCGGCGCGCACCGTGCCCTCATATTCGCGCACGGTGGCCTCGGCGGTGTCCACGGTCTGCTTGGAGGTGGAATCCTGCTTGATGAGGCGCTGATATCGCTGGAAGTCGAGGCGTGCATTGTCGAGCAGCGCCTGGTCCTTTTCGAGCTGACCCTGATATTGGGCGAGCAGGGCCTCATAGGGCCGCTGGTCCACCTGGGCGAGAAGATCGCCCTTCTTGACCATGTCGCCTTCGTGGAAACGGATCGCCGTCAGATAGCCGCTGATCTGCGATTTGACCGTTACGGTCGCGAGCGAGGTGACCGTGCCGAGCGAGGGCAGCCAGATGGGGACGTCACCGCTGGCGGTGGTCGCCACCCCGACCGACGGCACCGATTGGCCCAATGGACCGCCAGGGACACCTTGCTTCCACGGTTCACGCCAGACGATGACGGCGGCGACCGCGATGGCCAAGATCAGGAACCAAGGCCAGATACGTCGGCCTCGTGTACCCTTGCTGGAAGGTTCGGGAACCTCCGGCTTTTGAGACGGCTCGACTTCACTGCCCATGAACAACGCACTAACGACGACAGGGCCTCACATTGGCCCAGTGACGTTGGGATATGAGGCCATGGCGACGCTTCCTCAACCGTTTTGTTGATTTATATACGGACTCACACGCCGTATCAGGATTGATACAATGGCCTTGGACATTGAGCGCCGCCCACGCCCGGATGTCGTCGAGGCACTCCTCTCGGGATTTTCCGAGCATCACATTGGCATTGGCCAATTAGAGCCAAGAGGACGGTATCCGCGATGGGTATTCCAACGGAAAACGCCGCGTCGGATGACGCGGCGTCTTCAGATTTGGGGATCGCGCGGTCGCGGATCAGAAGGTGCGGCGGATGCGGATGCCGGCGCCGATCGCGTGGGCATTCGGGCTCGTGCCTTCCGGATCCTTGTTCTGGTACCAGGCTTCGGCACCGACGATGAAGCCCTTGACCATGGTGTAGTTCACCTGGCCGCCGATGACGTAGAAGTTGAAGTTGTCGCTGACCGCGGTGGCGATCGACGGCGCATCGTAGTTCAGGTAGCCGCCGAAGAGCACCGCCTGCAGGGCCGGGGTGATGTTCAGGCCGGCTTCGCCCTGGACGGTCCAGCCCTTGGAGAGGGCGAGGTCATGCGGCGCGAGCGGATTGCCATAGGCGTCGGCGCTGCCGGCGTTGAGGTACTTCATGGCGCCGTCGGCATAGCTCGCTTCCACTGCGATATAGGCGCCGGACATGATCGGGAAGTTCAAATTGCCGCCGATGCCGACCGCATAGCCATATTTGCTGTCATAGCCGACGGTCGACGGGTTGCTTTCATGCGAGGCGGCCATGATCTGGACGCGGCCCCAGTTCTTGTTGTCGTCGTAACCGATGACGCCGACGACATCGGGAACCGAGGAGCCGCCATAGGCCAGCGTGTCGCTGACGGAGTTGACGGTCGCCGAGCCGAAGGTGCTCGTCGAACGGTTGGAGACGGGATCTTCGACCGACAGGGCGCCCCAGAACTTGCCGAACTGGGCCGTGTAGCTCAGCAATTCCCGCCGGTCATGTTCGCCGAAATAGGGGGCGAAGAACTCGGCCTGGTAGTACTGCTCGTAGAAGGAATAGGGCGACCACGCATAGCCGGCCGTCAGGCCGCCGAACTGGATATAGGCGCGGCGGACACTGAGGAAGTTCGTGCCGGTGGTGCCGTTCTGAGTCGTGCCGAGGGAGTTGGTGTCGGCCTGAAGTTCCAGGAACGAACGCAGGATGCCGTAGTCGGTCTGGGTACGGGCATCGAAGCGGATACGTGTCTGCGAGCGGAACGTGGTGACGTTGCTCTTCCGGGTCGACGGCTCGGTGTAGAAATAGTCGGCGCGGATCTGGCCCGAGATCTGCAGGCAGGTGTCGGTGCCGGGAATGTAGAAGAAGCCCGGGCCGAAGGCCGAGCATACTTTCACATATTCCACGGCTTCGGACTTGGCCATCGGCAGGTCGGCAGCCGACGCGGCGCCCAAGGACACCAGACCTGCGGCAAAGCCCAGAAGAATAGATTTGATTGTCATCAAGACCCCCTAATAACGTTAAACATACAACTCGATCTGGCGATGATACCGCCAAGAATAAGTCTATGTTCCTTCACCGCAACAGCGAGGATGGGGCAATCTGTTGCCGCCCAAATCGGTGCTGCGTTGCAGTACGATTGGTCTCGGACAGACGGGGTCGAATAACAATGGCAAGCTGTGTCATGCTTCCGACACAATCGGCCTTTGTCCATGACTGTGATAAATTTAGCACATGCGGCCGATGGCCCGCCGCGACAGGCTGCGGCGGGTCCGCTTCGGGACTCGCGCGGGGGGTGGCGTTCCGGCCGAAGGGCGGTGCCGGCGGGGCACCGCAGCGGGCTACGAGGCCGCTCTTAGCCCAGATTGAGTTCCTTGAAGAAGTCGTTGCCCTTGTCATCGATGACGATGAAGGCGGGGAAATCCTCGACCTCGATGCGCCACACCGCCTCCATGCCGAGCTCGGGATATTCGAGGACCTCGACCTTTCGGATGCAGTCCTGCGCGAGGCGCGCGGCAGGCCCGCCGATCGAACCGAGATAGAAACCGCCATGCTTGGCGCAGGCCTCGCGGACCTGGGCCGAGCGGTTGCCCTTGGCGAGCATGATCATCGAGCCGCCGGCGGCCTGGAAGGCATCGACATAGCCGTCCATGCGCCCAGCGGTGGTCGGCCCGAACGAGCCCGAGGCGTAGCCGGCCGGGGTCTTGGCCGGGCCGGCATAATAGACCGGATGATTCTTCATGTAGTCGGGCAGCCCCCCGCCCGCTTCGAGCCGCTCGCGCAGCTTGGCGTGGGCGAGGTCGCGCGCCACGATCACCGGACCGGTGAGGGACACCCGGGTCTTGATCGGGTGGCGCGACAGCGATTCGAGGATCTGCGGCATCGGCTGGTTGAGGTCGATGCGCACCACCGGTCCGCCGAGCCGGCTCTCGTCGATCTCGGGCAGGAAACGGGCGGGATTGTGCTCCAATTCCTCGAGGAAGACGCCCTCGCGGGTGATCTTGCCGAGGGCCTGCCTGTCGGCGGAGCAGGACACGCCAAGCCCGATCGGCAGGCTGGCGCCGTGGCGCGGCAGCCGGATCACCCGGACGTCGTGGCAGAAATACTTGCCGCCGAACTGGGCGCCGACGCCGAGCGACTGGGTGAGCTTGTGCACCTCGCGCTCCATCTCCAGGTCGCGGAAGGCGTGGCCGCTCTCGGAGCCCTGCGTCGGCAGCGTGTCGAGATAGCGGGCCGAGGCGAGCTTCACCGCCTTCAGCGTCAGTTCCGCCGAGGTTCCGCCGATCACCACCGCGAGGTGGTAGGGCGGACAGGCCGCGGTTCCCAGCGTGAGGATCTTCTCCTTCAGGAAGGCGATCAGCCGGTCCTTCGACAGGATCGACGGCGTCGCCTGGTAGAGGAAGGTCTTGTTGGCCGAGCCGCCGCCCTTGGCGACGAACAGGAACTTGTAGGCGTCCTCCCCTTCCGCCGAGATGTCGATCTGCGCCGGCAGGTTGGTCTTGGTGTTCTTCTCCTCGAACATCGAGAGCGGCGCGAGCTGGGAATAGCGCAGGTTCTTCTTCTCGTAAGCGTCGCGGATGCCCTGGGCGATGGCGCCTTCGTCCTCGCCCTCGGTCCAGACCCTGCGGCCCTTCTTGCCCATCACGATCGCCGTGCCGGTGTCCTGGCACATCGGCAGCACGCCGCCGGCGGCGATGTTGGCGTTCTTGAGGAGATCATAGGCGACGAAGCGGTCGTTGTCGGTGGCTTCCGCATCCTCGAGGATGTTGCGCAGCTGCTGCAGGTGGCCCGGGCGCAGGAGATGGTTGATGTCGGCGAAGGCCTGCTCGGCCAGCAGCCGCATCGCCTCGCCGTCGACGGAAAGGATCTCCCGCCCGCCGACGGTCTCCACCTTCACCCCCTCCCCCGTCAGCTTGCGATAGGGCGTCTCGTCCGGCCCCAGCGGAAACAGCGGCACATGCGGATAGGCGGAGGCGGAAAGGGAATCGGCGGGCATGAGGGAAAGGCTCCGGCAGGTCATCGACATCAGGGCGGTTCCAAACTGCCCATCGCGCCATGATGTAATCGCTATCGGCCTCCCTGCCTATAGGAGCATCGGCCTCGGGCGCGGGCATTTCCGCGCCGGCCGCGCCCGCGGGGAAGGCGCGGGTCCCGTCCCCCGATGTCCTGAAAGCACCATGATAGGTCGGTTCATCTCTAGCCGGTAGCGCCGGGCGGTGTAATCTCCGGCCAGTTCGAGGTGCCGGTCCGACCTGGGAGGAGGACCGGAGAATTGGGAAGCCGGTTTCAAGCCGGCACTGCCCCCGCAACGGTAGAGGAGTTCGGACGCGGCAAAGGCCACTGGGTCGAGGGACCCGGGAAGGCGCCGCTCCACGTCGAGGGACCGCTCCTGAGTCCGGAAACCAGCCTTGAACCGAAGCCGATGGATCGCGGTGGGCGATCCGGAAGGAGGAAGTGCGGCAGAGCGCCCCGGGCGCAAAGGCTCGCGTTCCGCTTTCGCCGTCCGCCGTGCCGTCAAAAGCAAAGATGGTCACGTGGGACTTTGACATGAATGCGCATCACGAGATGCTGGGCCGGCTCCGGAGCCATCGCGCCGGCTTCAGCCTGAGCCGGAAATTCTATACGGACGACGACTATTTCCGCCTCGATCTCGAGCATATCTGGTATCGGCAATGGCTCTTCGTCGGCCATGACTGCGAGCTGGCCAAGCCGGGCAGCTACCTGACCGTGCAGATCGGCGACTATCCCGTCATCGTGCTGCGGTCGGGCGACGGCTCGATTCGAGCCTTCCACAATTCGTGCCGCCACCGCGGCTCGCGCCTGTGCTCGGCGGCGCATGGCACGGTCGCCAAGCTCGTATGCCCCTACCACCAATGGACTTACGAACTCGACGGCAGGCTGCTGTTCGCCCGCGACATGGGAGCGGGCTTCGACGCCGCGCAATACGGCCTGAAGCCGGTCCATTGCGAAAGCGTGGGTGGCTATGTCTGGATCTGCCTCGCAGCCGAGGCGCCCGATTTCGAGGCGTTCCGCGCCCTGGCGCTGCCCTATCTCGCCCCGCATCGCCTGAAGGACACCAAGGTCGCCTTCGAAAGCACGATCGTGGAAAAGGGCAACTGGAAGCTCGTGTGGGAAAACAACCGCGAATGCTACCACTGCGCCGGCAATCACCCCGAACTCTGCCGCACCTTCCCGGAGGCTCCCACCGTCAGCGGCGTGCAGGGCGCCAAGGACGATCCCCTGATCGCGGCCCATTGGGACCGCTGCGAGGAAGCCGGCCTGCCGAGCCTGTTCAGGATTTCCGACAGCGGCCAATATCGGACGGCGCGCATGCCGCTGCTCCGCAACGCCGTGAGCTACACCATGTCCGGCAAGGCCGCGGTGAAGAAGCCGCTCAGCGCCTCGGTTGAGGAAGACAATATCGGCACCCTCCTGCTCTTCCACTATCCCAGCACCTGGAACCACGTGCTGGGGGATCACGCCGTGAGCTTCCGTGTCACGCCGATCGGCCCGAGGGAGACGCAGGTCACCACCAAATGGCTGGTGCACAAGGACGCGGTCGAAGGCGTCGACTACACGATCGACGAGCTCACCCATGTGTGGACCGAAACCAACGACCAGGATCGCCGCATCGTCGAGGAAAACCAGCTGGGCATCCTCTCCCCCGCCTATGAGCCGGGGCCCTATGCCCCCGACCATGAAGGCGGCGTGATGCAGTTCGTCGAATGGTATTGCAACGTCATGGAGCGCTCGCTCGGCGGCGATCCCGTGGCCCTGCGCAGCGTGGCCTGAGGCGGAGATGGCCACGCAGACCCTCTACAGGCATCTCGACGAAGCCCGGCCATGGAGCGACCGCGCCGGGCAGCTCGAATGCGTCGCCGTGATGCATGAAGGCCGCGACGTCGCGACCTTCACCTTCCGTGCCCCCGACGACAGCTGGTTCCGCTACGAACCCGGCCAGTTCGTCACGCTGGAACTGCCGACGGCGGAAGGGCCGGTGCTGCGCACCTACACGCTGTCGTCCAGCCCCTCGCGCCCGCTCTCGATCAGCGTCACCGCCAAGGCCCAGGCCACCAGCGTCGGCACGCGCTGGATGCTGGAGAACCTCAAGCCGGGCACGCGCCTCAAGGCACACGGGCCGGCGGGCCAGTTCACGTTCCACCGCCACCCGGCGGAACGCTATCTCTTCATCTCCGCGGGATCGGGCATCACGCCGATGATGTCGATGACGCGCTTTGCCGAAGATCACGGCAGCGCCGTCGACATCGCCTTCGTCAACTGCGCGAGAAGGCCGTCCGACATCATCTTCCGCCACGAGCTCGAGCGGATGGCGGGACGCATGCGGCACCTCAGACTGGCCTGGATCGTCGAGGAGAGCGATCCGGGGGAGGCCTGGACAGGGTTCCGCGGGCGCCTCAATGCGCCGGCGCTGCGCCTGATCGCACCGGACTTCCGCGAGCGCGAGATCTTCTGCTGCGGCCCCGCCCCCTTCATGGCCGCGGTGAAGGACATGCTGGAGGCGAATGGCTGCGACATGCGCCGCTATCACGAGGAGAGCTTCCATCCGCCGGAACCAGACGCCCTCGCGGCCGGCGGCGAGCCGGCCGACGGCGCGGCGCAGGGCAGCGTCGCCTTCGTGCAGTCGGGCATCGAAGTGCCGGCGACCGGCGGGGAGACCATCCTCCAGCTCGCCAGAAGCGCCGGGCTCAACATACCCACCGGCTGTACCATGGGCCTGTGCGGCACCTGCAAGGTGCAACGCCTCTCGGGGGACGTGGCGATGGCGCATCAGGGCGGCATACGCGAGGAGGAGATCGACGCCGGGCTGATCCTCGCCTGCTGCAGCCGCCCGCTCGGGCGCGTCGAGATCGAAGCCTGACCGGCCGACGACGATGCCCGCGCCGGCAGACCGGCGCGGGGCGACTTCATCGTCCATCCGCGCGCCCGTCTGGCTTCTGTCGCGCCCGCGCCGGGCCTGCCCGGCAGCGAGCGAGCGCGGGTGCGCGCCCGCGCATTGTCCGGCCGGCAGCGCGTGGTGACAGCGACGACACAGGGGTCGGCGTCCTCAGATCAATCACCGGAGGGGGTGGCCGGCATCAGCCGGCACGATAATCGTTGCACTGGGCACGCTTGCAGCTATGATATAAGGATATCTTGATATCACTATATCGTTATAGGCGCAGAATGAACGTTCTCGTAGAGGCCTTGTTCGACTCAGCCGCTCCCGACGTCAGGACCGAGGATGTCCAAGCGGCCCTCGCTGCGGCGGCCCGCGAGCGCATCCTCATTCTCGACGGTGCGATGGGCACCCAGATCCAGGGCCTCGGCTTCACCGAGAGCCACTTCCGCGGCGAGCGCTTCGCCGGTTGCGAGTGCCATCTCCAGGGCAACAACGACCTGCTGACGCTGACGCAGCCGGCCGCGATCGAGGCCATCCACTACGCCTATGCGATGGCCGGCGCCGACATCCTGGAAACCAACACCTTCTCCTCCACCTCCATCGCCCAGGCCGATTACGGCATGGAGGCGATGGTCTACGACCTCAACCGGGACGGCGCCCGCCTCGCCCGCCGGGCTGCCGTCAGGGCCGAACAGCAGGACGGGCGCCGCCGCTTCGTCGCAGGCGCGCTCGGCCCCACCAACCGCACGGCCTCGATGTCGCCGGACGTGAACAATCCGGGCTACCGCGCCGTCTCGTTCGACGACCTGCGCATCGCCTATGCGGAGCAGATCCGCGGGCTGATCGACGGCGGCGCCGACATCATCCTCATCGAGACGATTTTCGACACACTCAACGCCAAGGCCGCGATCTTCGCCTGCGAAGCGGTCTTCGAGGCGATGGGCATAAGGCTGCCGGTGATGATCTCCGGCACGATCACCGATCTCTCGGGCCGAACGCTGTCCGGCCAGACGCCGACGGCGTTCTGGCATTCGGTCCGCCATGCGCGGCCCTTCACCATCGGCCTCAATTGCGCGCTCGGCGCCAATGCCATGCGCGCCCATCTCGCCGAAATCTCCGGCGTGGCCGACACCTTCGTCTGCGCCTATCCGAATGCCGGCCTGCCCAACGAATTCGGCCAGTACGATGAAAGCCCGGAAGCCATGGCAGCCCAGATCGAGGGCTTCGCGCGGGACGGGCTGGTCAATGTCGTGGGCGGCTGCTGCGGCTCGACGCCGGAGCACATCCGCGCCATCGCCGAGGCGGTCGGGCGCCACAAGCCGAGGCCCCTGCCCGAGATCCCGCCGCTGATGAGGCTGTCGGGGCTGGAGCCTTTCACCCTCGGCAGCGAGATCCCCTTCGTCAATGTGGGCGAGCGCACCAACGTCACCGGCTCGGCCAAATTCAGGAAATTGATCACCGCCGGCGACTATACGGCCGCGCTCGACGTGGCGCGCGACCAGGTCGCCAACGGCGCCCAGATCATCGACATCAACATGGACGAGGGGCTGATCGATTCCGAACGGGCGATGGTCGAGTTCCTCAACCTCATCGCGGCCGAGCCGGATATCGCACGCGTGCCGGTGATGATCGATTCCTCGAAATTCTCCATCATCGAGGCCGGGCTGAAATGCGTGCAGGGCAAGCCGCTCGTCAATTCGATCTCGATGAAGGAGGGCGAGGCCGCCTTCCTCCACCAGGCCCGGCTGGTGCGCGCCTATGGCGCGGCCGTGGTGGTGATGGCCTTCGACGAGGACGGCCAGGCCGACACGCTGGAGCGCAAGGTCTCCATCTGCACCCGCGCCTATCGCCTGCTGACCGAGGAGGCCGGCTTCCCGCCCGAGGATATCGTCTTCGATCCCAACATCTTCGCCGTCGCCACCGGCATCGAGGAGCATAGCGGCTATGGCGTCGCCTTCATCGAGGCGACGCGGCGGATCCGGGCCACCCTTCCGCACGCCCATATCTCGGGCGGCGTCTCCAACCTCTCCTTCTCGTTCCGGGGCAACGAGCCGGTGCGCGAGGCCATGCACGCGGTCTTCCTCTATCACGCCATCCAGGCCGGCATGGACATGGGCATCGTCAATGCCGGCCAGCTCGCCGTCTACGAATCGATCGATCCCGAATTGCGGGAAGCCTGCGAGGACGTCGTCCTCAACCGCAGGGACGACGGCACCGAACGGCTCCTGACGCTGGCGGAACGCTTCAAGGGTACCGCCGGCCGCGAAGCCAAGGCTCAGGACCTCGCCTGGCGCGAATGGCCGGTGGAAAAGCGCCTGGCGCATGCGCTCGTCAACGGCATCACCGAACATATCGATGCGGATACCGAGGAGGCCCGGCTCAAGGCGGAGCGCCCGCTCCACGTCATCGAGGGCCCGCTGATGGCGGGCATGAACGTCGTCGGCGACCTTTTCGGCGCCGGCAAGATGTTCCTGCCGCAGGTCGTCAAGTCGGCCCGGGTCATGAAGCAGGCGGTAGCGCGGCTGCTGCCCTATATGGAGGCCGAGAAGGCCGCCGGCGGCGGCGGTAGCGGGCGGCAGAGCGCCGGCACGGTGCTGATGGCGACCGTCAAGGGCGACGTCCACGACATCGGCAAGAACATCGTCGGCGTGGTGCTCGCCTGCAACAATTACGACATCATCGATCTCGGCGTCATGGTTCCGGCGGCGAAGATCCTGCAGACGGCGAGGGAGCGAAAAGTCGACATCATCGGCCTGTCCGGCCTGATCACACCCTCGCTCGACGAGATGGCGCATGTCGCCGCCGAGATGGAGCGGGAGGGCTTCGACATCCCACTCCTCATCGGCGGGGCGACGACCAGCCGCGTCCACACCGCCGTGAAGATCCATCCGCGCTACAATCGCGGGCAGGCGGTCTATGTCAACGACGCCAGCCGCGCCGTGGGGGTGGTCTCCAGCCTGCTGTCATCCTCGATGCGGGACGGCTACATCGACACGGTTCGCGCCGAATACGGCAAGGTGGCGGCGTCCCATGCCCGCAGCGAGGCCGAGAAGCTGCGCCTGCCGATCGCCAGGGCCCGCGCCAACGCCCACAGGGCGGACTGGGCCAATTATGAACCGCCCGTCCCCTCCTTCCTCGGCACGCGCGTGTTCGAGAGCTACGACCTCGCCGAGCTCGCCGCCTATATCGACTGGACACCCTTCTTCCAGACCTGGGAACTGAAGGGGCGCTACCCGGCCATCCTCGACGACGAGAAGCAGGGCAAGGCGGCACGCCAGCTCTTCGACGACGCGCAGGCGATGCTCGCCAGGATCATCGCCGAAAACTGGTTCCATCCGCGCGCCGTGATCGGCTTCTGGCCCGCCAGCGCCGTCGGCGACGACATCCGCCTGTTCTCCGGCGACGATCGCGGGGAGGTGCTCGCGTCCTTGTTCACCCTGCGCCAGCAGCTCGCGCGGCGCGACGGGCGGCCGAACCTCGCCCTGTCCGATTTCGTCGCGCCGGCCGGCAGCGGCAAAGCGGACTATCTCGGCGGCTTCGTGGTCACCGCCGGCATGGAGGAGCAAGCCATCGCCGATCGTTTCGCCCGCGCCAATGACGATTATGCGGCGATCATGGTCAAGGCGCTGGCGGACCGCTTCGCGGAAGCCTTCGCCGAGGCGATGCATCGGCGCGTGCGCCGTGAGTTCTGGGGTTATGCGGCGGACGAGGCTCTGGCGCCTTCCGAACTCGTCGGGGAGGCCTATCGCGGCATCCGCCCGGCCCCGGGCTATCCGGCCCAGCCGGACCACACCGAAAAGGCCACGCTGTTCCGCCTGCTCGACGCCGAACGCCGCATCGGCGTGCGCCTGACCGAGAGCTATGCGATGTGGCCCGGCTCATCCGTTTCGGGCCTATATTTCGCGCATCCGGATGCGCATTATTTCGGGGTGTCGAAGATCGAGCGCGACCAGGTCGAGGATTACGCGGCGCGCAAGGCGATGACGGTCCGGGAGGTCGAGCGCTGGCTCTCCCCGATCCTCAACTACGTACCCGCCAGCGAGGCCGCGGAGTAGGTCTTCCCGCGACAGCGCCCTACCGGGTGCGCCGAGGGAGCCTCGATCACCGACCGGCCTCTTCGCCACGCGGCAGACACGAAGTTACCGGGAGGTAAATTGCTATTCCATCGAATCGCAATTTACCTCCATCTTATTGTTTCGGCTTGCTTTCTTCACCGAAAAGCCGATCGGCTCTTCTGGAAAATGCCGTCGCGATCGGCAAGCGCGCGGCGCGCTACGGCCCCATGTTCGATTTCACCGCCTCGACCAGCTGCTTCATCGAGAACGGCTTGGGCAGGAACGCGAACTCCTCGCCCTCGGGCATGTTCTTGGCGAAGGCCTCCTCGGCATAGCCCGAGACGAAGATGATGCGCGTCGTCGAATTGCGCTTGCGCAGTTCCTTCAGAAGGGTCGGCCCGTCCATTTCCGGCATGACGACGTCCGATACCACGAGATCGATCTTGCCGCCCGCATCCTCCATCGCCTGCAGGGCCTCGATGCCGGAACCGGCCTCGATCACCTCGAAGCCGCGGGCAACCAGGGTGCGGGCAGACAAGGCGCGCAGGGCTTCCTCGTCCTCGACGAGGAGGATGCGCCCGCGACCGGTGAGGTCCGTCATCTCCTTGGCCTTGGCGGCGCCCGCCCCCGGGGCGGCTGCGGCGGTGTCGGCCTCGGCCTGGACCGATGCCTTGGCGGTCTCGGTCAGGCGCGGCAGGAAGATCTGGAAGAGCGTGCCCTTCCCTTCGACCGAATGCACCAGGATCGAGCCGCCGGTCTGCTTGACGATGCCGTAGACGGTGGAGAGGCCGAGGCCCGTGCCCTTGCCGACATCCTTGGTGGTGAAGAAGGGTTCGAAGATCTTGTCGAGAATGGCGGTCGGGATGCCGCTGCCATTGTCCTCGACCTCCACCACCACATAGTCGGCGGGCGGCAGATCGCTCCGGTCCATCGCGCTCGCTTCGGAAATCGGCACGTTGCGCGTGCGGATGATGACCTTGCCGCCGTCGGGCATCGCATCGCGCGCGTTGACGGTGAGGTTCATCACCACCTGCTCGAACTGGTTGACGTCGACCTTGACAGGCCACAGGTCGCGGCCGTGCACGACGTCGAGCGCCACCTTCTCCCCCAGCAGGCGCCGCAGCAGCATCGAAAGGTCGGAGACCGCCTCGTTGAGATCCAGCACTTGCGGACGCAGCGTCTGCCGGCGCGAGAACGCCAGGAGCTGGCGCACGAGGTTGGCGGCCCGGTTGGCGTTGCTCTTGATCGACATGATGTCCTGGAAGGCGGGGTCCCCCGGCTTGTGGCTGCCGATGAGGAAGTCCGCCGCCAGCATGATGGCGCCGAGCACATTGTTGAAATCATGGGCGACGCCGCCGGCGAGCTGGCCGACGGCGTGCATCTTCTGGCTCTGGGTGAACTGCTCCTGCAGCGCACGCTGCTCGGTGGTGTCGATCACATAGACGATGGCCGCTTCCCTGTCGTTCTCGCCGCCGTCGACGGGCGCGAACCAGAAGCGGGCGGAACGGGTGCCCTGCCCGACGAGCGAGGCTTCCGCCGGATCGACGTCGCCGCGTCCGGCCATGGCCAGGCGGGCGAGCTTGGTGAGGCCCTCGCGGTCACGCTCGACCACGGTGTCCAGGAGCGAATGGCCGGCCGCCTCGCCCCGCAGCGAGCCCTTGAACAGGCGAAGGAAAGCGGCGTTCGTGCGAACGATCCGGGCGCCTTCGTCGACGGTCGCGATCGCCAGCGGCGAATTGTTGAAAAAGCGGGCGAAACGCACCTCGGCGGCGCGCAGGCCCTCGGAGACGTCGCCGCCCGGCCCGCGATAGATCACCAGCGTCCGCGACGGGCCGGAATGGCCGTCGGCAGCGAAGGCGATCTTGTGGAACAGGCGCACCGGCATGATGGTGCCGTTGCGCCGACGCAGGTCGACGTCGAAGATCTCCGTCCGCACGCTGCCGGGCTCGCCGGGCTGGGTCACCACCAGCGCACCGGCATTGTTGGGCACCACATCCGCCAACGTCAGCCCGCCGGTGCCGAACTGGGCGAGGTCATAGTCGAGCCAGCCCGCCAGCGTGGCGTTCATGTAGACGATCTCGCCGGAAGGATCGGCGGAGAAGAAGCCGGCCGGCGCATGGTCGAGATAGTCGATGGCGTGCTGCAATTCCTGGAATATGTTTTCCTGGCGTTCGCGTTCGCGCGTGATGTCGGCGACCGTCCACACGGTCTCGGCCGTTCCCGACGGGCGGGTCACGGGCCGCACCCGCACGCGATACCAGGAGGCGGTGCCGGCCGGCGGCGCCGAGGCGATGCGGAACTCCTCGGTCAGGCGCTGGCCGGCACGCGCCGCCTGCGCCAGCCGATAGGTCGCCTCCGACACGTCGGGGTCGCCCGTGAAGGCGCGTTCCACCGTGCGCATGTCCTGCTCGCCGACCGCACCCGTCAGGGTGAGATAGGCCGCGTTGGCGTAGATCACCCTCCCTTCACGGTTGGTGACGAGGATGCCCTCCGGCGAATCGTCGACGATCAGTTTCGTCAGATCGTTGCGCGCCACGGAGGTCTGGCCGAAATGCACGATGCCGACGACCCAGGCGAAAAGGCAGGACATGCCGACGGCGGCGAGAATGGCCAGCACGATGTAGCTCGCCATCGTTCCAGCCTTGGGCGGCAGCCACCACACCAGGGCGGAAAGGGCCAGAATCACGAGGGCGAGCAGGAGCACGCGGAGAATGCCGCTCGGCCGCTCGCTGCGATCGACAGCAACGCCGCGCGTCGCCGCGTCCTCGCCCTCTGCCATGATCAACCCCACCGCTCCGATGCAACAGCGATTCGCCAGCACGAACCCGATCCACGTTCAGCTGGACTAGCAGCACACCATTCAAAATGTGTTAACCTCGTTAGCCAAAAATATGTTGCTGTTTGCACTTGTCACATCAGTTCGTCGTTCAATTGCATCGGACCGCGATTCACTCGCAGCATCCATGCGGTAAAAACGTCGGCATGCCGCCTCGAATTGGGGGTATCGTCTGATTTTTAGGCGCGAACGGCAGGAATTAAGCGAATTTCGTGACATAGATGTTGATTCTTTGCCGCGAGCAGTTCTTTAGAAGCCGACAGGCAGGCCAAAGTGGTCGCATCTGGCGGTAAGGGTACAAGGACCTGGGGCGGTCTGGTTGAGGAAGCGTATCGATGGATTCTCTGAATTCCTGGCTGGGCACGCAGTTGCCATCTCTTTTTTGGTTGCTGATCAGTGCCGGGATTTTCTTCCTTCTGGTGGTCCTGTGCATGTATGCATGGCGCATCATCAGCAGGCCGCATGTCCGAAACACGGCTGGCCGCAACCGCCAGCCCCGGCTCGGGGTGCTCGATTCCTATTCGGTCGATCGCGTACGCCAGCTCGTGCTGGTGCGCCGCGACAATGTCGAACATCTCATCATGATCGGCGGGCCGAACGACCTCGTGGTCGAATCCGGGATCCTGAGGGGCCGCCCGCTGACCCGACCGGTGCCGCCCCCGTCTCTCGAACGCGCGCCCGGCTACGTCGCGGCGCCGCGGCAGGTCGAGGAGGATTTCGTGCGTCCGGCAGAGCCCGGTCCGCTCCCCGCCTCCAGGCCCGAACCCCAGCCGGACTATGAACCTCGTCCGGAGCCCGCCGCCGCGCCTCCTGCTCCTGCTCCTGCTCCTGCTCCCGCCGTCGCCGTTCAACCGGCGACCTCCAGGCTCCCGCTGGACTATGAGCCGATCCCCGCCTTCCTCCAGCGGGAGCTCGAGCCGGCCCCTTCGCAGGAACCTGCACCGGCGGAGGCCGTTGAGACGGCGCATATTTCCGAACCGGTCGCCCCCATGCGGCGTTCGGTGGTTCCGCCGCGCGGCCCCGGCTTCTTCCACCGCGCGACCTCGCGGTTCCCCAATTTCGGGCGACAGGCGCGCGGCACACCGCCCGCGCCCGAGCCGGAGAAACGGCCCGAGCCGATGACGGAGGAAGCCGATACTTCCGCCGTCGATACGGCGCATTTCGAGGAGCTTCTGGCCCAGCGCGTGCCGGCAGCCGCGCCGAGCGTCGAACCGCCCGAGGCTTCGTATGCCGTCGAGGAATCGTCGGAAACGACGTTCGAGCAGGAGCTGTTCGAGCAGGAACCGAACGAATTCGAACCCGAGGAAGAACGTAACGCCGAGGCGGCGGAGCGGGAACTGCCGCTGTTCGACTCGCCTCCCCCCCGCCTCACCCTCCCCGAAATCCGCCTCCCCGATCTCAAAATTCCCGGGTGGCGGCGTCCCGCCAGCGAAAATCAGCCGGCGGCCGAGCCACGCGCCTCCTTCGACGCCAGGCCCGAACCGCGAACGACGTTCGAGGTGAGGCCGGAGCCGAGAACCTCCTACGAAGGCAGGGCGGAGCCGCGTTTTTCGAGCGAGCCGAGCCAGGCTCCCGAGCCACGCCAGGCTCCCGAGCCTCGCCAAGCCCCTGAGCCACGCCAAGCCCCCGAGCTCCGCCCAGGCAGCCGGCTCGAGCCTCTCCTGGCGACGACGAACACGCCGGCCCGGCGCTATAGCGGCGAACAGCCCGCGGCGTCCCCGCCGCCGGCATCGCCTTCCCGCCCCGACGCGTTCCGCGTCGGCGACAGGGTGACGACGCCGACACGGCCGGCCGCAGCGGCCCCGCGGCCCGCTGCGCCCACGCCGCCCCCGCCGGAGCCGGAAGATCCTTTCGCGAGCCTGGAAGAGGAGATGGCCAATCTTCTCGGACGCAGCCGGGACGGCACCAAGCCGTAGCCCGACGGCACGAAGGGGCGGTTCCGATCCGCCCTTTCGCGTGTGAGGCTCGCCGGGCGAGCGCCCGCCCTGCGGCAGGTGGGAGGCCGCTCCCGTTCGATGTCCGGCCGCGCCCGCGGCGCCGGCTCCCCCTCGCGCCGCCACTATGCCGCAAGCCTTGGAAATCCATGCGTTCGCTCCTGTCCGACGTCAGCGCTCAATCGATCGGCACCGGCATCATCACGGCGGTGGTCGGCTATACCAGTTCGGTTGCCGTCGTCATTCACGGCATGGCCGCCGTCGGTGCCTCGCCCGGCGAGATCGCCTCCGGCCTCGCCGTTCTCTGCCTCGCCATGGGCACCTGCGGTGTGATCCTGAGCCTGGCGACCCGCATGCCGATCTCGATCGCATGGTCAACCCCCGGCATGGCGTTGCTGGCAACCCTCAGCGCACCGCCGGGCGGCTTTCCGGCAGCGGTCGGCGCCTTCGTCGTCGCGGGCGTCCTGGTCATGACCGCCGGCTTCTGGTCCCCGCTCGGCAAGTTGATCACGGCCATTCCCCGCCCCATCGCCGGAGCGATGCTGGCCGGCATCCTGTTCAAGCTCTGCCTGGCGCCGGTCACCGCCCTGGGGGAGGATCCCAAATTCGCGGTGCCCGTCATCCTCGCCTGGCTGGTCGTCGGGCGCTTCGCCCGCCTGTGGGCGGCGCCGGCCGCCCTTGCCGTCGCCCTCGCAGCCATGGCTTTCGACGGACAGGGCGGCGGCCAGGCCGTGGCCCTGCCGGCGCTCGAATTCATCCGCCCGACCTTCGACTGGCAGACCCTGATCTCGATTGCCGCACCGCTCTTCGTGGTGACGATGGCCTCCCAGAACATTCCCGGGCTGACCGTGCTTTCGGCCTTCGGCTACCATCCCTCGACCCGGCCGATCTTCCTGCTCACCGGCGGCGTTTCCGCCGCCTCCGCCATATTCGGGGCGCCGACGATCAACCTCGCCGCGATCACCGCCGCGCTGTGCGCCGGCCCCGACGCCCACGCCCGGCCCGAGCGGCGCTATGTCGCCGGCATCGTCGCCGGCCTCGTCTACGCGCTCGGCTTCTCGCTGCTGGCCGCCGTCGCCACCAGCCTCGTCACCGGCTCGTCGCCGATCCTGATCGAAGCGGCGGCCGGGCTCGCGCTCACCGGAGCGCTCGGCTCGTCCCTCGCCGGCGCCGTGCAGGACGAGAAGGAGCGCCTTCCCGCGCTTGCGACCTTCCTCGTCGCCGCCTCCGGCTTCAGCCTGTTCGGCATCGGGGCCGCCTTCTGGGGCCTGTGCGCCGGCCTTGTCGTGCATCTGCTCTACGTCGCAAACATTGGAGCGACAGCGCGCCGAAAAAGCGCTATGTAGGGACAAGTTCGCCCTGGAGGCGAGCCAGATGATCCCAGCGCTTCCACAGGGTTGAGAGGCGCGGGACGCTCGAGGACAGACCCGGAGCGGGCTTCTCGAGCGAGACGAGTTCCGGCGGCTGCCAGGAAAGCCAGCCGGCGCTCCAATCGCCAGACCGTCGGGCGGACGATCCGCATGAAACGCGAGGTGGCGCGCGCACGCCATGATTGTGCTTGAAATTCCCTGGACCGCCCCCCTCGACGCGGCAGCCGCTCTCGCCGGCCAGCCGCGCCTTGCCCTGCTCGACAGCGCCATGCCGCATGATACGCTGGGGCGCTGGTCCTATGTCGCAGCGGCGCCCTTCGGGGTCTTCCGGGTCGAGGACAGCGAGGCGACATGGAACGGCGAGCCCATGGCCGGCGCACCGATGGAGGCCCTGCGAAGCCTGCTGTCCCGCCATGCGCACGCGCCCATCGCCGGCGCTCCTCCCTTCACCGGCGGCGCCATCGGCGCGATTGCCTACGAGGCCGGGCAGATCTTCGAGCCGCGGCCCGGGCTGGCCGGCGCCCACCGGGCGGCGCAGATCGACCTTCCCTTCTACGACCGGCTCTTCGCCTTCGACGTGATCGATCGCCGCGCCTTCGCCATCGCTCCCGACGCGGCGGCAGCGCACCGGCTCTGCGAGGCGCTGACCCGCCCCTCCGAGCCCCGCCGGCCGCCGGCCGGCCTCGACTGGCGGGACAGCCGCAGCCGCGCCGCCTACGAGGCCGAGGTGGCGAGGGTGATCGGCTACATCCGCGACGGCGACATCTTCCAGGCCAATCTCTCCCATCGCTTCTCGGCCACGCCTGCCGGCGGCGCCGATCCGCTCGCCACCTATCTGGCGGTCCGGCGCGCCAACCCGGCCCCTTTCTCGGCGCTGCTCGTCGAGGGCGTCCGCTTCATCGCCTCCACCTCGCCCGAACGCTTCCTGCGGCTCGCCCGTGATCCGCGCGGAGCGGTGGTCGAGGCCCGGCCGATCAAGGGCACGCGGCGGCGCAGCATGCGGCCGGCCGAGGATGCGGTCCTCGCCCGGTCTCTGGCGCAGAGCGAGAAGGATCGCGCCGAGAACATCATGATCGTCGACCTCCTGCGCAACGACCTCTCCCGCGTGTGCCTGCCCGGCAGCGTGGACGTCCCGGTCGTGTGCGGCGTCGAGACCTACGCCTCGGTGCACCACCTGACCTCCGTCGTCACCGGCATCCTCAGGCCCGGCCGCGACATCGCCGACCTGATCGCGGCGACCTTTCCGGGCGGCTCGATCACCGGCGCGCCGAAGATCCGCGCCATGGAAATCATCGCCGAACTGGAACAGGAAGCCCGCGGCGTCTATTGCGGCGCCATCGGCTGGATCGGCTTCGACGGGGCGGCCGACCTCAACATCGCCATCCGTACGCTGACCTTCGACGGCACGGAGCTCTCGGTGCGAGCCGGCGGCGGCATCACGCTCCTGTCGGATCCCGCCGCCGAATATGACGAGACCCTCGCAAAGGCCGAGCGCCTGCTGGGCGCCTTCCGCGAAGCGGCGGGCGAGGAGGCCGCCGCGTGATCCTCATCGTCGACAATTACGATTCCTTCGTCTTCAACGTCGCGCGATATTTCGAGGAACTGGGCGCGCGGCCGCAGGTCGTGCGCAACGATGCCGTGGACGCCGAAGCGGTTACGCGCCTCGGCGCCAAAGCCCTCGTCTTCTCGCCCGGGCCCTGCGCGCCCAAGGACGCCGGCGCCTCGCTCGACCTCATCCGTGCCTTCTCGGGCAAGCTGCCCCTCCTCGGCATCTGCCTCGGCCACCAATGCATCGGCGAGGCCTTCGGCGGGCGGACGGTCCATGCGAGGACGCCGATGCACGGGCGGGCCTCCGCCATCGAGCATGACGGCGGAGGCCTGTTCGCGGGCCTTCCCCGCCCCTTCGCCGCCGGCCGCTACCATTCCCTGATCGTGGAACTCGGCGAGGAAGGTCCGCTGGAGGTGACGGCGCGGAGCAGCGAGGGCGAGATCATGGCTCTCACGCATCGCAGGCATCCGACTTTCGGCGTGCAATTCCATCCAGAATCAATTCTAACGCCGCATGGCCACGCCATAATTCGTGCCTTTCTGGATCATGTTCCGTGAGTTTCCTCATCCATCGCACCATCACGGCAGGCGCTCCGGGAACCCCTCACGTCAGCGCGCTGGATCGCGGGTTCCAGCTCGGTGATGGCGTGTTCGACACCATGGTCGGCTTCGGCGGGCACGGCTTCCTGATCGACCGCCACCTCGACAGGCTGCTAAGCCACGCCGCCGCGATCGGCATCGAGATCGATCGCGGCACCGTGGAAGGCGCCGTGCGCTCCGTGCTGGCCGAAGCCGGCGCACGGCATGCCATTGTGAGGACCACGCTGACCCGAGGCGAGGCCGCCCGCGGCCTGTGGCCGGCGGCGGCGGGCCTGCCGAGCTTGGTGGTGACGGCGCAGCCCTGGTCGGCGAGTCTGGTCGGGCAGCCCGCGCGCCTCGCGGTGTCGGACATCCCGCGCAACCAGCGTTCGCCGCTGGCACGCATCAAGTCGCTCGGCTATCTCGACAACATCCTGGCTGCCCGGCAGGCCGCGCAAGCCGGCGCGGACGATGCGCTGATCCTGAATCTCGATGGGAATGCCGTCTCCACCACCATCGCCAACATCTTCGCCTTCGACGGCGAGACGCTGGTCACCCCTCCGCTGGTGGATGGCTGCCTCGACGGCGTGATGCGCGGCCTCGTGCTGGAGGAAGCCCGGGCGATGGGCCTCGATTGCCGCGAGGCGAGCCTCACATCGACGCTGGTCGCACGGGCGAGCGCCATGTTCCTGACGAATTCGGTACGGCTGGTCCGCCCGGTCAGCGCCTTGGAAGGTCGCTGCTGGGCAGGCCGCGCCTTGGCATCGACGGCCCTCGCCGACCGCATGCTGTCCGGGATTCTCGCGCGCATCGAGCATGCTGCCGCCATCCGGCTCGACATCCCCCCTCGCCCCTCCCCGTGAGCAATGCCCTCATGATCTTCATCGCGCTCGGTGCCAATCTTCCATCCAGCGAGGGTGCTCCGCGCGAGACCCTGCGGCGCGCCGTCTCGGCCCTCGCGGCGCGCGGGGTGAAGATCCGCGCCCGCTCCCGCCTCTATCTCACCGAGCCCGTGCCGCGCTCGCGCCAGCCCTGGTACACCAACCAGATCATCGCCGTGGAGACGGCGCTCGCCCCTGAGGACCTTCTGCGCCTGCTGCTCGACGTCGAGAAGCAGTTCGGGCGCGAGCGCAGCGAACGCAACGCCTCGCGCACGCTCGATCTCGATCTCGTCGCTTACGGACAGGAAGAGATCGCCACGCCGGAACTCACCCTGCCACACCCGCGCATGGCCGAGCGCGCCTTCGTCCTCGCGCCGCTGGCCGACATCGCGCCGGACTGGCGCCATCCCGCGACCGGCCGCACGGTAAGGGCCATGCTCGCCGAGGCCGACACGTCCAATGTTCGCGCGTTGCGGGCCGTCCCCCTTCTGATGGGCGTGGTCAACGTCACGCCGGATTCCTTTTCGGACGGCGGCCATTTCAGCACGGCCGACCGCGCCATCGCCCATGCCCTCGCCTTGATGAATGACGGGGCCGATATTCTCGACATCGGCGGCGAGTCGACCCGCCCCGGTTCCGAGCCGGTCGATCCGGACGCCGAATGGGCCCGCATCGGACCCGTGATCGAGGCCGTCGCCGGCGAGGCGCGGCAAAGGCACAGGCTGGTTTCGGTGGACACACGCCATGCGCGGACGATGGCACGGGCGATCGCCGCCGGCGCGACCATGATCAACGACATCACCGCCCTCGCCGATCCCGAAAGCCGGCGCGTGCTCGCCGGCAGCGACGTTCCGGTGATCCTCATGCATATGCAGGGAGAGCCGCGGAGCATGCAGATCAATCCGGTCTACGACGATGTGGTGGAGGACGTCAGCGACGAATTGCGCCGCGACTGCGATCGCGCCGTCGAATCCGGCATCGACGCATCGCGCCTGTGGCTCGACCCGGGGCTGGGCTTCGGCAAGACGCTGGAGCACAATCTCGCTTTGCTCGATGCGACGCCCCGCCTGCGCGCGCTCGGCTACCCCGTGCTGATCGGCGCCTCGCGCAAGAGCCTCATCGGCCGCGTCGACCGCGACGGCCCGGCCGCCGGCCGGATCGGCGGATCGGTGGCCGCCGCCATCGCCGCCGCGGCCCGCGGAGCCGATGCCGTCCGGGTGCACGATGTCGCCGAAACCCGCCAGGCCCTGGCTGTCTGGAGCGCCGTGGAAGGTGAGAGCCTGTCGGACGCCGGGCGCTGAAGCACGGCCCTGCCGGTTGCCGCTCAGGCGAGGGCTTTGCCGCCCTCGACCAGCGTGAGATGTCCGAAGCGGCGGGCGCCGGCCGGCAAGGCGGGCGCACCGGAAACCGTCCGCGCAAGCTGCGACACCTTCTCGACCGCCAGAATGTCGAAGCGCGCGATCGGATGAAGGCCGATCCAATAGGGCGTCTCGTCGGGCGTGAGGCTGCCGAGAATGCGGCCATTGGCACGGCTGCGATGATGCAGCGGCAGCAGCAGGAGTTCCAGGCCGAGCCTCTCCTCCTGCAGGGTGGTTCCCACGAGGTTGACGATGCAGGCATCGAGATCGTTGGACACGCCGAGGACGAGGTCTTCGAGCGCCCTGCGATCCGCCCAGCGATCGAGCAGCGAAACGCCCCTCAATTCCCTTCCGAGCAGCGCGCACATCCTCGTTCCCGCCAGCCGGAAGGGAAAGGCGCGCGCCCTGTCGACCTCGACGATGAAGGTGTCGCCGAGGACGCGGCGGATGGCGGCGGGATCGATATCGACGCGCTCGGGGGCGGGGCGACTGCCCCGCAGATTGTCCCAATAACCATAGAGATCGCGTGTCGCCGCATTCTTCATCTGTGTTCGTCGCCTGTTTCCCCGCTCCATCGCGCGGATGACGGAAAAACGATAGCACCGGCCACGGGCCCTGCGGCAGAGGGGAGGATGGTTATCAGGTGGA
This sequence comes from Labrys monachus, assembly GCF_030814655.1. Lineage (NCBI taxonomy): Bacteria > Pseudomonadati > Pseudomonadota > Alphaproteobacteria > Hyphomicrobiales > Xanthobacteraceae > Labrys > Labrys monachus. The sequence goes on from NZ_JAUSVK010000001.1 coordinate 4,215,426, forward strand.
AACGAATTATTAATCTTAACGAAAGGTTAATTCCCGCGATTCGGCATTTGCCATGTTGGCGCTGTTGATTCCGACCTATCCTGCCGCTCCAAGGAGAACGTCGCTTGCCTGCCCCTTCCCGCAACCATGCCGCTCCGCCGCCGGCCTTCAACGTGCCGCCGGTGGTTCTCGTGCTGACCGGCCTTCTCGTCGCCGTCCACGTGCTCCGCAATGTCCTGCCGGAGATGTGGGCCGGCCGGATCGTGCCCTATCTCGCCTTCATGCCCGTTCGCTACCTCACCGACAGCGAACAGTTCGGCCAATGGGCGGGCGGGCATTTCGCCGACGTCTGGACCTTCGTCACCTGCTTCTTCCTCCAGGCCGACGCCGGCACGCTGATCATCAACGGTGCCGCGCTGCTGGTGCTGGGCGCCGCGGTGGCGTGGAGGCTGGGCACGAAACGCTTTCTCGTCTTCACCACGCTTTGCATCGTCGCGGGATCGGTGACGTGCCTCGTCGCGTATTGGGGGCAGCCCGTGGTGATCGTGGGGGCCGGCGGCGGCATTTCAGGCCTGTTCGCCGCCGCGATCCATTTCATCTTCAAGGGCGGCTCGCCGATGGCGGGCTTCCAGGTCGCCGGCGGCGCCGCCTTCCGCCGGCCGGCGTGGCCGCTACGCGACGCCCTGGCCGACCAGAATGTGCGGGTCTGGCTCGCGATCTTCGCCTTCATCAATCTATGGTATGTCGCGAGCTACTACATCCTCGCTTCGGCCGGCGAAACCACGGGCTGGCCGGCCAATATCGGGGGCTTCGCCGCCGGGCTCGTCCTGTTCCGCTATTTCGATCCCAAGCCGCGGCTGAGGCGGGTCGTCTGACGGTGCGTCTCGGCGGAACGCGCCGAGAAAGGATGATCAGTGAAGCCGGTTTCCGGTTTCGAGCAAGGTACGGCCCCGGCTGTGCAGCAATGCGACGCCGATACCCTCGTCGGACCATTTTTCCCGGATCGAGACGAAGCGATCGACCTCGTGATGGTATTCGTCGGCGAGTTCCCGCCACTCCTCGTCGTCGCGCCTGGCCGAGACGAAGCGCTCCGCGGCGGCCGCCATGTCGATATAGGCGAAGGCGGCGGGCAAAGTACGGAACAGCGTCGTTTCACCGGGGGCGATCTCCCCGGTCTCGAGTTCGCGGGCCTGCACCAGGAAGCCATCGGATTGAACGATGACTTCGTAGCACCGGCCCTGACCCTCCGTCGTCGCAATCACCATGGCCACCTCCCCGCTCCGCACGTTCAGGGCCATGATACCCACGCGGAGGGTTTGCTCTGTGCGGTTCTGCACCCAGCATGGTTAATGCTTGGCAAACGGCGGGGTTCCCCGGCCCTGGCGGCCACAGCCAAATTGCCGCACCCCGGCCAGCGGGCGAGGAGGGCCTCGGACCTTCTACACCAACCCGATCGCCCGCAATTGCTGCTGCAGTTCCAGCGGCAGCTCGCCGTCCGGCGCACCCAGGCCGGAGAGGTCAGGCGGCGCGTCGGCAGCGCTGAGGTAACGCCAGCCCTGAAACGGGCCGCGCGGACGGGGATCGACCGGCACGACCCGCGGTTCGAGAAGGATATCGCATCGCGAGATGCCCTCCTCGTCCCGGCGCGCGCGCAGGTCGAGGATGCGCTGGCGGCACGACAATTGGCCTTTGATGACCCAATAGAGAGATCCCCCGTCGAGGATCGCCTCGCGGTTCTTCGGCATCATGCGGGTGGTGTGGATCTGCTCCCCGGACATGCGCATCCGCAGAGCGATCCACTCCTCCAGATCGGCGATCGATTCGGCTCCCACGCACAGCTTGATGAGATGCAGCGTCATATCCTCACGCGACAGCATCGATATCGGCGATGATCTCGGTCTCGGCCAAGGCGGCTTCTTCCCATTCGCGCCACATCGGCGTCGCCATCACCGCGTCCATATAGCGCCGCACGATCGGCGGCACGGGTATGTCGTAGACGTGCAGGCGGTTGACCACCGGCGCCCACATCGCATCGGCATTGCTGAAGGCTTGCCCGAACAGAAAGGCCCCGTCCCTGCCGAAGCGGGCGCGGCAGCCGGCGATGAGATCGATGACGCGCTCGACATTGGCCTGGACATCGGCATCGAGCGCGATGGAGGCAGGTCTGCGCTTGATGTTCATCGGGCAGGCACGGCGCAAAGGCAGGAAGCCGGCATGCATCTCGGCGCTGATCGAACGCGCATGGGCTCGCTCCCCCGGGTTCTCGGGCCAGAGAGCCGGTGCGACCTCCGCGAGATATTCGAGGATGGCGATCGATTCGAACACGATGGTGTCGCCGTCGATCAGAGCGGGCACGCGGCCGTTGGGCGACTGCACCCTGATGAGCGCCGCCGTTTCGGGACGGCGCAGCCAGATCATCTCCTCGTCGAAGGTGATGCCGGCCGCCTTGGCCGCCAGCCAGGGACGCATCGACCAGGAAGAATAATTCTTGTTGGCAATGACGAGCTTCACGATGTTCTCTCCTTGATCGCGCCCAGCATGGCGCTTGACCTGCGCCGGCGCAAACGGAGAACGGAGCCCTTCAACACCTCAGCAGTGGGCTCGGCGCGTCGGAGCGGGCGATCGGTACTGGGCGGGAACAATGTCGCACGCACTTCGTTCATGCCGTGGCCCTTTCGTGGCGGAAGATTGCTATCATCGTCCCGAATCGTATCCCTGCCGCCTCTCGTATCAAGCGTTCGAAGCCGCGTTCAGCAAGGCCAATCGAGGAAACATCCATGAGCAGAAAAATCATCATCGCGAGCCTGTTGGCTGTTGGTCTGGCCGGTTGCGCGACGGATGGCTATGACGGCGGCTATGGCGGCGCGCCCTATTACGACGAGCCGGCCTATGTGGTGCCCGGCCCCGCCGTGTATTACGGCGGTGGAGGCTATTACCGGCCGGGCTATCCCGGCTATCGCCCTGGCTACCCCGGCTACCGTCCCGGATATCCCGGGCGTCCGCCGCGGCACCGGCCGGGGAACTGGCCCGGTCACGGTGCAGGTCCCGGCCCGGGCCCGGGTCCCGGCGCAGGTCCTGGCCCAGGCCCAGGCCACGGCATGAAGCCCTGGAACGGTCAGAGGCCGGTCATCCAACAGCAACCCGGCGGCAGGCCGATGATGCAGAACCAGCCCAATGGCGGAGGCCGTCGCCCCTATGTCCGGCCGCCCATAGAATAGGCTTTCCTGCGCCCGGGTCCTTCGGGATTCGGGCGCCGGCATCGTCGGCAGAGCAGGCGAATCGGCTGCGGAGGGTTAACAAGGGTCCGGTTGGGTGTCGTGGCACGACGCGTCAGGCTGAACGGAACCGATGGTGGACAAGCAACTTCTGGAAACGACCCTGCTCGACATGGTGCGCGCCTTGCCGGTAGGCAAGACGCTCGCGCCGAGCGATGTCGCGCAGGCGGTGGCCGGAAAGGCCGCCGATCAATGGGGCCCCTTGATGCAGCCGATGCGGCGCATCGCCGTGCGGCTGGCCAAGGAAGGGCAGCTCGTGATCTATCGCAAGGGCGATACGGTCGATCCCGACGATTTCAAGGGCGTCTATCGTCTCGGTGCCGTCCGGATCGACTGACGTCGACGCGAGGTGCATTTGGGCACAGGATGCGTTTGCGCGGAAACGGCCTGGCTTTGTGCTCGAACCTTGCCGCGCCGGCCTTTGCAAACCGTGCCGGGCCTCTCTTCCCGCAGGACGGGTGGCCGGCACTCACCCTAATCGGTGTTCATGCTAATTGCTGCTCATGGCCCTGAGGGAAGCCGCCTCGCTGCCCGCTGCGGCGATGCTCCCGGTCGCCATGTTCTGAGCGAGGAAATCCTGCCATTGCTGCTCGGTCCCGGCGAAGGCGTTGCGGTCGACCTTGCCCCTCACGCCGGGCACCCGGCCGGTGGCGGTGTATTGCCAGAAGGCCCAAGGGCGCTTGCCGTAGCGCTTGGTCGGAAAGCCCGCCACCGAGCGAAGCCAGAAGGGATAATCGTCGAGCGCGCCGGTCAGCACCTCGCGATGGAAGTCGACCGTCGTATAGACGACCGGCTTCTTGCCGTAGAAGGCTTCCATCTCCCGCAGGAACTTCGCCATGTCTCCGCGGATCTTGGCAGGCGGAGGACGCAGTTTGCAGGTGGGCGACAGGGCGTTCCATTCGATGTCGAGCACCGGCGGCAGGGCGTCGGGCGCCGGCGGCACATGGGTCTTGAACCACGCGATCTGGTCCTCGACCGGCCGGCAGAAATAGTAGAAATGATAGGCGCCCGTCGGAATGCCGGCGGCCCGAGCCCCGTCCCAGTTGGCGCGGAACATCTCGTCGTCCCGGTCCCCGCCCTCGGTCGCCTTGATCCAGGCGAAGCGCACGCCACCACCGGCCGCGGCCTGCCAGTCGATGCGGCCCTGATATTTGGAAACATCGATGCCATGAACCGGGTAATCCGCCGGCTGCGGATAGGCCTGCTCGACGGTGGAGCAGGCGCTGATCGTCAGCATGGCGACAGCCGCGAATCCGAACCGCACATGGCGAAATAGCGATCGCATTGTTTGACAACCTGATATCGATGGCCGCGCCGGCGACCGTTCATGACCGGGAAAGCACGATAGGCCGAGAAACTTAACTGCTTCTCACTACGGACACAAAATCTTCAGGGAGTGAAGGGCCTTTACACCAAAGCCAAACGAATCACCCGTCCAATCCTCTCTCTTAGCATATCCATGCCATGAAACGCCTGTTGCTCGCCGCCGCGCTGCTCTGCGCCACTGCCTCGACCTCATCCGCCTGCGGCCCCGACGCGCTCGGCGTGTCCCGCACCCTGCCCGTGGGCACGCTCGGGGGCGGCGAGGTCGGCCTCAAGACCTATCCCCGCACCCTCCGGCTCGAACCGGGCGAAGTCGTCCTCACCTTCGACGACGGGCCGGCGCCGGGCCGCACCGAGAAGGTGCTAGATGCCCTCGCCGCCGAATGCGTCAAGGCGACGTTCTTCATGATCGGCCGCAACGCGGCAGCCGCCCCGGCCCTGGCGGCCCGTGTCGCCCGCGAAGGCCATACCATCGGCTATCACTCGATGACGCATCCGATCATGCGCGGCCTCGCCTTCGACGCCGGCAGGAAGAACATCGAGGACGGCTTCCATGCCGTCGACAAGGCTGTCTACGGCGTCGCACGCGACGAGCCGCATTCGCCCTTCTTCCGGTTTCCCGGCTTCGCCGATACGCCGCAGCTCGACGCCTGGCTGGCCTCGCGCGACATGGTGGTCTTCGGCGCCGACCTCTGGGCCAGCGACTGGGAGCCCGAAAGCTCCGATGCGGAACTGAAGCTGATCTTCGAGCGGCTCGCCAGATCCAAAGGCGGCATCGTGCTGCTGCACGACATCCAGCCCCGCACCGTCGCGATGCTGCCGACATTCCTGCGGGAATTGAAGAAGCGGGGCTACCGCGTCGTGCATTTCGTTCCCGGCCCCGGCCCGCTCGAGACCCGCGAGGCGCCGCCCGGCTGGTTCTCGCAGACCGATCGCATCATCAAGGGGCGCAAGGCGGCCGGAGCGGGCTGAACCCGCCTCGCGCCGGCGAGGCTGCATTCCGCCGGCCGGCCATTCCAAGCTCCACGGCTTCGGATCGCCCTTCGGTCCGAAGCCGGCCAGCCCCTCTCAGTGGCGATGCGCCGCCATATAGCCGAGATAGGCGATGACCGTATCGATGTCCCCGTCCTTCAGGACCGACGCGTCGAAGCCATGCATCTTCATCTCCGGCCAGATCCGCACCGAGCCGGGATTGCGGATGAGGGCCTTCAACGCCCAGGGCTGCCAATATTCGGTCGGATTATGGGGTATGTTGAGATCGGGCCCCAATGTCGCGTCACCGCCGCCGTTGAGCCGGTGACAGGCCATGCATTGGGCAGCGAAGAAATTCTGGCCGGTGCGGATCGGCGAGTCGGCCGGCACCTCGTTGCCCACCATGATCTGCGGCCATTTGGTGGCATTGACGGGCACGGCGTGAATCGAGGCGAGCATGTAGGGCCACTGCTCGCTGGTCACGCCCGATGCCGCCGGATCGAGCCATACCAGATAGAACGGGCCGATGGCGGCGCCATCCGGCGTCTTTTGCCAAGGCTGCCCCGGTGGCTCGATGGCGACCCACGGCACAGCCGCCTTGCCTTCCGCAGAGACCAGGTTCGACGGCAGATTGGTGACGTAGCCGTCCGTCCCGGTGACCTGCAGAGCCTGGTCCGCCGGCAGGCCGTCGGCGCCGAGCAACGCCCGCAGCGGCACGGCCCGATAGGTCTTGGCGCGATGATACGCCGGATCGTCCGGCACTTGTATGGTGGTGACATCCGGCCGGGCCAGCAGCTCCTCGGTCGTCAATGTCTTCTTCGAGCCGACATCCACGATCAGCTCAGCCGCAAACAGCGGCGAAATTCCCAGCAACACGCTTGCACAGAGCAGAGCGCTCACGAGCCAACGGCCCGAACTTGCCTGCATGGTTCCCCTCCCCGCAGAATTCGAACGAGATCTCGATACCCTATTCCGATCTCCCCCGAGATCGATGACCAACGACGTACACCGGCCACGCCAGCGACGGAAATCAGCTTTTCGAAAGTGTCGAGTGCTCCGATGGTGTGGAGTTCTTCTTCCTCAGATCGTCGCTCCCTTATCGGGAGCGGCCAAAATATAGCTCTCGCGCTTTTGTTTTCAGGCTGAAGAAGAGTTGGTCCGGTCAAGAGCACTCGAACCATCGTGCAGTACGACTGTCTTTTGATAATCAGTAAGTTAGGTTTATTTTCTAGCTGAACTGTGTACGCAGCAGTAGACGCTTGTCAAGCCGGTGAAAGGATTATTCTTCCAAAAAGGAACCGGCACTTCAAAATGAACCGGGGGGTTCGAGAGGATATGGCAGAAAAGCGTGCGTCCTATATCCCCCTGCTCCGCCAAATCGGCTCAACAGCCGCAGATCGGCTTTCGAGCCACATGGTATCGTCCGTTGCCATGCGGGTTGGGAGACTGTTCGCAATGTTCTGGAGCGATGACGGCTCTCGGCCCTGATGTCGAAATTATCCTGCCGTCCTCCCTGCTGCTCATATCTCGATGCCCTCGCGTGGTCCGGACGCGCTGGCACTGCGGATTGCAGTTGCACTACGGGATGCCGCGCCCAATCCGAGCGTCTTTGTAAAGCCGAGTCGTTTCGAGGATGAATGTGAGGTGCGAATCGCGTTCGCCATGAGCAAGGACGTCGATGACTATCCATCGGCTACCAGTCCGACCCTGCTCAAATTTGTTGAACGCTTGCCGTGATTCTGGTGGCGCTCTCGAACGATCTGCTCGTCGTCTGAGCTTTCTCCGACGCGCGGGGCGAAGTGCTCGGCGGGGACCGCTCCATCAAGGAGCGTGACTCAATCTCGCCGGCTCGCACCCGAATGGCGCAATGCACCTCTATGACCTTGGAAAGGGCCGCCGCTGTCGACGCGATCAGGAGCAGGGCGGCGGGGCGAGCCAGGGTGTCGCCATTCGAAGGCGCATGTGGCCGCTTCGTGTGTCATCGCAACGCCGGCCTAAGTCGCTGATTTCGCTTAACCCCTTCTCCCGTCAAGGAGAGGGGGGTGGTGCGGTCAAGAGGACTCGAACCTCCACTGGTTGCCCAACTAGCACCTCAAGCTAGCGCGTCTACCAATTCCGCCATGACCGCGGTTGCTTCGGGAAGCGCAGAAGCAGAGCGCCAGCGACCCGAAGCGGCGCATCGTCTAACAGATCGCCAGGGGGTCCACAAGCGCAATCGCTGCTTTTTGCAACAATCGCCCGCAGCCCTTGCCGGAGGCCGAAATCAGCCGATATGAGGAGGCTGAACGCCTGTGGACCGATCTCAGTGGCCAGCCGCAACACTCTCGACATCCCCTTCCTGCCCCGCCCCGATTCGCCGCCCGTCGACTGGCTGGTCCTTCCCGGCCTGATGCCCTATGAGGCGACCGTGGCGGCCATGGAGGCCCGTGCGGCCGCGATCGCCGACGGCAAGGCGCCCGAGTGCGTCTGGCTGCTGGAGCACCCGCCGCTCTACACGGCGGGCACGTCCGCCCAGAAGACGGACCTGGTGCAACCCGGCCGCTTCCCGGTGCACGAAAGCGGACGCGGCGGGCAATATACCTATCACGGGCCGGGCCAGCGGGTCGCCTATGCCATGCTCGACCTCAGCCGCCGCCGCCAGGACGTCCGCCTGCTGGTGGCGTCGCTCGAGGCCTGGCTGATCGGGACGCTATGGTCCTTCCATGTGCGGGGCGAACGGCGCGACGACCGCGTCGGCGTGTGGGTGAGGCGGCCGGAACGCGGGGACGGCGCCGAGGACAAGATCGCGGCGATCGGCATCCGCCTGCGGCGCTGGGTGTCGTTCCACGGCATCGCCCTCAATGTCGATCCCGATCTCGAGCATTTTTCCGGCATCGTGCCCTGCGGCATCCGCGACCATGGCGTGACCAGCCTGGTCGACCTCGGATTGCCCGTGACGATGGCGGATGCCGATCTGGCGCTGCGGGCCGCCTTCGAGCCGATCTTTGGCCCGACCTCTACCGCAGCCGGGCCAGCGGCGCTGGCGGACCTTCGCCGGGAATGATGGCGAGCGCGATCAGCCATCCGGCCATCGGCCCGCTGAAGAGCGTGGCTTTGGCCAGCGCGCCCGACCAGGACGCCATCGCGGCGCGGTCGAGGAGAAGCATGGCGAGCGCCATGGCGGCGAGATAGAGCCCGAGGAAGGCGACGATCGTCAGGCCCGACCAGCCGAAATCGTGCAGGCGCTTGCGGGAAAGGCTGAGGGCCGACCAGGCGAAGACCACCACGAAGGCGAAAGAGGCGACGCCCGACGGGCCTGTCCAGCCGTTCATGACATGATCGACGCCCATCGCGGCAGCAATCAGCAGCATCGCCCCGATGGCGAACATGGAGCGGCCGATCGCACCGGAGGGCGACAGCAACAGACGTATGAGGGCGATCGCCAGCATCATCAGTCTCCGCAGGGTGACTTCACTATTGGCATCAAGCCATTAACGGGCGGTTTCGATATTTCGATTCAGCAGCGGCCGCCGCCCGATGCCCCCCTCGGCACCGATCAGAGGCGGCGGGTCGTCGCCCGCATCTTGTCCGCGAGGCCGCCGCCGATGCGCCGGTACAGCGCGGAGGCGATCTGCTCGTCGCGCCGGCACAGGACCTTCAGCTCCGCCTGGTCGAAGGCCAGCACCCGCACCGTCTCCTCCGCGGTCACGGTCGCGGTCGCCGGCCCGCCGGTGGCGAAGGATACGTCGCCGACGAATGCCCCTGCCCCGACATGGGCCACCAGCTGGCCCTTCACGCGGACGGCCGTCTGCCCCTCGCAGACGAAGGTCAGATCCTTCACCGGCTGGCTCTCGGCGGTCAGTACCGTCTCCGGCAGCAAGGTCCGCCATTCGGCCGTGCGCAGCAGCTGGGCCACTTGCGCCTTGTCGAGGTCGCCGACGATCGGCTTGAGGAAGGCCTCCTGGTCGGCCGAGAGCTTCAGGCTGAAACGGTCCCGCAGGATGAGGCCGAGCTGGACGAGATTGATCAGGATGAAGGCGCTGTCCCAGACGATGCTCGGCCAGACGGCGGACCCGCTGAGCAGGAAATAGACGATCTCGAAGCCGATGCCGACGACGGCCGCCAGCCTCAGCCAGAAGATGTTGGTGAGCAAATAGGATACGGCGATGACCGCATAGGCGAGATGTCCGGGAACCGCTCCCCAACTGAAGAACTGATCCCAAATGTCCAAGGCACCCCTCCGGCCGAATGTCCCGGCAAGCGCCGGGGATGAAAGCGCGGCGCCCGCACCGCGCGGAGACGGCCTCCCGGTCGCACCGCGGCGATCAGGCGAATTCCATGATCACGGCGTCGACCGACAGCGTGTCGCCCGGCTTGACGCGGATCTTCTTCACCGTGGCGTCCCGCTCGGCCCGCAGCACGTTCTCCATCTTCATCGCCTCGACGACGCACAGCGCCTCCCCCGCCTTGACGTCCTGGCCCTCGGCGACCTCGATGGTCCGCACCAGTCCAGGCATCGGACAGAGGAGAGCGGCCGATGCCGCCGCCAGCGCCTTGACCGGCATCAGGCGCACGAGCTCCGCCTCGCGCCGCGTAAAGACGCGGATCTCGGCGGCGGTGCCGCGATGGGCGAGCATGACGCCGTTGGCGATCGGCCGGACCAGCATGGCAGCCGCCTCGCCGTCGATCATGCCCGACCAGACGGGCTGGCCCGGGCGCCACTCCGAATGGAGGGTCACGATATGATCGGCATGGCCCTCTTCGCCGAAGAAGGTGATCTGCCATCCGCTGCGGGCGTCGTCGACCTCGACATTGAAGGAGAGGTCACCCATGACCGCCACGCGCGCGCGCTCGAACGTCACCGGCCGTCCGCCCATCTGGCCGCTGATCTGCCGCTTGCGCAGATTCTGGAGGTGGTCGATCATCGTCGCCACGGCGACGACGTGGCCGGCCACCATGCCGCGGGGCGGAGCGATGCTGAAGCCGCCGGGAAACTCGTCGGCGATGAAGGCCGTCGACAGATGCCCCTCCCGCCAGCGCGGATGCTGCATCAGGGCGGCAAGGAAGGGAATATTGTGGCGAATGCCCTCGATGGCGAAGCTGTCGAGGGCGTCCGACATCGCGGCGATGGCCTCGGCCCTCGTCGCCGCATGGGTGCAGAGCTTGGCGATCATCGGGTCGTAATGGATCGAGATCTCGCCACCTTCGAACACGCCGGTGTCGTTGCGGACGACGACGCCCTTCTCCCGGCGTTCGGCCGGCGGGCGATAGAGGGTGAGGCGCCCGATCGAGGGCAGGAAATTGCGCAGAGGGTCCTCGGCGTAGACGCGCGATTCGATGGCCCAGCCGTCGAGCCTGACATCCTCCTGGCGGAAGGCGAGTTCCTCTCCCGCCGCGACGCGGAACATCTGCTCGACGAGGTCGATGCCGGTCACCAGCTCGGTGACGGGATGCTCGACCTGGAGGCGGGTGTTCATCTCGAGGAAATAGAAGCTCCTGTCCTGCCCGGCGACGAACTCCACCGTCCCCGCCGAATCGTAGTTCACGGCCTTGGCGAGAGCGACCGCCTGCGCGCCCATGCGTGCGCGGGTCTCCTCGTCGAGCAGGGGCGAGGGCGCCTCCTCGATCACCTTCTGGTTGCGGCGCTGGATCGAGCATTCGCGCTCGCCCAGATGCACGACATTGCCGTGCTTGTCGCCGAGCACCTGGATCTCGATGTGGCGCGGCTCGACGATGAACTTCTCGACGAAGACGCGGTCGTCGCCGAAGGAGGCCTTCGCCTCCGAGCGCGCCAGGCGGAAGCCCTCTTCCACCTCGGCGGCGGAATAGGCGATGCGCATGCCCTTGCCGCCACCGCCGGCCGAGGCCTTGATCATCACGGGATAGCCGATCGCGCCGGCGATCTCGACGGCCTCGGCGGCGTTCTCGATGATGCCGAGATGCCCCGGCACGGTGGATACGCCGGCGGCGGCCGCCGCCTTCTTCGATTCGATCTTGTCGCCCATCGCGGCGATGGCGGCCGGATTGGGACCGACGAAGACGATGCCGGCCTCGGCCAGGGCGGCGGCGAAGGCCTCCCGTTCCGACAGGAAGCCATAGCCGGGGTGGACGGCATCCGCACCCGTGGCCCTGCAGGCGGCGATGATCCTATCGATGCTCAGATAGGATTCAGCGGCCGCCGGCGGCCCGATGAGGACCGCCTCGTCCGCCATCTCGACATGCAGGGCGTCCCGGTCGGCCTCCGAATAGACGGCGACGGTCGCGATGCCCATGCGGCGCGCGGTCTTGATGATCCGGCAGGCGATCTCGCCGCGATTGGCGATCAGAACTTTCGAAAACATGCCGGAATGCCACCTGGGGAGCCATGGAAGGAGATCCCCCTTTCTAGGCAAACGGCGCGGATTTGACCATCCTTCAATGAAGCCGTGCCGGCTTGGGAACCGGTGCGCCTTCAGAGCATCTGGGCGATCGGCGTATCCCAGTTGCTGCCGGCCATCTGGTGCGGATCGACCAGCGCCAGCAGGGCGCGTTCGGCGCGGCTCACCCGTCCGTCATGCTGGATGCGCCGCTGCAGCCAGGCGCTGTCGCGTTCGGCGAGCGTGACCGGCGTCGTCAGGGCCAGTCCGTTGGTCCGATTGGGACGGTTGGCGGCAAAGAGATGGGCCTGGATCGCCTCGGCGAACAGCCCGTCCCAGGCCGGATCATTGGCGCCGGTGCAGGCCTCCGCCATGTCGAACAGGATTTCCGCCTCGGGACGCGAGATGATCCGGCGCTTGTCTCCCCTGGCGACCTGCAGAAGGCGGGCGATCATGGCGGTGTCGGCCGCATCGATCACGCGGGAGAAATGGATGCGCCCGCGGGCGGCCGGTCCCTCGCCGGTCATCGCCGCATGCTGGATCTGGCGGAGGGCGAAGGTCGCCAGCGGCCCCGGAACGCTGTCGGCCCGCTCGATCACCCGCACCAGGAGTTCCAGTTCAGCCGCGTTGAGGACGAGCCCCTCGCCGCCGTCGAGCATGGATTGCAGCCACTCTCCCTGTTCGGGCGACAGGCCGCCGCCGGGTTCGAGCCCGTCGAGAAGATAGCTCGTCAGAATCTCGGCGAAGAGGTCGTTGAAGTCGGCGTCGGCTCCCGCGAGCACGCCCTGCAGAGCGAAGAGCGCGTCGGCATCGGCTCGCGTCGCCCTCCCTGCTTCGAGCCATGCTTGTCGCATCAGCGGGACTTCATCCGGTTCCAGCGCCCCGCGATCGAGCGCCGGTCGGATCAGGACAGCGAGAGATGACGACACCATAACCTAAGCCTTGCATTGGGTTCGCGCTTCCCGGAAGCGCCTCGTGAGGCCCATTCTGGGCCGGGATCACTCAAAGCGGTGTTAATGGCGTCAAGTTAGAGCAGGCTCGTGGCCAAAGGATGTGCTGTTCGCCACAAAGCTATGGTATTGCTCAGACGCAAACCAGACTTGCAGTTCTTTGCATTATCGCAAACGACATCATCTTCAGTCACGAAGGCCAACCGAGCCGGAAACACCGTCTCGGGCACGAAGGCCGACATGAACCGCCTCCTGCATCCTCATTCCCGATAGGCCATCACGCAGGAAGGCAAAGCCCAAGGGGTTGCCATGACCACGACCACCAGATCCGGCGCGGAAGGTGCCGGCATCCATCACATCACCGCGATCACCGGCGACGGCCGCGCCAATATCCGCTTCTACCGCGACGTCCTCGGCCTGCGCCTCGTCAAGCGCACCGTCAATTTCGACGATCCCACGGCCCATCATCTCTATTTCGGCGACGCCACCGGCAAGCCCGGCACGATTCTCACCTTCTTCGCCTGGGCCGGTGCCCATCGCGGCAAGCCGGGCACGGGCGAAGCCCAGACGATCGCCTTCCGGGTACCGGAAGCGTCGCTGGATTGGTGGCGCACCCATCTAGGAGAACTCGGCATTCCCTTCGCCGCGGAAAGACGCTTCGGGGAGGAACTGGTCGCCCTGACGGACCCCGACGGCATATGCCTCGAATTGGTGGCTGCCGGGCCGTCCGACCCTGATGCCTGGGTCGACAGCGCGGTCCCGCCGGTTCACGCCGTCACCGGCTTCCACGGCGTGACGCTGCATGTCGGGCCTGGCGAGGGCACGGCCCGCGTCCTTTCCGACGTTCTCGGCTTCGCCGGAACGAAGGAGGACGGCGACCGCCGCCGCTTCAGCACCGGCAGCGACACGGTCGGTGGCCATGTCGACGTCGTGGTCGACGCCAAGCGCGTGCCTTCGAGCATGGGCGCCGGCTCGATCCACCACGTCGCCTTCCGGGCCGCGGACGATGCCGCGCAGGCGGCGATGGCCGAGGCGCTGCAGGAAATGCGCGTCGGCACGACGGAGCAGAAGGACCGGACCTATTTCCGTTCCATCTATTTCCGCGAGCCCGGCGGCGTGATCTTCGAGATCGCCACGGACGCGCCGGGCTTCGCCATCGACGAAAGCGTGGAGACGCTGGGCACCGCGCTCAAGCTGCCGCCGCAATATGAGGCCTATCGCGGGAAGATCGAAGCCGCCCTGCCCGATATCGACTGAAGCAGGACGCTTCAGTCGGCGGCCGGGAAGGCGGGCACCGCGTCCGCCTTCCCGGCCTTCATGCCCGAGGAAATACCATGACCTCCCGACTTTCCCATATCCACCGGTTCGATGCCGGGACGGACAAGCGCCCTTTGCTCCTGCTGCATGGAACCGGCGGCGACGAGCACGACCTCATCGACCTCGGCCGCGCAGTCGCCCCCGGCGCCCCCCTGCTCTCCCCGCGCGGGCAGGTCAGAGAAGGCGCGGCCAACCGCTTCTTCCGCCGCCTCGCCGAGGGCGTGTTCGACATCGCCGATCTCAAGGCGCGGACCCAGGCCCTGGCCGACTTCACCGCCGAGGCCCGCGCCGCCTACGGGCTGGAGCCGCCGGTGGCGCTCGGCTTCTCGAACGGCGCCAATATCGCGGCGGCGCTGCTCCTGCTCCGGCCGGAGGCGCTGTCCGGTGCGATCCTGCTGCGTGCCACGCTGCCCTTCGAACCGGATACTTTGCCGGACCTCGCGGGCAAGCGCGTGCTGCTGCTCTCCGGCCGCGCCGATCCGCTCACGCCCGTCGCGACATCGCAGCGCCTCGCCGCTCTGCTGGCGCAGGCGGGGGCCGACGTGCGGCATGAACTGCTCCAGGCCGGCCACGGCCTGGTCCAGCAGGACCTGGCGCTGGCAAGGCAATGGTGGGCCGAGTAGCCGGGGAGCGCGGGCATCCCTGTCTGCTCTTTCCGCAGGCCCGGCGCTTCCCGGAGCGGGCAGGGATCTGCCCGCTCCCCGTTACAGCGGGATGTTGTCGTGCTTCTTGCGAGGGGCCTCGACATGCTTGTGCCGCAGCATCGCGAGAGCCCGCGCCACGCGCTTGCGCGTCTGCGAAGGCTCGATCACCTCGTCGATATAGCCGCGCTCGGCCGCGACGAAGGGCGAGAGGAAGCGGTCCTCATATTGCTTGACGTGGTCGGCGATCTTCTCGGGATCGGCGACGTCGGTGCGGAAGATGATCTCGACGGCGCCCTTGGCGCCCATCACGGCGATCTGAGCCGTCGGCCAAGCATAATTCACGTCGGCGCCGACATGTTTGGACGCCATCACGTCATAGGCACCGCCATAGGCCTTGCGCGTGATCACCGTCACCAGCGGCACCGTCGCCTGCGAATAGGCGAACAGCAGCTTGGCCCCGTGCTTGATCAGGCCGCCATATTCCTGCGCGGTGCCGGGCAGGAAGCCGGGCACGTCGACGAGGGTGACGATCGGGATCTCGAAGGCGTTGCAGAAGCGCACGAAACGCGCGCCCTTGCGGCTCGCATCGGAATCGAGGACGCCGGCCAGCACCATCGGCTGGTTGGCGACGATGCCGACGGTCCGCCCCGCGATGCGGGCAAAGCCGGTAATGATGTTGCGCGCGAACTTTTCCTGGATCTCGAAGAAATCGCCCTCGTCGGCCAGCTTGGCGACGAGTTCCTTCATGTCGTAGGGCTTGTTCGGGTTGTCCGGCACCAGCGTGTCGAGCGAGGGCTCCAGCCGTTCCGCATCGTCGAAGGACGGCAGCTCCGGCGGCCCCTCGCTGTTGTTGGCCGGCAGGAAGTCGATCAGGCGGCGCATCTGCAGCAGCGCCTCGACATCGTTCTCATAGGCGCCGTCCGCCACCGAGGAGCGCACCGCATGAATGGAGGCGCCGCCGAGTTCCTCCGCCGTCACCGTCTCGTTGGTCACCGTCTTGGTGACGTCGGGCCCGGTCACGAACATGTAGCTCGTGTCCTTGACCATGAAGATGAAGTCGGTCATCGCGGGGGAATAGACGTCGCCGCCGGCGCAGGGGCCCATGATCAGCGAGATCTGCGGAATGACGCCGGAGGCCAGCACGTTGCGCCGGAACACCTCGCCATAGCCGCCGAGCGCCGCCACGCCCTCCTGGATGCGGGCGCCGCCCGCATCGAACAGGCCGACGATCGGCGCCCGGTTCTTCAGCGCCATGTCCTGGATCTTGTTGATCTTGTTGGCGTGGGTCTCGGAGAGCGAGCCGCCGAAGACGGTGAAGTCCTTGGCGAAGACGAAGATCTTGCGCCCGTTCACGGTTCCCCATCCGGTGACGACGCCGTCGCCGGCGATGCGCGTCTTGTCCATGCCGAAATCGACCGCACGGTGTTCGACGAAGGCATCGAACTCCTCGAAGGAGCCGGCATCGAGCAGGAGTTCCAGCCGTTCGCGGGCGGTGAGCTTGCCCTTGGCGTGCTGCGCGGCGATGCGCTTTTCGCCGCCGCCCATCAGGGCCTTCGACCGGCGCGTTTCGAGTTCGACGAGAATATGCTTCATGAACAGCGTTTCCCGCGGCTTATTGGACGATATGCCGCTTCCCAAGCCATAGAGGCAGAAGGCTAAGATTTCACCGGTTTTCGGCTGCCTCTCAACCAGTAAATTCCGGCGGCGCCGGCCCAGTCCCGCCAAGGCGATGGCCGGTTCAGGCGTTCGCGTGCAGGACGACCTCGCGGCGATGCGGCCGGTCTCGGTGCTCGAAGAGATAGAGCCCCTGCCAGGTGCCGAGCATCAGCGCGCCCCCGCCGATCGGGATCGAAAGGGAGACCTGCGTCAACGCCGACTTGATATGCGCCGGCATGTCGTCGGGACCTTCGAGCCGATGCACAAGGTAATGCATGGCCGGGTCATCGGCCGGCGGCACCAGGCGGGCGAAGAAGGCCTCGAGGTCCGTCCGCACATCGGGATCGGCATTTTCCTGGATGAGCAGGGACGCGGAGGTATGGCGCACGAAGGCGGTGAGCAGGCCGACGTCGATCCCGGCCTGGCGCACGAAGGCGTTCGCCTGCGCGGTGAACTCGTAGAGGCCCTGCCCCCTGGTCGAGATGGTGAGGATGGTCTGCGGCATGCGGCGGAAGTGAAGGCGCCGGCAGCCGTCTGTCAAGAGCCGCGGCTGTCGGAGCCTGCCGGCCTATGCCCCTCCGACCGCGCGCCTGGCTGCCGTGCTATCTCGCCCGAGCCAGCAGCTTGGCCGCGGCCTCCATCTCGCGCCAGCGCCAGGCGCGGCGCTGCAGGGCCTCGTCGTCGGCGCCCCACAGCTGGGCCTGATAGTCCTCGTCGACATGGGCAGCGGCCCAGGCGGATTCGGCTTCCAGATGGCCGCGCGCCAGGGCCAGAGCGAGCAGCACGGAGCCCGTCAGCGTGGTGGCGACGTGCAGGCTGGCGAGGCCGAGATCGTCGAAGTCCGCCACCTGCCGGCCGATCGCGGTCAGCGCCTCGGCGGGCTGGGGCCGGTGCATGATGCCCTGGGTGACCACGAGGCCGGCTCCCAGCTCCTCGACCGCCCAGCGCAGAACCGGGTTCCACGCCTCGTTCTGCCGGCGGACCAGTTCCTCCGGTCCGTCGGCGCGGTAGCACAGCAGATCCGAACCGCCATAGGAGGCGATCTCGGCGATCACCGCCTCGCGGGCGGCGGCGACGCCGTCGATGGCGGAATTGGCGATGCGCGTCATCGGCATGGCGAAGGGATCGATGCGATCGCCCTGCCCCGCCCATTCGGCCGCGAGCATTGCCGCGAGATCGGCCGTCTCCAAGGCGAGCAGGGCCTTGCCGGGGGTGCGGGCGACCTTGCCGTCGAGCGCCACGGCGAAGAGCCCATCACGCTCGACGACACCGGCTTCCTTGTAGAAGCGGCGCGGCAGCTCCGGCTTCATGCCCTTCTGTGCCGCATGCATCGGGTCGGGGTCGGAGCCGTCGCGGAACAATCCGCCGAGGGGGCCGCGCGCCGTCACAGGGCGGCCGCCATCGGACGGGCGTCGACCAGCGGCGGCAGCTGCGCGAAATCCTCGATGATATGGTCCGCACCGGCCTCGCGGAGGGCCTCCACCGTATGATTGCCCCAGGACACGCCGACCGTGCGCGCACCAGCCGCGCGGCCCATGGCGATGTCGAAGCTGGTGTCGCCGATCATGACGATATCCTCCGGCGGCACGCCGACGGCGCGCCCGGCCTGGAGGACCATGGCGGGATGGGGCTTGGAGGGCGCGTCGTCGGCCGTCTGGACGGTGGCGAAGACATCCCGCCAGCCGAAGCCGTCGAGGATATGGGCAACGCCGCGCTGCGACTTGCCGGTGGCGATGCCGAGCACGACATCGTCGCGGCGGCGCAGCGCCGCCACCGTTTCGAGCGCACCGGGAAAGAGCGGCGCAGCATAGGCAGGATCGGCACGGAGGACCTGGAAGATGTCGCGATAATGCCCGGCGGCGCGCTCCACCTCCGCCGTCGGGGTCTCCGGGCCGAGCAGATGCACCATGGCCGTCTCGAGCGACAGGCCGACGATGCTCAGCATGAAGGCGCGGTCCATCAGCGGACGCTCCATCCGCGCCAGCGTCTCGCTGAGCGCGCTGTAGATGAGATGCTGGCTGTCGAGCAGCGTGCCGTCGACGTCGAACAGAACGAGTTTCATCTAGAGCGTTCTACCTTCAGAGCGAATAACCAAGAATCGCAAAATCCCTTGGACACGAATGAGTTTAATTGGCGCCCCGTTCCTGCTTGAACGCATTTTGCTCTAGTCCTCCGGCGCGTCGACGATCGGATCATAGGAGGAGGCGTCGAAGCCGAGTATGTCGAAGCTCTCGCGCATATGGGGCGGCAGCGGCGCAGTGACATCGAGCGTGCCCCCGCGCGGATGCGGCAGCGTGATGCGGCGGGCGTGCAGATGCAGCTTCTTGGGCAGCTCCTCGGGAACGTTCTCCATGTCCGCCCCATATTTCGGGTCGCCGATGATCGGATGGCCGATATGCGCCGTATGGGCGCGCAATTGATGCGTGCGCCCGGTGACCGGCTTCAGCGACAGCCACGATACGGCGTTGGCGGCCCGATCGACCAGCGAGTAATAGGTGATCGAATGCACGGCCTCCTCGTCGCCATGCTGCATCACCCTGACCTTCTCGCCGTCGATGCCCAATTGCTTGGAGAGGAAGAGCGAGATGCGGCCCTGCTTCGGCGTGGGAACGCCCTTGACGAGGGCCCAATAGATCTTGCGGGCCGACCTCGTCCTGAAGATGGCGGCGAGATCCGAGGCCGCCTTGCGCGTCCTGGCGAGCACGAGAACGCCCGATGTGTCGCGATCGAGACGATGGACGAGGCGCGGCTTCTCGCCGTCGGGACCGGCAAGGGCGGCGAGCATGCCGTCGACATGGCGCTCGGTGCCCGAGCCGCCCTGCACGGCGAGCCCATGCGGCTTGTTGATGACGAACACGTCCTTGTCTTCATAGAGGATGAGCGAGCGGATGAAGGTCGCGTCCTTCTCGATCTGCGCCGAACGCTTGATGCCGGGAACGGCAGGATCGGCCTTCGGCAAGGGGGGCACCCGGATGGTCTGGCCCTTGGCGAGGCGGTCATTGGTCTTGGCACGGCCGCCGTCGACGCGGACCTGCCCCGAGCGCAGCAGCTTCTGGAGATGGCCGAAAGCGAGGTCGGGGAAGTGCGTCTTGAACCAGCGGTCGAGGCGCATGCCGTCCTCGTCGCCGGTAACAATGCGGGTTTCGACAGACAGGGACATCAGGGTTCCAGGAGGTCTGCGAGGCTCGGGTGCGATGCTCGCGGGATTGGCGCCGGTATAGTCCAGCGGGGCCGCGCTGTCTGCCCTCAAATCGCCAATTCGACGCCCGGGAGGCCCTCACAGCAATCCGTCACGAAGAATGTGACGAAAGCCTTGGCCCGCCCGGCCGCTATGCGGCAGCGCTGGACCCTGCCCTCGCGCTCCTGCGTCATCAGCCCTGCAGCCAGAAGCTGCGCGATATGGTGGGCCAGGGTCGATTTGGGAATGCCGAGGTCCCGCTGGATTTCGCCGACGGAAAGCCCGCCATCCCCGGCCTTGATCAGGAGCTGGAAGATCTGCAGGCGGTGCGGATGGCCGAGTTCAGCCATGCACCGCGCCGCATCCTCGAAGACCATATCCGTCATCGCCATTGGCTCAAGGCTTTCTATCCCCTGGGAGAGCAATGCGCCTCTCCGACAATATCGAGCCGCCGCCGCTTGCGAACAATCGTCCGGCCGGCCGCGGCGGAGCCGAACAGGCCGGGGATCTCGCTTCTGTCGACGCCGATATCCCACAGAACCCGATCGCTCAGGCTCTCGAAGGAGCGAATATTGGCTTCACGCTCGCGTCGTGCAAGCAATTCGTTGAAAATCTGTCCGATGCGATCGAACATGGCCACCTCCTTTAAATCACTACAGTTCTAGAATTATAGTCCTATTTTCGCCGAATGCAAGGAGATGACGATGAGCGAGAAGGAAAACATGCCGGTACGGGCCACGGGCGGCTGCCTGTGCGGATCCGTCCGCTATGTCCTGCGCGGCCCGCTGCGCGACGTGTGGGCCTGCCATTGCTATCTGTGCCGGCGCCTGCACAGCCATCACGCCGCCTATGCCGCCTGCGATCCCGCCGATCTGGAAGTCGTGCACAATGGCAAGCTGCGCTGGTACCGCTCCTCCCCCTCGGCACGGCGGGGCTTCTGCGCCAAATGCGGTGCCCAGCTCTTCTGGGACGGCAAGGGCAGCGATCATATCTCGATCGCCGCGAGCACGCTCAACGAACCGACGGGCGTCCGGCTCGTGAAACATATCTGCGTCGGGCAGAAAGGCGACTATTACGAGATCACGGACGGGCTGCCGCAGGAAGGCGGATCGATGGCATAGACATGGGAGACTGCCAGCTGTCGGATACCGGTTCGAGGAGGGGGATCGTCCGATGTTGATCTTGTTCTACGACACCCTGTGGGGGCAGCCGCTGGAGTTAGGCGAGGAGATGGACTTCGGCGAGGAGATGGCGGGCACGGAATTCTCGACCGACCGGCGCCGGTACGACGAAGCCGATGCGGTGGTCTTCCATTTGCCGGAATGGCCCTTCACCCCGACGCCCGCCGGGACGGCGGATGGTCCGCCGCCCAAACGACCGGGGCAGATATGGGTGGCTTGGTCGATGGAATGCGAGGAGCACTACCCGCTCATGCGGGATGCCGGCTTCATGCGCGCTTTCGAATTGACCATGACCTATAAGCGCGATGCCGACATTCCCCTGAGTTATGCGGATCCGCGAGGCGCCGCCGCCGACATGTTCGCCGAACTCCGGCGTCCGCCGCCCGATCGCGGCCGGCAGGCCCCCCTGCTGGCTTCCTTCATCTCCAGCTCCCATGACCGCAGCGGGCGCCAAGCCTACCATCGGGAGCTCGCGCGCCATCTTCCGATCGACTGCTATGGCGCCTTCATGCGCAATCGGACGCTCGTTCCGGATCTCGGACGCCAGACCAAGCTGGAGACGCTCCCGGCGTATAAATTCGCCATCGCCTTCGAGAATGCGCGCGCCGAAGATTACGTGACCGAGAAATTCTTCGACCCGCTTCGGGTCGGTTGCGTGCCGGTCTATCTCGGCGCGCCCAATGTCGAGGATTTCGCCCCCGGGGACCGCTGCTTCATCGACGCCGCCGACTATGCCGATCCACGGGCCCTCGCCGACCATCTGCTGGCGCTTTCAAGGGACGACGACGCCTATGCTTCCTATTTCGAATGGAAGCGCAAGCCGCTCCGCCGCAATTTCGAGACACTCGTCCAGGAGCAGGCGACATCCTGGCTGGCCCGCCTCGCCCGGCGCGTCAGAACGGCCCTCGCCGGCTGACGGGGCATGCGCACGAAGCGCTGCGCTACTCGCCCCCGCGTTCGCGGCGCAGCTTGTCCCAATAGTCCAGCCGCTTGCGGATCTCCCGCTCGAATCCGCGCTCGACCGGTTGGTAGAACTGCCGCCGCCCGAGCGCGTCGGGGAAGTAATTCTGGCCGGAAAAGCCCTCCGGCTCGTCATGATCGTAGCGATAGCCTTCGCCGTAGCTTTCCGCCTGCATGAGCTTGGTCGGCGCGTTGAGGATGATCTTCGGCGGCACGAGGGAGCCGCCCTCCTTGGCGAGGCGCATCGCCGCCTTGAAGGCCGTATAGGTCGCGTTGGATTTCGGCGCCGTTGCCACATAGACGACGGCCTGGGCGATGGCGAGCTCGCCTTCGGGACTGCCGAGGAAGTCATAGGCATCCTTGGCGGCGTTGGCGACGACGAGCGCCTGGGGATCGGCCATGCCGATATCCTCCACCGCCATGCGCACCACGCGCCTGGCGAGGAACAGGGGATCCTCGCCAGCATCGAGCATGCGGGCGAGATAATAGAGCGCCGCGTCGGGATCGGAGCCGCGCACGGATTTATGCAGGGCCGAGATCAAATTGTAATGGCCGTCCTGCGACTTGTCGTAGATCGGTGCCCGGCGCTGCAGCACCTGCTGGAGGGTCGCCGCGGTGAAGACCTCGCCAGGCTTGGCGGCCCGCCACGCTTCCTCGGCGAGGGTGAGGCAGGCGCGGCCGTCGCCGTCCGCCATCCGGACCAGCACCGCCCTCGCCTCGTCGTCGAGCGGCAGGCTCCTGCCCTCCATCGCTTCGGCATGGGCGAGCAGGCGGCCGATCGCCACCTCGTCCAGCGCATGGAAGACCATCACGCGCGCCCGCGACAGCAGGGCGGCATTGAGTTCGAAGGAGGGATTTTCGGTGGTGGCGCCGACGAGCGTCACCGTGCCATCCTCCATCACCGGCAGGAAACTATCCTGCTGCGCGCGGTTGAACCGGTGGATCTCGTCGACGAACAGCAGCGTGCCGCGGCCCATGGCCCGGCGTGCGCGCGCCGCCTCGAACACCTTCTTCAGGTCCGCCACGCCGGTGAAGATGGCGGAAATCTGCTCGAAGGCGAGCTTGGTCTCGCCCGCCAGCAGGCGGGCGACCGTCGTCTTGCCCGTGCCGGGCGGACCCCAGAAGATCAGGCTGCCGAGGGAGCCCGAGGCCAGCAGGCGGCTGAGGGCGCCGTCGGGACCGACGAGGTGGTCCTGCCCCACCACCTCGGCCAGCGTGCGCGGCCGCAGCCGGTCGGCGAGCGGGCGAGGCGCGTCCTTCTCCAGGCCGGCCGAGGAAAAAAGATCGGCCATCTCAGCCGCCCAGTATGGTGGAGATCTGCTGGCCGTCACGGCTGATCGTGATGCGCCACAGCCGCCTCTCGTTCTGCACCAGCCCCTTCAGCGCGCCGACGTCCTTGACCTTCTCGCCGTTGAGGACCTCGATGATGTCCTTCTTCTGGAAGCCGAACGTGGCGGCGGCGCTGCCCTCGACGACATCGGTCACCACCACGCCGGTGGCATCCATCGGCACGCCCAGCATCTCCGCCACCGCCGGCGACAGGTTTGCCACCTTGGCACCGGTCAGCGGCGAGGGGCCCTGCAGCACCGCCTCGTCGCGCGGCGTCGTCTCGCTGGCCGCCTCCAGCGCGACGGCCACGGTGATGCGTTTGCCGCCGCGCAGCACGCCCAGGCGGGCCGTGCCGCCGAGCGGCTTGGTGGCGAAGCGGTAGCCGAACTCGTCGGGGTCGGAAACCTCCACCCCGTCGACGTCGAGGACCACGTCGCCCGTCTGGAGTCCGCCCTTCGCGGCCGGCCCGGCTTTGCCGACCTGCGTCACCAGGGCGCCGGACGGACGGTCCATCGACAGGGATTCAGCGATCTCGGGCGTCACGCCCTGGAGGCTGGCGCCGAGCCAGGGACGCAGCACACGGTCGGACCCGGCCTTGGCCGAATTGACCACCACCTCCACCATCGCGGCGGGAATGGCGAAGCCGATGCCGATGCTGCCGCCCGACCGCGAGACGATGGCGGTGTTGATGCCGACGAGCCGGCCCGACATGTCGACGAGCGCACCGCCGGAATTGCCCGGATTGATGGCGGCATCCGTCTGGATGAAGGATTGGAAATCCGACCGGCCGATCTGGCTGCGCGCCAGCGCCGAGATGATGCCGGAGGTCACCGTCTGGCCGACGCCGAACGGGTCGCCCACCGCCAGCACGAGATCGCCGACCTGGACCCGGTCGGAATCGGCGAAGTCGAGCGTTGCGAGGTCGCCCTTGACACCCTTCAGCTTCAGCACGGCGAGATCGCCCCGTTCGTCGGTGAGGACGACATCGGCGTCGAACTCCCGCTTGTCGGCCAGGGCAACCCGGATCTGCGTCGCATTCTCGATGACATGGTAGTTGGTGACGATCATGCCGTCCTTGCCGACGATGACGCCGGATCCCAGCGACCGCTCGACGCGATCGCGCGGCGTTCCCTCCCCGCCGCCGAAGAAGCGGCGAAAGAAAGGATCGTCGAACATCGGGTTGGTCTGTGCCTTCTCCACATGCTGGGCATAGACGTTGACGACGGCGGCCGTCACCCTCTTCACGATCGGCGCGAAGGACAATTTGATTTCCGCCGGGCTCGTCGGCACGGCGGCATCCTGCGCCGTCGCCGGCGCCAGGCACGCCACCGACATCTGGGCCCCGAGCAGGACCGCGGCGGCAAAAGACAGGCGACGCATCAAGGAACTCCCGTTACAGCCGGGCCAGGCAAGCCAATTCGGCGCCCGGCCATGGCAACACTTACCAGGCTTTGTGGACGAGATTATGCAGCGTGCCAATGCCGGACAACGCCCTCTGCCACCGGCAGCAGGAACTCTCACGCCGGCACCGGGGCCGCAACCAACGGAATCGGCCTCCCGTTCCGCGCAAGGCAATAAAAAAGGCGGCCGAAGCCGCCTTTCAAACGCTGCGAGACCGGAATCAGGCCGCCTCGGCCTGCTCCTGGACCGGACCGGAGTCCTGGCCCTTGGCGTCGACGTCGCGGTCGACGAACTCGATCACGCCGACCGGGGCCGAATCCCCGTGCCGGAAGCCGGCCTTGAGCACCCGGGTGTAGCCGCCATGCCGATCCTTGTAGCGCGCAGCAAGCACGTCAAACAGCTTGGTGACGATCACCTCGTCCTGCAGCTGGGCAATGGCCTGCCGGCGCGCATGAAGGTCGCCGCGCTTGCCGAGGGTGACGAGCTTCTCCACGATCGGACGCAGGTCCTTCGCCTTGGGCAGCGTGGTGACGATCTGCTCATGCTTGATGAGCGAAGCCGCCATGTTCTCGAACATCGCCTTGCGATGCTCGGCGGTGCGGTTGAATTTACGATGAGCCTTGCCGTGACGCATAGCCCTGTTCCTTGCGGTTTTGGCAGCGCGAAGCGCCTGCGGAGTTAATAATGTTCCTCGAAGCGCTTAGCGAGCTCTTCGATGTTCTCAGGCGGCCAGCCCGGCACTTCCATGCCGAGGTGAAGACCCATCTGTGCCAGCACTTCCTTGATCTCGTTCAGGGACTTGCGGCCGAAGTTCGGCGTGCGGAGCATCTCCGCCTCGGTCTTCTGGATGAGGTCGCCGATATAGACGATGTTGTCGTTCTTCAGGCAGTTGGCCGAACGCACCGACAGTTCGAGTTCGTCGACCTTCTTGAGAAGCGCCGGGTTGAAGGCGAGCTCCGGAATGGACGGGGCCTCGGACTCCTTCTTGGGCTCTTCGAAATTGACGAAGACTTCCAGCTGGTCCTGGATGATGCGTGCCGCGAAGGCCAGCGCATCGTCCGGCGTGATCGAACCGTTGGTCTCGATCGTCATGGTCAGCTTGTCGTAATCGAGGATCTGCCCTTCACGGGTATTCTCGACCTTGAAGGCGACCTTTTTGACCGGCGAATAGAGGCTGTCGACCGGAATGAGGCCGATCGGCGCGTCTTCCGGGCGGTTGCGGTCCGCCGCGACATAGCCCTTGCCGTTGTTGACGGTGAACTCCATGCGGATTTCCGCGCCCTCGTCCAGCGTGCACAGCACATGGTCCGGATTGAGGATCTGGATATCGCCGACCGTCTGGATGTCGCCTGCGAAGACCTGTCCCGGACCCTGCTTCTTCAGCACGATCCGCTTGGGGCCTTCGGCGCCCATCTTGACGGCAATTTCCTTGATATTGAGGACGATATCTGTAACGTCTTCACGCACGCCGGGGATGGACGAGAACTCGTGCAACACGCCGTCGATATGAACCGACGTCACCGCGGCCCCCTGGAGGGACGACAGCAGAACGCGACGCAGCGCATTGCCCAAGGTCACGCCGAAACCACGCTCCAAAGGCTCGGCGACGGCGGTCGCCTGGCTCCTTGGATCGTCACCCGGAGTCACTTCGAGCTTTTGCGGCTTGATAAGTTCCTGCCAGTTTTTCTGAATCACGACGACACCCTTCAATCGGTCTCGGTGCGGCCAACAGACCCGAGCCGCTCCATGAGCGGCCCGGACCATCTCGAATCGCGCGTCAGACGCGACGACGCTTGCGCGGGCGGCACCCATTATGTGGAATTGGCGTCACGTCGCGGATAGACGTGATCGTGAAGCCCGACGCCTGCAAGGCGCGCAGAGCCGATTCACGACCGGAACCCGGGCCGGACACTTCAACTTCCAGCGTACGCATGCCGTGCTCGCTCGCCTTGCGGCCAGCATCTTCGGCGGCCATCTGCGCGGCATACGGGGTCGACTTGCGGGACCCTTTGAAGCCCATCGTTCCCGAGGACGACCAGGCGATCGTATTGCCCTGCGCGTCGGTGATGGTGATCATCGTGTTGTTGAAGCTCGAATTGACGTGTGCAACGCCAGAAACGATATTCTTGCGTTCGCGACGGCGAACGCGACCTGCGGCTTCTTTTGCCATGGAAAAATCCTTCAAGCACGCCCGTGGTACCAGGCGCTCGGGACAGAAACTGAACCGAAATTACTTC
Organism: Labrys monachus; assembly: GCF_030814655.1. Classification (NCBI taxonomy): domain Bacteria; kingdom Pseudomonadati; phylum Pseudomonadota; class Alphaproteobacteria; order Hyphomicrobiales; family Xanthobacteraceae; genus Labrys; species Labrys monachus. Next base: position 4,242,163 of record NZ_JAUSVK010000001.1, read on the forward strand.
TTCTTGCCGGCGATCGGCTTTGCCTTGCCCTTGCGGGTACGGGCATTGGTGTGGGTCCGCTGACCGCGAACCGGAAGGCTGCGGCGATGACGCAGGCCGCGATAGCAGCCCAGATCCATCAGACGCTTGATGTTCATCGCGACGTCACGACGAAGATCGCCTTCGACGATATAGTCACGATCGATCGTTTCGCGAATCTGAAGGACTTCCTGATCGCTCAGCTGGTGAACGCGACGCTCAGGAGCGATGCCGACCTTCGAAACGATTTCCTTGGCCTTGGCCGGGCCAATGCCGTGAATATACTGCAGCGCGATCTCGACGCGCTTGGCGGTGGGAATGTTGACGCCAGCGATGCGGGCCACGTTCCGGTCTCCAAATCTTGATACGGCGGCGGGAAGCTGCGTATCCGTTCATCCTGGCCGGCGAACCGGCAGCGCAAAAACGAGCCGCTCGCTCAGCAGAGCGACCGACCCGCGCGTCCTTGACGTGAGACGCGCTTATTAAAGGCTCCTAGAAGCCACGTCAACTCGTAAAGACTAAGTTTATGCACGTCGCTCTCAAGAAAGCACCGTGCATGCGACTTTTCATGCCGAAACGGCCGCAAGCAGTTCATCGATCTCGCGCGAGACCGCGTCGATCGGCTTCATGGCGTCGATCGGGCGCAGATCGCCGCTCTTGCGATAATAGTCCGACAGCGGCGCCGTCTGGGTCCGATAGGCCTGGAGCCGCGTCTTGAACGATTCGGCATTGTCGTCGGGACGGACCTTGCCGCCCGCGGCGATCGTCTCCGCCACACGCTTCTCGATGCGCGACAGCAGGATCGATTCGTCCACGACGAATTCGATCACCGCATCGAGCCGCATCCCCTTCTGCGCCAGCATCTCGTCGAGCGCCACGGCCTGCGCCGTCGTTCTGGGAAACCCGTCGAGGATGAACCCGTTCTTGGCGTCAGGCTCCTCGATGCGGTCCGCGACGATGCCGACCACGATGTCGTCCGGCACGAGCGCACCGGCGTCCATGAGGGCCTTGGCCTTGATGCCGACCGGCGTGCCCGCATCCGCGGCGGCCCGCAGCATCTCTCCCGTGGACAATTGGGGAATGCGATGCTTCTCGGCCAACCGGACCGCCTGGGTACCCTTGCCCGCCCCCGGCGGACCCAGGAGAATCAGCTTCATCCGCGACGACTCCCCTTAAGCTTGGTCTTGCGCACCAGCCCCTCATATTGATGAGCCAGCAAATGTCCGTGGATCTGCGCCAGCGTATCCATCGCCACGCTCACCGTGATCAGCAGCGAAGTACCGCCCAGCACGAAGGGAATGGACGGAATCAGATAATTCTGGACTTCCGGCACCAGGCAGACGAGCGCGATATAGACGGCACCGACGACGGTGATGCGGGTGAGGACGTAGTCGATGAACTTGGCGGTATTGTCGCCCGGACGGATACCGGGAATGAAGCCGCCGTGCTTCTTCAGATTATCGGCCGTCTCGGTCGGATTGAAGACGATCGCGGTGTAAAAGAAGGTAAAGAACACGATCAGCACGCCGTAGAGCAGCATGAACAGCGGCTTGCCGTGGCCGAGATAGATGGCGATGTTGTTCAGCCATGAATTCGGATTGCCCTGCGCCGCGAAGGTCGCGGCCGTCGTCGGCAGCAGCAGCAGCGACGAAGCGAAGATCGGCGGGATGACGCCCGAGGTGTTCAGCTTCAGCGGCAGATGCGACGACTGCCCCTCATAGACCCGGTTGCCCACCTGTCGCTTCGGATATTGGATCAGCAGACGGCGCTGCGCCCGTTCGAAGAACACGATGGCCAGGACCACCACCACGGCGACGACCACCGTCATCAGCAGCGAGACGGGCGACATGCCGCCGGTGCGGGCCAGGTCGAACATCTGCCCGACATGGGTCGGAAACTCCGCGACGATGCCCGCCTGGATGATCAGCGACGTGCCGTTGCCGATGCCGCGCGACGTGATCTGCTCGCCCAGCCACAGCAGGAACATGGTGCCGCCGACGAGCGTGATCGTCGTCGAAAGGCGGAAGAACCAGCCCGGATCGGTGACGATGTGCTGGCCGCCCTCGAGTCCGATCGCGATACCCCAGGCCTGCGCCGTCGCCAGTACCACCGTCAGATAGCGGGTATACTGGTTCATGATCTTGCGCCCGGCCTCGCCCTCCTTCTTGAGGGCCTCCAGCTGGGGCACGACCGTGGTCAGGAGCTGGACGATGATCGACGCGGAGATATAGGGCATGATCGCAAGCGCGAAGATCGCCATGCGCCCGACCGCACCGCCCGAAAACATGTTGAAGAGGCCGAGAATGCCCTGGCTCTGGCCGTTGAAGGCATCGGCATAGGCCTGGGGATTGATCCCCGGCATCGGGACGTAGGTGCCCAGCCTGTAGATGATCAGCGCGCCCAGCGTGAACCAGATTCGCTTCTTGAGCTCGTCCGCCTTCGAGAACGAACTCCAGTTGATGCTTGCAGCAAGCTGCTCCGCCGCCGATGCCATAGGGTGCTCCGCCGTGTCGAAAGCGCGCCAAAAAAAGGAGCGGCCCGCCAAACCGGCGGGCCACCATTATATAGGATCAGGCTTCGGCCGTTGCGACCGCGTTCAGCACTTTTACCGAACCGCCGGCCTTCTCGACCGCGGCGACGGCGCTGGCCGACGCAGCTGCGACCTCGAAGGTGACCTTGGCCGTGATCTCACCCGAACCGAGCAGCTTCACGCCGTCCTTAATGCGGCGCAGAACGCCGGAGGCGATCAGCGCCTCGGCCGTGACGACAGCCTGGGCGTCCAGCTTGCCGGCATCGATCGCAGTCTGCACGCGGCCGAGATTCACCTCGGCATAATGCGTCGCGAAGATGTTGACGAAGCCGCGCTTCGGCAGGCGCCGATGCAGCGGCATCTGACCGCCTTCGAAGCCCTTGACGGCGACGCCGGTGCGGGCCTTCTGGCCCTTGACGCCGCGGCCGCCGGTCTTGCCCTTGCCCGAACCGATGCCGCGTCCGACCCGCATGCGGGCCTTGGTCGCGCCTTCGTTGTCGCGAAGATCGTTGAGTTTCATCGTCGCGTCTCCCTACTCGGCCTCGACCACACGGACGAGGTGACCGAGCTTGGCAATCATGCCGCGCACGGCCGGAGTATCCTCCAGCGTGCGGCGGCGGCGGATCTTGTTGAGGCCCAGGCCGACGAGAGTCGCGCGCTGGTCCTGGGTGCGGCGGATCGGGCTGCCGATCTGCTCGACCGTCACGGTCTTGGTTTCAGCCATCGCTCTTGCCTCCCGTTCAATCGGTCGACTCGGCGTCGATACCCTGACGCCGGTTCTGGATCTGGGAAACCTTGAGGCTACGGCGGGCAGCGACCGAACGCGGGCTGTCCTCGTGCTTCAGGGCATCGAACGTCGCCCGGACCAGGTTGTAGGGGTTGGAAGACCCCAGCGACTTGGCGACGACGTCATGCATGCCGAGCGATTCGAACACGGCGCGCATCGGGCCGCCGGCGATGATGCCGGTACCGGCGGGCGCCGCGCGGAGCACGACCTTGCCGGCGCCATGACGGCCATTGACGTCATGGTGCAGCGTGCGGCCTTCGCGCAGGGAAACCCGCACCAGGCCGCGCTTGGCCTGGTCGGTCGCCTTGCGGATGGCTTCCGGCACTTCGCGCGCCTTGCCATGGCCGAAGCCGACACGACCCTTCTGATCACCGACGACGACGAGCGCAGCAAAGCCGAAACGCTTGCCGCCCTTCACCACCTTGGCGACGCGGTTGATGTGGACGAGGCGGTCCACGAACTCGCTGTCGCGCTCTTCGCGCTGACGGTCACGTTCACGTTCACGAGCCATTGGATCCGTTCCTTAGAAATTGAGGCCGCTTTCGCGGGCCGCATCGGCGAGCGCCTTGACGCGCCCGTGGAAGATGTAGCCGCCACGATCGAAGAGGACATCCTTGACGCCCTTGGCGACCGCACGCTCCGCGAGGAGCTTGCCGATCACCTTCGCGGCCTCGATGTCGGCGCCCGTCTTCAAGCTGCCGCGCAGGTCCTTCTCCAGCGACGAAGCGGCGGCGATGGTCTCGCCTTTCGCATCGTCGATGACCTGTGCGTAGATGTGCTTGGAAGAGCGGAAAACCGAGAGGCGCGGCCGTCCGTTCGCCACTGCACGCAGGGTGCGGCGGACACGCGCCTTGCGGCGCTCGAGAGCTTGCCTTGCATTCGCCATTGATAGGCTCCGTTACTTCTTCTTGCCTTCCTTGCGGAAGATGAACTCACCAGCATATTTGACACCCTTGCCCTTATAGGGCTCGGGGCCGCGATATTCGCGAATCTCGGCCGCGACCTGGCCGACCTTCTGCTTGTCGATGCCCGAGATCACCACTTCGGTGGGCTTCGGGGTCACGATCGTGATTCCTTCCGGAATCGCATAGTCCACGTCGTGCGAGTAGCCGAGCGACAGCTTGACCACCTTGCCGGCGACGGCGGCCTTGTAGCCGACGCCGTTGATCTCCAGGCGCTTCTCGAAGCCCTTCGTCACGCCGACGAAGATGTTCGAGACCATGGTGCGCGACATGCCCCACAGCGAACGCGCCAGCTTCGACTCGTCGCGCGGGTCGACCTTGACGGCGCCGTCCTTGAGCTCGACCGAGATGAGCTCGGGCACCGTGAAGAGCAATTCGCCCTTCGGTCCCTTCGCCTTGACGGTCTGGCCTTCGAGGCTCGCCGTAACGCCGGCCGGAACGCCGACCGCCTTCTTGCCGATACGAGACATATTCTTTCTCCTTCGGCTCAGAACACGGTGCAGATCACTTCGCCGCCGACATTGGCTTCACGGGCCTGATGGTCGGCCATGACGCCACGCGGGGTCGAAACGATCGACACGCCAAGTCCATTGGCGACGCGGGGAATATTCTTGACCGACACGTAGACGCGCCGGCCGGGCTTGGAGACACGGGCGATCTTGCGGATCACCGGCTCACCGTCATAATATTTGAGTTCGATCTCGAACTCGCTCCGGCCATTGCCGAAGTCGGTCACCGTGTAGCCCCGGATGTAGCCTTCGGCCTGCAGCACGTCGAGGACGCGGGCACGCTGGCCGGAACCGGGGGTGGAGACGGAACTCTTGCGGCGCATCTGCGAATTGCGGATGCGGGTCAGCATATCGCCAACCGGATCATTGATCGCCATGACGATACCTCCTCACCAGCTCGACTTCACGAGGCCTGGAATCAGGCCGCGGGAACCGAGTTCGCGCAACGCGATACGCGACATCTTCAGCTTGCGGTAGACGGCGCGCGGACGGCCGGTCACTTCGCAACGATTGCGTATGCGCTCCTTGGCGGAGTTGCGCGGCAGCTCCGACAGCTTCAGGCGAGCGGTGAAACGCTCTTCCATCGACAGCGAATCATTGTTCGCGATCGTCTTCAAGCGCGCGCGCCTGCCAGCAAACTTCTTGGCGAGCTTCTCGCGGCGCTTGTTCTTCTCAATAGAACTCTTCTTGGCCATTTAGGTCTCCAACGTTCCGCGTTTGAGGGCGGTCAACCGCCTCACTGCCGGAAGGGGAAGTTCATCAGTTTCAGAAGCGCACGCGCCTCGTCGTCGGTCTTGGCCGTGGTGCAGACGATGATGTCCATACCCCAGACCTGGTCGACCTTGTCGTAGTTGATTTCCGGGAACACGATGTGCTCCTTGAAACCCATGGCATAATTGCCGCGACCGTCGAAGCTCTTCGGATTGAGGCCGCGGAAGTCCCGAACGCGCGGCAGCGCGATCGTCACCAGGCGATCGAAGAACTCGTACATGCGGGTCTTGCGCAAGGTCACCTTCGCGCCGATCGGCATGTTCTCTCGAACCTTGAAGGTCGAGATCGCCTTGCGGGCCCGCGTGATGACGGGCTTCTGCCCGGCGATCATCGCCAGGTCGGCGGCCGCGATCGTCACCTTCTTGGTGTCGGCGGTCGCTTCGCCGACGCCCATGTTCAGCACGATCTTCTCGACCGCGGGAACTTCCATCGGGTTCTTGTAGCCGAACTGCTTGACCAGCTCGGGACGAACCACTTCGTCGTAATACGTCTTCAGACGCGGCGAATAGGCTTCGGTGTTAGCCATCGATCTGCTCTCCCGAACGCTTGGCGATCCGGACCTTCTTGCCGCTGTCGAGAACCTTGAAGCCGACACGCGTCGGCTTGCCGTCCTTGGGGTCGGCGATTGCGATATTCGACAGGTCGATCGGCGCTTCCTTCGAAATCACGCCGCCTTCCTGCGTCGGGGACTGGCGCTGGTGACGGCGGATCATGTTCACGCCGCGAACAAGCGCGCGGTTCTCGTCCGGCATCACCTGGATCACTTCACCGGAACGGCCCTTGGAGCGGCCGGTGAGCACGACGACCTTGTCGCCCTTCTTGATCTTCGCGGCCATCACAACACCTCCGGCGCGAGCGAGATGATCTTCATATGGTTCTTCGAGCGCAATTCGCGCGGAACCGGTCCGAAGATGCGCGTGCCGATCGGCTCCTTCTGGTTGTTGATCAGCACGGCCGCATTGCGGTCGAAGCGGATCACCGAACCGTCGGCACGGCGGATATCCTTGGCCGTGCGCACGACGACGGCCTTCATCACATCGCCCTTCTTGACGCGCCCGCGCGGAATGGCTTCCTTGATCGAGACGACGATGATGTCGCCGACGGAGGCATATTTCCGCTTCGAGCCGCCCAAAACCTTGATGCACATCACGCGTCGCGCACCGGAATTGTCCGCGACGTCGAGATTCGACTGCATCTGAATCATGACGTACCCTCTTATTCTTCGCAGGCTGGTATCCGTTCACGACGGACCCGGCCCAACCTCGGGTTTGGCGCCCGGACCCTTTCGGATCCCGGCCCCGCAAGGCCTCCGACCATCGAGGTCTCGGGCCCGTTCGCCGGCGTTGCGGCCGGCAGATCTGATAGAAGACCCAAAGCGCGGCCAAGGCGGCGGATCTCTCCGCCCCTTTCGCCGACGCTCCGGGAAAGCGAGCCTTCTAGCGGCTCCCTTCCCCAATCACAAGCAGAAAGCCGGCCCAAGCAAACTTAATTCGGCCGGCTTCGACATTCCGCTTCGATTCAAGGCCGCCCGGGCAGCCGGAGGCTTACGCCTCGGCTGCGCCCGCTTCGTCGCGGACGACCCAGCGCTTGAGCTTCGACATCGGGCGACCTTCCTCGATCCACACGATATCGCCGACCTTGTGGCCGTTGCCCTCGTCATGGGCATGGTAGTTCTTCGTGCGACGCACGGTCTTCTTCAGCAGCGGATGGGTGAAGCGGCGCTCCACCTTCACAACAACCGTCTTGTCGTTCTTGTCCGAAACGACGACGCCTTGCAGGACGCGCTTGGGCATGGACTATCTCCTCAAGCCTTGGCTTTGGTCGCGGCCTGCTGGCTCTGAACCGTCTTGATCCTGGCAATGGAGCGACGAACCGTGCGCACCTCTGCCGTGTTGTTCAGCTGGCCGGTGGCCTTCTGGAAACGCATATTGAACTGCGACTTCTTCAGCTTGGCGAGTTCATCGGCGAGCTGGTCTTCGGTCAGCACCTTGACGTCTTCGATCTTCATGGTGTCTTCCTCACTCAGCGATACGCTGGATGAAACGGGTCTTGATCGGCAGCTTGGCCGCGCCGAGCGTCAACGCCGAACGGGCGATCTCCTCGCTGACGCCGTCGAGCTCGAACATGATACGGCCCGGCTTGACGCGCGCGACCCAATGGTCGGGCGCGCCCTTGCCGGAGCCCATGCGCACTTCGGCGGGCTTGGCGGAAACCGGCACGTCCGGAAAGATGCGGATCCACACGCGACCCTGACGCTTCATCTCGCGGGTGATGGCGCGACGCGCGGCTTCGATCTGGCGTGCAGTCACACGCTCCGGCTCCAGGGCCTTGAGGCCGAACTGGCCGAAGTTCAGGAGCGCGCCCGACGAGGCCACACCGTGAATGCGGCCCTTGAACTGCTTACGGAATTTGGTGCGCTTGGGTTGCAACATGGTTTTCTTCTCTCAAGTCCCCGCAGCCGTCACGCGGCTTCGTTACGAGGGCGCGACGACGAGCGGCCGGTCTCGGCTTCCGCCATGCGCTTGTCCTGGGCCATCGGATCATGCTCGAGGATCTCACCCTTGAAGATCCAGACCTTGATGCCGCACGTACCGAAGGTGGTGAATGCCGTCGCCGTGCCGTAGTCGACATCGGCGCGCAGCGTGTGAAGCGGCACGCGCCCTTCACGATACCATTCGAGACGGGCGATCTCCGCGCCGCCCAGACGGCCCGAGCAGTTGATGCGGATGCCTTCGGCACCCAGGCGCATCGCCGACTGCACGGCGCGCTTCATGGCACGACGGAAGGCGACGCGGCGCTCGAGCTGCTGGGCGATGGAGTCGGCCACCAGCGTCGCATCGACTTCGGGCTTGCGCACTTCAACGATGTTGATGTGCACTTCCGAAGCCGTCAGCCTCGACACCGTCTTCTTGAGCTTGTCGATATCCGCGCCCTTCTTGCCGATCACGATGCCCGGACGGGCCGAGTAGATCGTGACGCGGCACTTGCGGTGCGGACGCTCGATGACGATGCGCGAGACGGCCGCCTGCTTGAGCTGCTTGAGCAGCGCCTTGCGGATGGCGATGTCCTCGTGCAGCAGCTTGCCGTATTCGTTCTTGCCGGCGAACCAGCGCGAATCCCAGGTCCGGTTGATACCCAGACGCAGGCCGATCGGATTGACTTTCTGACCCATCGCCGGCTCCTTACGCCTTGGCTTCAACCTGGCGGACAACGACCGTCAGGTTCGAAAACAGCTTCTCGACACGCCCTGCCCGGCCACGGGCCCGCGCATGGAAGCGCTTGATGACGAAGGCCTTCCCGACGAAGGCTTCCGAGACGATGAGATCGTCCACATCCAGGCCGTGATTGTTCTCGGCATTGGCAATGGCGCTCTGCAGCGTCTTCTTGACGTCGGTCGCGATGCGCTTGCGGGAGAAGGTGAGGTCGGCCAAAGCCGAATCGACCCTCTTGCCGCGGATCATCGTCGCCACGAGATTCAGCTTCTGCGGGGAGACGCGCAGCATGCGTGCAACCGCTTTCGCCTCGTTATCCGGCAGGGCACGTTCAGACTTCGGCTTGCCCATCGCTTACTTCCTCTTCGCCTTCTTGTCCGCCGCGTGGCCATAGAAGGTCCGCGTCGGGGCAAATTCGCCGAGCTTCATGCCGACCATGTCTTCGGTGATCTGCACCGGGACATGCTTCTGGCCGTTATAGACGCCAAAGGTAACGCCGATGAAGTGCGGCAGAATGGTGGAACGGCGGCTCCAGGTCTTGATGACTTCGCTGCGGCCGGAGCCGCGCGCGGCATCCGCCTTTTTCAGGAGGTACCCGTCCACAAACGGGCCTTTCCAGACTGAGCGGGACACGAGTGGTCTCCTTACTTCTTCTTGACGTGGCGCGACGAGACAACAAACTTGTCCGTCGCCTTGTTCGAACGCGTCTTCTTGCCCTTGGTCGGCTTGCCCCAGGGCGTAACGGGATGACGGCCACCCGAGGTACGGCCTTCGCCGCCGCCATGGGGATGGTCGATCGGGTTCATGGCAACGCCGCGAACCGAAGGCTTGATGCCGAGCCAGCGCGAACGACCCGCCTTGCCGAGCGAGATGTTCATATGGTCCTGGTTCGAAACCGCGCCGACGGTGGCGAAGCAGCTCGACAGCACCAGGCGCTGCTCGCCCGAATTGAGGCGCAGGATGACGTAGGAGCCATCGCGGCCGGCAATCTGGGCATAGCTGCCGGCAGAACGGGCGATCGCGCCGCCACGGCCGAGCTTGAGCTCGACATTGTGCACGATCGTGCCGACCGGCATCGCCGACATCGGCATCGCATTGCCCGGCTTCACGTCGGCCGAGGCGCTCGCGATCACCTTGTCGCCGACGCCCAGGCGCTGCGGCGCCAGGATGTAGGCCTGCTCACCGTCCGCATAGGAGATGAGCGCGATGAAGGCCGTGCGGTTCGGATCATATTCGATCCGCTCGACGGTGCCCTGCACGTCAAGCTTGCGGCGCTTGAAGTCGACGATGCGATAGGTCCGCTTGTGGCCGCCCGACTTGCGGAACGACGTGGTGCGGCCCGTATTGTTGCGGCCGCCCGACTTGCTCAGACCTTCGGTCAAGATCTTGACCGGCGCTCCCTTGTAGAGGGCGGAGCGGTCGACCAGCACGAGCTGGCGCAGGCCCGGCGTAACCGGCTTGTAACTTTTGAGAGCCATTGGTCTCTCTCCCTTTCCGGTCCGCGCCTCAGAGGCCCGTCGTCACGTCGATCGTCTGGCCTTCGGCCAAAGTCACGATCGCGCGCTTGACGTCGCTCTGGGTGCCAATCGTACCCTTGAATCGCTTGATCTTGCCCTTGCGGATGAGCGTGTTGACGCCCATCACCTTGACATTGAACAGCTTCTCGACGGCGGCCTTGATTTGCGGCTTGGTCGCTTCCTTGCGGACGCGGAAAACCACCTGGTTGAGTTCCGTATGGGCCGTCGTCTTTTCCGTGATCACCGGGGACAGGATCACGTCGTAATGCCTGACATCGGTGCTCATTTGAATCGTGCCTCCAGCGCGTCGACGGCCGCCTTGGTCAGCACGAGGCTGTCGCGGCGCAGAATGTCGTAAACATTGATGCCCTGCACCGGCAACACGTCCACATTCGGGATGTTGCGGGCGGCCAGAGCGAACTTCTGATCGACCTCGGCTCCGTCGATGACGAGAACATTGGCCAGGCCCCGCTTCGAGAACGTGTCCCTCAGCGCCTTGGTCTTGATCTCGTCGACCGCAGCCTTGTCGAGAATGATCAGCTGCTGCGTCTTCGCCTTGGACGAGAGCGCATGCTTGAGGCCAAGCGCCCGCACCTTCTTCGGCAAATCATGGGCATGGGAGCGCACCACCGGCCCGAAGGCGCGGCCGCCGCCACGGAACTGCGGCGCGGAAGCCGCACCGTGACGAGCGCCGCCGGTGCCCTTCTGCTTGTACAGCTTCTTCTTGGTCCGATCGATCTCCGACCGGCCGAGCGTCTTGTGCGTGCCGGCCTGGCGCTTGGCCAATTGCCAGCGCACGACGCGCTGAAGGATGTCCGCACGCGGCTCGAGACCGAAGATCTCGTCCGACAGCGTCACGGAGCCGGTCTCGGATCCGTCAAGAGTGGTAATCGAAAGTTTCATCGGCTCCTCCTCACTCGCCGGCCGCTGCGACTGCAGCTTCTGGCAAGCGGAACGCGCCGGGCTTCGGCGCCGCTTCCGGCAACTGCTTCTTGACGGCGTCGCGCACCAGGATCCAGCCGCCCTTGGCGCCGGGAACGGCACCCTCGACGAGGATGAGGCCGCGATCGACATCAGTACGGACGACCTTGAGGTTCATCGTGGTGACGCGCTCGTCACCGAGATGGCCCGCCATCTTCTTGCCGGCGAACGTCTTGCCGGGGTCCTGGCGTTGACCCGTCGAACCATGGGCACGATGGGTCACCGAGTTGCCGTGGGTCGCGCGATGGCCGCTGAAATTCCAGCGCTTCATCGAGCCGGCGAAGCCCTTGCCGATCGTCGTACCGGTGACGTCGACGAACTGGCCGGGGACGAAATGGTCGGCAGTGATGGTGGCGCCGACCGGAATCATGCCGGTTTCCGGCACGCGGAATTCGACGATCTTACGCTTGGGCTCCACATTGGCGACAGCAAAATGGCCACGCTGCGCCTTGGTCGTATTCTTGACCTTAGCAAAGCCGGCGCCGAGCTGCAGCGCGGTATACCCGTTCTTGTCGTTGGTCCGGTGGGCGACGACCTGGCAGCCGTCAAGCCGGAGAACTGTGACCGGTACATGCTCGCCTGCGTCGTTGTAAACGCGGCTCATGCCGATCTTCTGTGCAATGACACCAGAACGCATGGCGTTCGTTCCTAAGCCTAGAGGAGCCTGATCAGAGTTTGATCTCGACGTCCACGCCTGCGGCGAGGTCGAGCTTCATGAGCGCGTCCACGGTCTGCGGGGTGGGGTCTACGATGTCGAGCAGGCGCTTATGGGTGCGCATCTCGAACTGCTCACGCGATTTTTTGTCGACGTGCGGCGAGCGGTTCACCGTGTATTTCTCGATCCGCGTCGGGAGCGGAATTGGTCCGCGAACAGCGGCGCCAGTGCGCTTGGCCGTGGAAACAATCTCGCGGGTCGACGCATCGAGGATACGATGGTCGAACGCTTTGAGGCGGATGCGGATGTTCTGGCCGTTCATGCCCTGACTCCGAAATGTTTGGCGCGCCGCCAAACGGCGCGCCGACAATGCGCTTGATTGAAGATCTTATTCGATGATGGCGGCGACGACGCCGGCCCCGACGGTGCGACCGCCTTCACGGATGGCGAAGCGCAGCTTCTCCTCCATGGCGATCGGCACGATCAGGCTCACCGTCATGGCGATGTTGTCGCCCGGCATCACCATTTCCGTGCCTTCCGGCAGCGTCACGATCCCCGTCACGTCCGTCGTGCGGAAGTAGAACTGAGGACGGTAATTGCCGAAGAACGGCGTATGGCGACCGCCCTCTTCCTTCGTCAGGATATAGGCCTCGGCCTTGAACTTCGTGTGCGGCTTCACCGAACCCGGCTTGCACAGAACCTGGCCGCGCTCCACGTCCTCGCGCTTGGTGCCGCGCAGCAGCGCGCCGATGTTGTCGCCAGCCTGACCCTGGTCCAGCAGCTTGCGGAACATCTCCACGCCCGTCACCGTCGTCTTCTGCGTCGGACGGATGCCGATGATCTCGACTTCCTCGCCGACCTTGACGATGCCGCGCTCCACGCGTCCCGTCACCACCGTGCCGCGGCCCGAGATCGAGAACACGTCTTCCACCGGCATCAGGAACGGCTGGTCGATCGGCCGCTCCGGCTGCGGGATGTAGTCGTCCACCGTCTTCATCAGCTCGAGGATCGCGTCATGCCCGATCTCCGGCGACTTGTTCTCCAGCGCCATCAGCGCTGAGCCCTTGGTGATCGGGATGTCGTCCCCAGGGAACTCGTACTTCGACAGAAGCTCGCGCACTTCCAGCTCCACGAGCTCCAGAAGCTCGGGATCGTCGACCATGTCCACCTTGTTCAGAAACACCACCAGCGCGGGAACGCCGACCTGGCGCGCCAGCAGGATGTGCTCGCGCGTCTGCGGCATCGGACCGTCCGCCGCCGAAACGACCAGGATCGCGCCGTCCATCTGCGCCGCGCCCGTGATCATGTTCTTCACATAATCGGCGTGACCCGGGCAGTCCACATGCGCGTAGTGACGGTTCTTCGTCTCGTACTCAACATGCGCCGTCGAGATCGTGATGCCGCGCGCCTTCTCTTCAGGCGCCTTGTCGATCTGGTCATACGCCGTGAACGTCGCCCCGCCCGTCTCCGCCAGAACCTTCGTGATCGCTGCCGTCAACGACGTCTTGCCATGGTCGACGTGACCAATCGTGCCGATGTTGCAGTGCGGCTTGTTCCGTTCAAATTTCTCTTTGGCCATCGGGGCCTCCTTCACCTGTCGCCGAAACGGCGGATGAACCTAGTAACGAAATGGATCAGGCGTACTTCGCCTGGATTTCAGCAGCGACGTTGGACGGCGCCTGTTCGTAGTGGTCGAACTGCATCGTGTAGCTGGCACGGCCCTGGGTGAAGGAGCGCAACTGGTTGACGTAGCCGAACATGTTCATGAGCGGGACCATGGCATTCACGACATTCGCGTTGCCGCGCATGTCCTGGCCCTGGATCTGGCCGCGACGAGAGTTGAGATCGCCGATGACCGAGCCGGTATATTCTTCCGGAGTCACCACCTCGACCTTCATGACCGGCTCGAGCAGGACCGAACCGCCCTTCTGCAGGCCTTCACGAAGAGCCGCGCGAGACGCGATTTCGAACGCCAGGGCCGAAGAGTCGACTTCATGGTAGGCGCCGTCGATCAGCGTGACCTTGACGTCCACCACCGGGAAGCCGGCGACGATGCCTGCGCCCAGAACCGAATTGAGGCCCTTTTCGACGCCCGGGATGTATTCCTTGGGCACCGAACCGCCGATGACCTTCGACTCGAACTCGAAGCCCTTGCCCGGCTCGTTCGGCTCGACGATGAACTTGACGCGAGCGAACTGGCCGGTACCACCGGTCTGCTTCTTGTGGGTGTAGTCGATCTCGGCCCGCTTGGTGATCTTCTCGCGGAAGGCCACCTGCGGAGCGCCGACATTGACGTCGACCTTGTGCGTCCTGCGCAGGATGTCGACCTTGATGTCGAGATGGAGCTCGCCCATGCCCTTGATGATGGTCTGGCCGGATTCCTGGTCGGTCGACACGCGGAAGGACGGATCCTCCGCGGCCAGCTTGACCAGAGCCAGGGCCATCTTTTCCTGGTCCGCCTTGGTCTTCGGCTCGACCGCCATCTCGATGACGGGCTCGGGGAATTCCATGCGCTCCAGGATGACCGGATGGGCCGGATCGCACAGCGTGTCGCCGGTGCGGGTATCCTTCAGGCCGACGAGGGCGACGATATCGCCCGCATAGGCCTCGGCAATTTCCACGCGGTCATTGGCATGCATGAGAACCATGCGGCCGACACGCTCGTTCTTTTCGCGGGTCGAGTTGAGGAGCGAAACGCCCTTCTGGAGCTTGCCGGAATAAATGCGGCAGAAGGTCAGGACACCATACTGGTCGTCCATGATCTTGAAGCCGAGAATCGCAAGCGGGGCGCTGTCCGAGGACGGACGCTCGACTTCCTCGTCGTTGCGCGGATCGATACCCTTGATCGCCGGGCGGTCGAGCGGCGACGGCAGATAGTCGACGACCGCGTCGAGCAGCGTCTGCACGCCCTTGTTCTTGAACGCCGAACCGGCCAGGACCGGGTAGAAGGCGCTGGTCAGCACCGCCTTACGAATCAGGCGCTTGAGGGTCGGCTCGTCCGGCTCGGTACCATCCAGATAGGCCGTCATCGCATCGTCGTCGAGTTCGACGGCAGCTTCGATCAGGGCCAGGCGATATTCCGCGGCCCTTTCCTTCAGGTCATCCGGAATTTCGGCATTCATGTCGAATTCGGCGCCCAGCGCCTCGCCGGTCCAGACGACGGCCTTCATGCGGACGAGGTCGACGATACCCTTGAAGTTCGCTTCGGAGCCGATCGGCAGCTGGATCGGAACCGGCTTGGCCCCGAGGCGCTTCACGATATCGTCCAGGCACTTGTAGAAATCGGCGCCCGTCTTATCCATCTTGTTGGCGAAGACGATGCGCGGAACCTTGTACTTGTCACCCTGGCGCCAGACCGTCTCGGTCTGCGGTTCGACACCCTGGTTGGAATCGAGCACGCAGACGGCACCGTCGAGCACACGCAGCGAACGCTCGACTTCGATGGTGAAGTCGACGTGGCCGGGCGTGTCGATGATGTTCAGGCGTTTGCCGGCCCAGTGAGCCGTGGTCGCAGCCGAAGTGATCGTGATGCCGCGCTCCTGCTCCTGCTCCATGAAATCCATGGTGGCAGCGCCGTCATGCACTTCGCCGATCTTGTGCGACTTGCCGGTGTAGTAGAGAATCCGCTCAGTGGTCGTGGTCTTGCCGGCGTCGATATGCGCCATGATACCGAAATTGCGGTAGTCCTCGATCGCGTGCGTGCGGGCCATCGTCTGATCCTCAATCCTGTCTTCAGGCTTACCAGCGGTAATGCGAGAAGGCGCGGTTGGCTTCCGCCATCCGGTGCGTGTCTTCGCGTTTCTTCACGGCGTTGCCGCGATTGTTGGAGGCATCCATCAGTTCGCCCGACAGACGCTCTTCCATGGTCTTCTCGTTGCGGCCGCGGGCCGCCGTCAGGATCCAGCGGATCGCCAGCGCCTGGCGACGCTCGGGACGGACTTCGACCGGAACCTGATAGGTCGCACCGCCGACGCGGCGCGAGCGGACTTCGATCGCCGGGGCAACGTTGGACAGCGCCTGCTGGAAAACGTTGATCGGGCTCTGCTTCGCCTTGGCTTCGATGGTATCGAAGGCGTCATAGACGATCTTCTCGGCGACCGACTTCTTGCCGTCATACATGATGGCGTTCATGAACTTGGTAACGACGAGATCACCGAACTTCGGATCCGGAATGATCTCACGCTTTTCGGCACGATGGCGACGGGACATAGTGAGCTCTTCCCTTACTTCGGACGCTTCGCGCCGTACTTCGACCGGCGCTGCTTGCGGTTCTTGACACCCTGCGTGTCGAGAACGCCGCGGAGGATATGATAGCGGACGCCGGGCAAGTCCTTCACGCGGCCGCCGCGGATCATCACCACGGAATGCTCCTGAAGGTTGTGGCCCTCGCCGGGGATGTAGCCGATGACCTCGAAGCCATTGGTGAGACGCACCTTGGCAACTTTACGCAAAGCCGAGTTCGGCTTCTTCGGGGTCGTCGTATAAACGCGGGTGCACACACCGCGCTTCTGCGGGCATGCTTCCAGGTGGCGCGCCTTCTCGCGATACACTTTCGGTTCGCGCGGCTTGCGGATCAGCTGGCTAATGGTCGGCATCGTTCGCCCTTCAACTTCGATTGGCACGCCCGTCACGGCCGCACCTGCTTTGCCTTGCATGAGGAACCCACGCAAAACGAAACCGCGCCAGCTTCCCTTGTCGGGGATGCAAGCGCGACACCCACAGAGGACCGCCGCGCTTTCACGCAGAGGTCATGACCGGAACTGTGTCTGATAGCCCGGAGGCAGCGTTTAAGCGATCGGTTCCGCGTCTTGACGACAGCAGGAACAACACAGCTTACCGCCTGCCCTGAAAGTAGGCTGTCTTTAGCTGCCGACTCGCCCCACGTCAAGCACGAAGCGTGTCAAAAAGCCCGGAAATGCAGTTTCTGGCCGGGAAAGCCGATAATGCGCCGGCGCGCACCGATCCATCGCGCGGGAGCCGGGCGGTAGCCCGGTATCAAAAGAAAGGGCGGCCCGCTGGCGGGCCGCCCCCTTATCGATGCGCGTCCTGCACCGGCGCTATTCGGCAGCCGGCAGGGCAACCACTTCCTCGGCGGGTGCCGCGACCGGCGTGGCCGCCTCGGCCTGCTTCTGCTGCAGGATGAGGTCGTCGCGGCGCTTGGCGATCTCGCGGATCCGCGCGATCTGGGCGCCGGTGCCGGCCGGGATGAGACGGCCGACGATGACGTTCTCCTTGAGCCCCTCCAGCGAATCCGACTTGCCGTTGACGGCAGCCTCGGTGAGCACGCGGGTGGTCTCCTGGAAGGACGCCGCCGAGATGAACGAGCGGGTCTGCAGCGAGGCCTTGGTGATGCCGAGCAGCACGGGATGGCCGGAAGCCGGCTTCTTGCCCTCTTCCACCGCCTTGATGTTGGCCTCATCGAATTCGATGCGGTCAACCTGCTCGCTGGGCAGGAATTCGGTCTCACCGGCGTCGGTGATCTCGATCTTCTGCAGCATCTGGCGGACGATCACCTCGATATGCTTGTCGTTGATCTGCACGCCCTGCAGGCGGTAGACTTCCTGGATCTCGTTGACCAGGTAGGCCGCCAGTTCCTCGACGCCCTTGACCGCGAGAATGTCGTGCGGAGCCGGGTTCCCGTCGACGATGAAGTCACCCTTTTCCACGACGTCGCCGTCCTGGAGATGGATGTGCTTGCCCTTCGGGATCAGATATTCGACAGCCTCCTGATCCGCCTCGTGCGGCTGGATCGTGAGACGGCGCTTGTTCTTGTAGTCCTTGCCGAACTGGATCGTGCCGGTGATCTCGGCGATGATCGCCGCATCCTTCGGACGACGGGCCTCGAACAGCTCCGCCACGCGCGGCAGACCGCCCGTGATGTCGCGGGTCTTGGCGCTTTCCAGCGGCACGCGGGCGATGACGTCGCCGGCCTGCACCTTGGAACCCGGATCGACCGAGATGACCGCATCCGCCGCCAGGAAGTAACGGGCGTCGCCGCCGCGCGAGAGCTTCGCCATCTTGCCGTCCACCGTCTTGATGACGAGGGCCGGACGAAGATCGGCCGAACGGTTCGACGTGCGCCAGTCGGAGACGACGCGCTTGGTGATGCCCGTCGATTCGTCGGCCGTCTCGTTCACCGAGATGCCGTCGACCAGATCCTCATAGGCGATGACGCCGTCGAGCTCGGTGATCACGGGACGGGTATAGGGATCCCACTCCGCGATGCGCTGGCCGCGCTTGATCTTGTCGCCGTCGTCGACCTTCACGCGCGCACCATAGGGCACGCGGTTGACCGAGCGCTCCGTACCGTCATGGTCGAGGACCACGACGGCGAGGTTCCGGGCCATGGCGATGAGCTCGCCGTCCGAATTGCGCACGACGCTGCGGTTGCGGATCTTCACGGTGCCTTCGAACGTGGATTCGATGTTCGACTGCTCGTTGATCTGCGCGGCGCCGCCGATATGGAAGGTACGCATCGTCAGCTGCGTGCCCGGCTCGCCGATGGACTGCGCCGCAATGACGCCGACCGCCTCGCCCATATTGACACGCGAACCGCGCGACAGGTCGCGGCCGTAGCAGGTCGCGCACACGCCGTTCTTGGTCTCGCAGGTCAGCACCGAGCGGATCTTGACCTCCTGGATGCCGGAGGCCGCGATCGCATCGACTGCCTTCTCATCGATCATGCCGCCATGCGGTACGAGCACCGTGCCCGTCGAGGGATCGGTGATGTTCTCTGCCGCGGTACGGCCGAGGACGCGGATCCCGAGCGAGGCCACGATCTGGCCCGCATCGATGATGGCACGCACCCGGATGCCGTTCTCCGAACCGCAATCGATCTCGGTGATGATCGAATCCTGGGCGACGTCGACGAGACGGCGCGTCAGATAGCCCGAATTCGCGGTCTTCAAGGCGGTGTCGGCCAATCCCTTGCGGGCGCCATGGGTCGAGTTGAAGTACTCGAGCACGGTGAGGCCTTCCTTGAAGTTCGAGATGATCGGGCTCTCGATGATCTCGCCCGACGGCTTGGCCATCAGGCCGCGCATGGCGCCGAGCTGACGCATCTGGGCCGGCGAACCGCGGGCCGAGGAATGCGCCATCATGTAGATCGAGTTGATCGGCTTGTCGCGGCCGTTGGCGTCCTTATGAACGGCCGAGATACGCTGCATCATCTCGCTGGCGAGACGATCGGCGCATTTGGCCCAGGCGTCGACGACCTTGTTGTACTTCTCGCCCTGGGTGATCAGGCCGTCATTGTATTGCTGCTCGTAGTCCTTCGCCAGGGCGTCGGTCTCGGCCACGATCTTCCACTTGTTGTCGGGAACGACGATGTCGTCCTTGCCGAACGAGATGCCGGCGCGGAAGGCGTTGGAGAAGCCGAGCGTCATGATGCGGTCGCAGAAGATGACCGCTTCTTTCTGGCCGACGTTACGGTAGACGACGTCGATCAGCGCGGAGATCGCCTTCTTCGTCATCAGGTTGTTGGCGGCGTCGAAGGAGATCTTCGGGCTCTTGGGCAGGAGCTCGGCGAGCTTCACCCGGCCGGGCGTCGTCTCATACATCTTGACGATCGGCTGCCCGTCCTGGTCGAGGCCCTTCCAGCGCCACTTGATCTTCGTATGCAGCGTGACGACCTTGCTTTCGAGCGCATGGTCGAGCTCGCCGACATTGCCGAACACCATGCCCTGTCCGGGCTCGCCGTCCGACATCAGCGTCACGTAATACAGGCCGAGCACGACGTCCTGCGAGGGCACGATGATCGGCTGGCCGTTGGCCGGATGCAGGATGTTGTTGGTCGACATCATCAGCACGCGCGCTTCCAGCTGCGCCTCGAGCGACAGCGGGACGTGCACGGCCATCTGGTCGCCGTCGAAGTCGGCGTTGAAGGCGGTGCAGACCAGCGGATGGAGCTGGATCGCCTTGCCCTCGATCAGCACCGGCTCGAACGCCTGGATGCCCAGGCGATGCAGCGTCGGCGCGCGGTTGAGCAGCACCGGATGCTCGCGGATGACCTCGTCCAGGATGTCCCAGACTTCCGGCTTCTCCTTCTCGACCAGCTTCTTGGCCTGCTTGACGGTCGCCGACAGGCCCTTCGCGTCGAGACGCGAATAGATGAAGGGCTTGAACAGCTCGAGCGCCATCTTCTTCGGCAGGCCGCACTGGTGCAGCTTCAGCTCCGGCCCGACGACGATGACGGAACGGCCCGAATAGTCCACGCGCTTGCCGAGCAGGTTCTGACGGAACCGGCCCTGCTTGCCCTTGAGCATGTCGGAAAGCGACTTCAGCGGACGCTTGTTGGCGCCGGTGATGACGCGGCCGCGCCGGCCGTTGTCGAAGAGGGCGTCGACCGCCTCCTGCAGCATGCGCTTTTCGTTGCGGATGATGATATCCGGCGCCCGCAGCTCGATCAGCCGCTTCAGGCGGTTGTTGCGGTTGATGACGCGGCGATAGAGATCGTTGAGGTCCGAGGTCGCGAAGCGGCCGCCGTCGAGCGGCACGAGCGGACGCAGGTCCGGCGGGATGACCGGGACGGCCGTCAGGATCATCCATTCCGGCTTGTTGCCGGACTGGATGAAGGCCTCGATGATCTTCAGGCGCTTGGCGAGCTTCTTGGGCTTCAGTTCCGACGTGGATTCGGCGATCTCGACGCGCAGGTCCGCCGCGATCTTCTCCAGATCCATGGCGCGCAGCATCTCGCGGATGGCTTCCGCGCCGATCATGGCGGTGAAGGAATCCTCGCCATACTCATCCTGGGCGCGCGCATACTCATCCTCGGAGAGGAGCTGGCGCTCCTTCAGCGGGGTGAGACCGGGCTCGATCACGACGTAGTATTCGAAATAGAGGATGCGCTCGAGATCCTTGAGCGTCATGTCCATCAGCAGGCCGATGCGGCTCGGCAGCGACTTCAGGAACCAGATATGGGCGACGGGCGCGGCGAGCTCGATATGGCCCATGCGCTCGCGGCGCACGCGCGACAGCGTGACCTCGACGCCGCACTTCTCGCAGATGACGCCCTTGTACTTCATGCGCTTGTACTTGCCGCACAAGCACTCATAGTCCTTGATCGGCCCGAAGATACGCGCGCAGAAGAGGCCGTCGCGTTCGGGCTTGAACGTACGGTAGTTGATCGTCTCCGGCTTCTTGATCTCGCCGTATGACCACGAAAGGATTTTCTCCGGCGATGCGATCGAGATCTTGATCTGATCGAAGGTCTGCGGCTGCGCCACCGGATTGAAGAGATTCATGACCTCTTGGTTCATGGCCGTCTCCAGGTTTGCACGAATGCGGGGGCAGCGCCCCCGTCCGCGCGGATGAAATCATCAAAAGGACCGACCCGGAGCGGCGAACCGCTCCGGGGCATGGTCACTGCATGGGAACCGATACCCGTCGCGCTCACTCCGCGGCTTCCGCCGGCGGGAGGATCTGGTCGGCATTGCGCAGGCCCGTGAGCTCGACATTGAGGCCGAGCGACCGCATTTCCTTGACCAGGACGTTGAACGATTCCGGTATGCCCGCCTCGAAGGTGTCGTCGCCGCGCACGATGGCCTCGTAGACCTTGGTACGGCCGGCGACGTCGTCCGACTTCACGGTGAGCATTTCCTGCAGGGTGTAGGCCGCGCCATAGGCTTCCAGCGCCCAGACCTCCATCTCGCCGAAACGCTGGCCGCCGAACTGCGCCTTGCCGCCCAGCGGCTGCTGGGTGACGAGCGAGTAGGGACCGATCGAACGGGCGTGGATCTTGTCGTCGACGAGATGGTGCAGCTTCAGCATGTAGATATAGCCGACGGTCACCTTGCGGTCGAAACCTTCGCCGCTGCGCCCGTCATAGAGCTGCACCTGCCCGGACGCGTCGTGCCCGGCCATCTTCAGGAAGTCGACGATGTCCGATTCCTTGGCGCCGTCGAAGACGGGCGTCGCAATCGGCACGCCGCGGCGGAGCGTCGAGGACATATCGACGAGCTCGCGCTCGTTCATCGCCTCGATCTCCTCATTGGCGCCGTAGATCCGGTCGAGCGTACCCTTGAGCTGCTTGACACCCTTGCCCTTCTTATAGGCATCGATGGCGTCGCCGATGAGCTTGCCCAGGCCCGCGGCGGCCCAGCCCATATGGGTCTCGAGGATCTGCCCGACATTCATGCGGCTGGGAACGCCGAGCGGATTGAGCACGATGTCCACCGGCGTGCCGTCCTCCAGGAACGGCATGTCCTCGATCGGCATGATGCGCGACACGACACCCTTGTTGCCGTGCCGGCCGGCCATCTTGTCGCCCGGCTGGATCTTGCGCTTCACGGCGACGAAGACCTTGACCATCTTCATCACGCCCGGCGGCAGCTCGTCGCCCCGCTGCAGCTTCTCGACCTTGTCGAGGAAGCGCTGCTCGAGACGCTTCTTCGATTCGTCGTACTGCTTGCGCATGGCCTCGATCTCGCTCATCAGCGCATCGTCGGCCACGGCGAAGTTCCACCACTGCGAGCGCGGATATTCCTGCATCAGGTCGGGCGACAGCACCGTCTCCTTCTTGAAGCCCTTCGGCCCGGCGATCGCCGCCTTGCCGTCGAGCATCTCCGTCAGGCGCTGATAGACGTTGCGGTCGAGGATCGCCTGCTCGTCGTCGCGGTCCTTGGCGAGACGCTCGATCTCCTCGCGCTCGATCGCCTGGGCGCGTTCGTCCTTGTCGACGCCGTGGCGGTTGAACACACGGACCTCGACGATCGTCCCGGTCACGCCCGGCGGCACGCGCAGCGAGGTGTCGCGCACATCGGATGCCTTCTCGCCGAAGATGGCACGCAGAAGCTTTTCTTCCGGCGTCATCGGGCTTTCGCCCTTCGGCGTGATCTTGCCGACGAGGATGTCGCCCGCCTGCACCTCGGCACCGATATAGACGATGCCGGCCTCGTCGAGGTTCTTCAGCGCTTCTTCCGACACGTTCGGAATGTCGCGCGTGATCTCCTCCGGACCGAGCTTGGTGTCGCGGGCCATCACCTCGAATTCATCGATGTGGATCGAGGTGAACACGTCCTCCTTGGCGATGTTCTCGCTGAGGAGGATGGAATCCTCGAAGTTGTAGCCGTTCCACGGCATGAAGGCGACGAGGACGTTGCGGCCGAGCGCCAGCTCGCCGAGCTCGGTCGACGGACCGTCGGCGATGATGTCGCCCTTGCGGACGATGTCCCCGACGCGCACCAGCGGCTTCTGCGTGATGCAGGTCGACTGGTTGGAGCGCTGGAACTTCATCAGCCGGTAGATGTCGACACCCGACTGGGTCGGATCGAGATCGGCCGTGGCGCGGATGACGATACGGGTCGCGTCGACCTGGTCGATGATGCCGGTCCGGCGGGCGGCGATCGCGGCGCCCGAATCGCGGGCCACCACGCTCTCCATGCCGGTGCCGACGAAGGGCGCGTCGGAGCGCACCAGCGGCACGGCCTGGCGCTGCATGTTCGCACCCATCAGCGCCCGGTTGGCGTCGTCATTCTCGATGAAGGGAATGAGCGCCGCCGCGACCGAGACGAGCTGCTTGGGCGAAACGTCCATGAAGTCGACGCGATCGGGCGCCACCATCAGCACGTCGCCGGCATGACGGCAGACCACGAAGTCCTCGGTGAGGTGGCCCTCCTTGTCGACCGGCACATTGGCCTGGGCGACGTAATATTTGCCCTCTTCCATCGCCGAGAGATAGACGACCTCGGGCGTGACCTGGGCGTTGCGGATGCGGCGGTACGGCGCCTCGATGAAGCCGTATTTGTTGACGCGCGCGAAGGTCGCCAGCGAGTTGATCAGGCCGATATTCGGCCCTTCCGGCGTCTCGATCGGGCAGATGCGGCCGTAATGGGTCGGATGGACGTCGCGCACCTCGAAGCCGGCACGCTCGCGCGTCAGGCCGCCCGGGCCAAGCGCCGACAGGCGGCGCTTGTGGGTGATCTCCGACAGCGGATTGGTCTGGTCCATGAACTGCGACAGCTGGGAAGACCCGAAGAACTCGCGCACGGCGGCGGCCGCCGGCTTGGCGTTGATCAGGTCCTGCGGCATCACCGTGTCGACGTCGACCGAGGACATGCGCTCCTTGATGGCGCGCTCCATGCGCAGCAGGCCGACGCGATACTGATTCTCCATCAGCTCGCCCACGGAGCGGACGCGCCGGTTGCCGAGATGGTCGATATCGTCGATCTCGCCCTTGCCGTCGCGCAGGTCGACCAGCGTCTTGACCACGGCGAGGATATCGGCCTTGCGCAGCACGCGCACCGTATCCTCGGCGTCGAGGTCGAGACGCATGTTCATCTTCACGCGGCCGACCGAGGAAAGGTCGTAGCGCTCGGGGTCGAAGAACAGCGACTGGAACATCGCCTCGGCCGAATCGATCGTCGGCGGCTCGCCCGGACGCATCACGCGGTAGATGTCGAACAGGGCTTCCTCGCGGACGGCATTCTTGTCGACCGCCAGCGTGTTGCGGATATAGCCGCCCACCGTGACATGGTCGATGTCGAGCACCGGCACTTCATGGAAGCCGGCTTCGGCCAGCACCTTGAGGTTCTTCTCGGTGAGCTCCTCGCCCGCCTCGAGATAGATCTCGCCGGTCTTGGTGTTGACGATGTCCTCGGACACATATTGCCCGACGAGGTCGTCATCGGTGACGCGCAGCGCCTTGAGCCCCTTCTCCGCCAGCGCACGCGCCGAACGGGCGGTCAGCTTCTTGCCCGCTTCCACGACGATCTCGCCGGTATCGGCATCGATGAGGTCGATATTGGGCTTGGCGCCCTTCATGCGGTTCCAATCATAGGGAACACGCCAGCCGTCATCGGTGCGGGTATAGATGATCGAGTTGTAGAAGGTCGACAGGATCTCCTCACCGTCCATGCCCAGGGCGAAGAGCAGCGACGTCACCGGAATCTTGCGGCGGCGGTCGATACGCGCAAAGACGATGTCCTTGGCGTCGAACTCGATGTCGAGCCAGGAACCGCGATAGGGAATGATGCGGGCGGCGAACAGCAGCTTGCCCGAGGAATGGGTCTTGCCCTTGTCGTGGTCGAAGAACACGCCGGGCGAGCGGTGCATCTGCGAGACGATGACGCGCTCGGTGCCGTTGACGATGAAGGTGCCGTTCGAGGTCATGAGCGGCATATCGCCCATGTAGACATCCTGCTCCTTGATGTCCTTGACCGAACGCGCGCCGGTTTCCTCATCGACATCGAACACGATCAAGCGTAGGGTCACCTTCAAGGGCGCAGCGAAGGTCATGCCGCGCTGGCGGCACTCGTCGACATCGTATTTCGGTCCTTCGAACTCGTATTTGACGAATTCGAGCATGGCCTTATTCGAAAAATCGGAGATCGGGAAAACCGACTTGAAGACCGTCTGCAGTCCCTCGTCCGTCCGCCCGCCCGCGGGCTCGTCGACCTGAAGAAACTGATCGTATGACGCCTTCTGAACCTCGATCAGGTTCGGCATCGTCGCGACTTCGCGGATTTTTCCGAAAAACCGGCGGACGCGCTTGCGTGCATTGATCGTCTGAGCCATGTGGTCCTCGTCCCTTCATGCGACACGATGGAACAGCCCGGCGCTGCGCCATCGATGCCACAAGCATCTGATCCCGCAGGCGAAGGCGCCGACGCCCCCTCACCTGCCCGGCGGCGTTCCGCTCGCACGGAACTCCGCATAAATTACGGCCGGCTGGCGCCGCCCCTTCGCCCTTTGCAACGGCGGATCGCAAAACCCCTCCGGGATTCTCCGATTCGCCGTCTCCGCCCCGAGGACAGCCCCTGCCCGGGCGCCTCAAACGCGGAAAAGGCCCCGGGGAATCCCCGGAGCCGTAACGCCTGACGCAAGCTCTCTTACTTGAGCTCGACCTTGGCGCCAGCCTTCTCGAGCTGAGCCTTGAGCTTGTCGGCCTCTTCCTTGGAAACGGCTTCCTTGACAGGCTTCGGAGCACCCTCGACGAGGTCCTTGGCTTCCTTGAGGCCGAGGCCCGTGATCGCGCGGACTTCCTTGATGACTTCGATCTTCTTTTCGCCGGCAGCGGCGAGGACGACCGTGAACTCGGTCTGCACTTCGGCGACCGGCGCAGCGGCACCAGCCGGGGCAGCGGCAACGGCGACGGCGGCCGCAGCCGAGACGCCCCACTTCTCTTCCAGCGCCTTGGCGAGTTCAGCGGCTTCGAGAACCGTCAGGCTCGAGAGGTCTTCGACGATCTTTTCAATCTTGGACATGGTCCATTCTTCCTAAATTCTGGTTCGTACCGGTTATCGGGTTGCGAACGGCCTTACGCCGCTTCGTCTCGCTTGGCATAAGCCTCGAACACACGGGCCAGCTTGGCAGCCGGCGCGGTGACGACCTGAGCAACCTTGGTCGCCGGAGCCTGGATAAGGCCGACGAGCTTGGCGCGCAGTTCATCGAGTGACGGCAAGGTCGCGAGGGCCTTGACGCCGTCCGTGTCCAAGGAGGTCTTGCCCATCGCGCCGCCCAGGATAACGAACTTGTCGTTGCCCTTGGCGAAGTCGACGGCGACCTTGGGTGCTGCCACCGGATCGCTCGAATAAGCGATCAGGGTCGGCCCCTTCAGAAGGGGCGCGATGCTGGCAACATCCGTGCCATCGAGAGCGATCTTGGCGAGGCGGTTCTTTGCGACCTTCACGGTCGCGCCAGCCTGCTTCATCTGCTTGCGCAGCTTCTGCATCTGGGCGACGGTCAGGCCGGAATAGTGAGCTACGACGACCACTCCGGAAGCCTTGAAGACCTCCTGGAGAAAGCCGATGAACTCCTGCTTTTCCGCTCTTTCCACGTTGCTCTCTCCGGTTGCAGCTCTTCGTCAGAACGAAAAGCTGACCGTTGCACTTTGCCGCCTCCATACCCTCCGGCGAACCGGCGTGCTGAAGGCGACGCTCGAGTGCCTGTCCCCCGTCACCGGCGTGCGTCAATATGACACATGCCTTGCGGTTTCAGGTGCGTCGGATCGAACCAAGTCACGAGGCAGCCGCGAAACGGATACCAAAAACCGGTCTTCCCCGTCTATGCAGGCAAAAAGAGCGCCCTTTCAGGCGTTTCTTTGCAAATTAAGCGGGTTTCCCCGCGCCTGCAGTCTCGGACAGGACATGGCCGCCCGGGCTTGAAAAACTTCCCCGCCCGTTCGGCCAGTCTAAAATCCGGATAACTCCGGACAGCAAAATCCCGGGCCGCTTGCGCACCCCAGGTTCATGAACCTTTGATCAGTTCAGTGAGAGTCGCGATATAAGGCCTCGGACGCCAAATGCCAAGAGCTAATTCGAGGCTCTCCGCCATATTGTGGCATACCGGCCGAAGCGGCCACGCGCCGCGGGCGCAAAAAAGCCCCGCCACAGAGGCGGGGCCCGATGTCGTCGTCGGCCGCTCAGGCGCCGAGCAGGGTCGTCGGATCGATCTTCACGCCGGGGCCCATGGTGGACGACAGCGCGACGCGCTGCACATAGGTCCCCTTGGCGCCGGCCGGCTTGGCGCGGACCACCGCGTCGGCGAACGCCTTGATGTTCTCCGCCAGCTTGTCGGAACCGAATGACGCCTTGCCGACCGCGCCGTGCACGATGCCGGCCTTCTCGACGCGGAACTCGACCGAGCCGCCCTTCGACGCCTTGACCGCGGACGTGACGTCCATGGTCACGGTGCCGACCTTCGGGTTGGGCATCATGCCGCGCGGGCCGAGCACCTTGCCGAGGCGGCCGACCAGAGGCATCATGTCGGGCGTGGCGATGCAGCGGTCGAAATCGATCTTGCCGCCATTGACGATCTCGACGAGATCCTCGGCGCCGACGATATCGGCGCCCGCCGCCCGGGCTTCATCGGCCTTGGCGCCGCGCGCGAACACGGCGACGCGCAGCGTGCGCCCCGAGCCGTTCGGCAGATTGCAGACGCCGCGGACCATCTGATCGGCATGGCGGGGATCGACACCGAGATTCATGGCGATCTCGACCGTCTCATCGAACTTGGCGGTGGCCCGCTCCTTGACGAGCTGGACCGCTTCGTCCAGGCCATAGAGCTTGATGCGGTTAACGCCTTCTTTGGCGGCGCGGATGCGCTTTCCCTGATGAGACATCATA
This sequence comes from Labrys monachus, assembly GCF_030814655.1. NCBI lineage: Bacteria > Pseudomonadati > Pseudomonadota > Alphaproteobacteria > Hyphomicrobiales > Xanthobacteraceae > Labrys > Labrys monachus. Next base: position 4,270,166 of record NZ_JAUSVK010000001.1, read on the forward strand.
TCACCCGACGATCTCGAGGCCCATAGACTGGGCGGAACCCTTCACCATTGCCATGGCCGCTTCGACCGTATCGCAATTGAGGTCAGGCAGCTTCTTGGTGGCGATCTCACGGATCTGGTCGATCGTGATCTGGCCCGCCTTGGCACCCTTGCCCGGCGTCTGCGAACCGGACTTGATGCCCGCAGCTTCCTTCACGAAGAAGGAAACCGGCGGCAGCTTGAGTTCGAAGGTGAACGAGCGGTCCTGATAGGCGGTGATGATGACGGGAATCGGCGTTCCCTTCGTCATCTGCGCCGTGCGCGCATTGAAGGCCTTGCAGAATTCCATGATGTTCAGACCGCGCTGGCCGAGCGCGGGGCCGATCGGCGGCGACGGGTTGGCAGAACCCGCCGGCACCTGCAGCTTGACGTAGCCGGTAATCTTCTTCGCCATTTATTGCTCCTGAGCGGGTTGCCCCGCGGTTGATGGCCATCGCTGTGGCCGGAGTTCGCGGTTCGGTTCCGCCGGACGGCGACAAGCCCGGCCTCCCCTCCCGCGACGTCGTACCAGCGGCCGAATGCGATCGCATCGGACCACCGGACACCTGCGATCTTCAGGGCGAAATCGACGATTTCGCGAAGATCGGCAAGGGCTGGGGGTGCTTCCGCAGCCCCCTCGGCAGATCAGAGCTTCTCGACCTGCGCATATTCGAGTTCGACCGGGGTCGCCCGGCCGAAGATGGAAACCGCCACCTTGAGGCGGGCACGGCTCTCGTCGACTTCCTCGACCACGCCGTTGAAGGAGGCGAAAGGACCGTCGGCGACACGCACCTGCTCGCCGACCTCGAAGCTGACGGAGGGCTTCGGACGCTCGACGCCGTCGGCGACCTGACCCTTGATGCGTTCGGCCTCACGATCGGGAATGGGTACCGGCTTGGCCTTGTCCGCCCCCAGGAAGCCTGTGACCTTCGGCGTGTTCTTGATGAGGTGATGCACCTCGTCGGTGAGTTCGCACTTCACCAGAACGTAGCCGGGAAAGAACTTGCGCTCGGTGTCGACCTTGCGGCCGCGGCGCACCTCGACGACCTTCTCGGTCGGCACGAGGATCTCCTCGAACAGGTCAGACAGCCCGCGCTGCGCGACCTGCTCGCGGATCGACTGAGCCACCTTGTTCTCGAAGTTCGAATAGGCGTGAACGATATACCAGCGCTTGGCCATCAACGATCGTCCTCAACGGCCAAGATTGATAAGGAAGCCGACACCGGCCTTCAGGACGGCATCGGTGACCGAAAAGAAGATCGCCATGACGGCAACGAAGATCACGACCATGATCGCCGTGATCACGGTTTCCCGGCGCGTCGGCCAGGTCACCTTGTTAGTTTCATTGCGGACCTGTTGCAGGAACTGCAACGGTGTCGTCTTTGCCATCGTCCTACCGCCACCTCAGGCCGGACTTTCACGTCAGTCCAGCGCCTATGTCGAAATCCTGCCCTGCAAAAGCAAGACCGAGCCAATACAAAACCGAGGGTGCGGCGAAGCCCCATCCCCCGGCTACCGATAAATCGCTGCGAAAGGAGGCAAATACCCCATCCGCGTGAATTGGCAGGGGCAGCAGGGATCGAACCTGCGACCTACGGTTTTGGAGACCGTCGCTCTACCAGCTGAGCTATACCCCTACGCGATGCCCGCGCGGCGCTTACATAGCCGCGCAAATGGTTCGGCGCAATCCCGTTGATGCGGACATCGCCGCAAAATTTGCGGCATCTCCCGGAGATGATGCCACACGACCGTGCCACAGGCCAGCGCCTCGGCGACACCGCCGCACGGCCTTAGAGAGGGCTCCGCGGCGCGCGCGCAGCCCTCGCGCCTCCGTAAAGCGAAACGGCGCAGCCGAGGCTGCGCCGGTTCCCGAGCGTGTCGAAACGATTTCGGCCTATTCGATGATGGCGGCGACGACGCCGGCCCCGACGGTGCGACCGCCTTCACGGATGGCGAAGCGCAGCTTCTCCTCCATGGCGATCGGCACGATCAGGCTCACCGTCATGGCGATGTTGTCGCCCGGCATCACCATTTCCGTGCCTTCCGGCAGCGTCACGATCCCCGTCACGTCCGTCGTGCGGAAGTAGAACTGAGGACGGTAATTGCCGAAGAACGGCGTATGGCGACCGCCCTCTTCCTTCGTCAGGATATAGGCCTCGGCCTTGAACTTCGTGTGCGGCTTCACCGAACCCGGCTTGCACAGAACCTGGCCGCGCTCCACGTCCTCGCGCTTGGTGCCGCGCAGCAGCGCGCCGATGTTGTCGCCAGCCTGACCCTGGTCCAGCAGCTTGCGGAACATCTCCACGCCCGTCACCGTCGTCTTCTGCGTCGGACGGATGCCGATGATCTCGACTTCCTCGCCGACCTTGACGATGCCGCGCTCCACGCGTCCCGTCACCACCGTGCCGCGGCCCGAGATCGAGAACACGTCTTCCACCGGCATCAGGAACGGCTGGTCGATCGGCCGCTCCGGCTGCGGGATGTAGTCGTCCACCGTCTTCATCAGCTCGAGGATCGCGTCATGCCCGATCTCCGGCGACTTGTTCTCCAGCGCCATCAGCGCTGAGCCCTTGGTGATCGGGATGTCGTCCCCAGGGAACTCGTACTTCGACAGAAGCTCGCGCACTTCCAGCTCCACGAGCTCCAGAAGCTCGGGATCGTCGACCATGTCCACCTTGTTCAGAAACACCACCAGCGCGGGAACGCCGACCTGGCGCGCCAGCAGGATGTGCTCGCGCGTCTGCGGCATCGGACCGTCCGCCGCCGAAACGACCAGGATCGCGCCGTCCATCTGCGCCGCGCCCGTGATCATGTTCTTCACATAATCGGCGTGACCCGGGCAGTCCACATGCGCGTAGTGACGGTTCTTCGTCTCGTACTCAACATGCGCCGTCGAGATCGTGATGCCGCGCGCCTTCTCTTCAGGCGCCTTGTCGATCTGGTCATACGCCGTGAACGTCGCCCCGCCCGTCTCCGCCAGAACCTTCGTGATCGCTGCCGTCAACGACGTCTTGCCATGGTCGACGTGACCAATCGTGCCGATGTTGCAGTGCGGCTTGTTCCGTTCAAATTTCTCTTTGGCCATAGCCCCGGTTCCAGCATTGGAGGATTGGGTATTTCGCCGGTGCGAAATATCGCGCGGGTCGATAGGCGTTTTCGCAGCGGCACGCAACAAAAGATTGCTCCGCGCCGCGCCGCCCGCGCCCCGATAGACCGCCGTTCGAATCGTAAGATGGAGCGGGTGAAGGGAATCGAACCCTCGTATTCAGCTTGGAAGGCTGCTGCTCTACCATTGAGCTACACCCGCGTCCCAACCGATCGGACTTGGTGGAGGGGGTTGGATTCGAACCAACGTAGGCTGAGCCAACGGATTTACAGTCCGTCCCCTTTAACCACTCGGGCACCCCTCCAAACCGTCCTTCGCAGCGCTGGTGACACCGCTGCGACCCGAAGCCGCCGAGTGGCGCGGCTGCTTCGTTCGAGGGCGTCCTTATGGTGACGCGGCGGGGACCTGTCAACCGAAAAAGGCGAAATCCCTCGACCGACTTTCGCGCCCGGCGGATAACCAAACGATCGGGGCTTTTTTTGCGGCGCCAGCCATGCGATGGCAATTGTCCTGGAGGTATCGATGAACGACAGGGAACGCAGGGGACGCCAGGGGCACCACCGGGAGCGGCCGGATTCGGGAACGCCGGACACCGTCGTCATCTATGGCTGGCACCCCGTGCGCGAGGCGCTGCAGAACCCCGCGCGCACGCTGAAGCGGCTTCTCGCGACCGAGAATGCCGCGCGGCGGCTGGCGGAGGAGAACATCCAGGCCGGCATCCCCCTGCAGATCGTCCGCCCCGGCGAGATCGACCGGCTGCTGACCGCCGATTCCATCCATCAGGGCCTCTATCTGGAGACCGCGCCGCTGCCGGCTCCCGCCTTCGGCGAATTGCGCGCCAGCGATATCGTACTGGTGCTCGATCAGATCACCGATCCGCACAATGTCGGCGCCATCGTCCGCTCCGCCGCCGCCTTCAGCGTCGCGGCGATCATAACCACCGAGCGCCATTCGCCCTCCGCGACCGGCGTGCTGGCCAAATCCGCCTCCGGCGGCCTCGAGCATGTGCCGATCGTGTCGGTGCGCAATCTCGGCGATACGCTCGACGAGATGGGCGACAGCGGCGTGATGCGCGTCGGCCTCGATTCCGAGGGGCCGGCGACCTTGGAAGGCACGCCCCTGTCCGGTCCGCTCGCGCTCGTCCTCGGCGCCGAGGGCAAGGGCCTGCGCCAGCGGACGCGGTCGCTGTGCGACGCCCTCGCTCGGCTCGACATGCCTGGCGCCATCAAGAGCCTCAACGTCTCCAACGCCGCAGCGCTGGCGCTCTACGTCGCGCGGCAGCAAGTCAAGGCTTGAGCGCGCCGGCCACAGCGCGGATGCGTCAGCGCTGGACCTGGCTGGCACTCGGCTTGGACGGAGATGATCCGATCGAGGGCGTGGCCGAATCGAAGTCCATGCTCTCCAGGTTCGGGCGGGGGACGGGAAGGGCCAGGGGTATGCGCACCGCGGCCGGCCGGGCCGCCGGCGCGATCGATGCCAGCCTGGGCTTGGCGGGCGGCTTTTTCGGCGGCGCGCCGGAGCCCGACCGGTCAGGTCCGGCATAGGGCGCGTCCGGCAGCGCCGTCTCGACATTGCGCGGGGGAATCGGAGGCCGTGCCGGGGCGGCGCCGGCATCCGGCACCTCGCCATAGGCGGGTTCGTAGCGATAGCGCGGCGCATAGGCCCTGCGCTGCGCCCAGGGCGCCTGATAGTCGCCGTCGTCGGGCGCATAGTCCTGCGGGTCATACATCGGACGGCGGGGGAGCGGCGCATAATAGTCCCCTCCCCAGCCGCCATCGTCATAATAATAGCCGTCGCGCCAGCCGGCCATCGCCGGCGCCGCCGGCAAGGCCACCGAGACGAGCACCGAAATCGTCAGCAAACGTATGACGGGCAAGGGCACGGGTCCCATCCTCCAGATGACATCTCCGGCCTGATAGCGCAGGATCTGGGCGGAATAACGATTTGTTAAGCATAGCGGGACGGAACGCCTCGCCGGTGGCCCGGCCCGCGGCCGCATCCGCGCAAGACCGACACGTCCAAGTAACAATCTGCCCTTAGACTGCGATCCGCGCTTTCGAGCGAGGTTCCAGATGTAGACATAGGCGTCTGGAAACGACCATGATACCGTCGCGCAAGGCCTCTGCCATGCAGGCGAAGAACCGATCGCAAACGCCACCCCGGGCCTTGATTACAGCGAAGGACATACGCCGTTGAAGGTGCATAGTGGGATCGAGATGGCCAGGCTCGTCGCTCTGGTCGCCGTCATTTCGCTCCACGCCAATGCATACGGGATTTTCGGCGACGATCGCGCCATCGGATTCGTCGTCGATGAACTCTGCCGTTTCGCGGTTCCCGTCTTCTTCCTGATTTCCGGCTATTTGTGGAAGGACGATTCGCTTGCCGCGCCCGTCGAGCCTCTCCTCAGGCTGTTCAGGCGGCTCCTCGTCCCCTTCGTCATCTGGGTTGCGTTCTACACCTTCTGCGAGATATCGCAGGTCTTCTATCCCGGCACGTTTCCGAACCCGGCCAGCATCCGCTCCTACATCTTCATTCCGCTGAGCGGCGGCGCCGGGTTTCATCTGTGGTTTCTGCCGGCGCTGTTCATCGGCACCGCACTCGGCTGGTTCGCCGTCCGCCGTGTCGGCCTCAAGGGCGGCCTCGCGCTTTCCGCCACCCTCTATCTCGTCGGAACGGCGCTCGCGCTCTATGCGCGATCGCGGAACTTCGACGCGATCGTGTGGATCTACCGCAACGGCCTCTTCTTCGCGCCGCTCTTCCTCGTGCTGGGCCATGCCATGAAAAAGGGACGGATACCGGCAATCCCCATGCTCGCCGCCTTGGTTCTGGCCGGAGCGGCGATCCATATCGCCGAAGGCTGGTATGTCTTCGACAGGTTTCCGAAAGGCCATGACATGTCGCTCGGGACCGTTCCCCTGGCGGTCGGCGTGTTCGGCCTCTTCCTTCACATGCGCGCGGGCGCCGATCCCGTCGTGCCCTGGGGGCGCGACGTCTTCGGGGCCTATCTGGCGCATCTTTTCTTCCTGAGGCTTTTCGCGGCGCAGGTCGGACAGCGCGGCGTCGGCGCCGCCTTGGCGTGCATCGCCTTCACGCTGATCGTCTCCCTCCTCTTCTCGCGCCTGATGAAGAGGAGCGCCGTCACCAGACCGCTGGTCTCCTGAGCGGACGTCGTCCGCGGTCGAGCGTCACAGGCGCCCGGTCAGCGCCTCCACCACGGCATGCCGCCCCTCCGGCATGACGAGACCGCGCGGCGCGAACACGTCACGCTCGAGGAAATAGCGGGTGAGCCGGAGCGCGTCGGCAATGTCGGCGGCGCTGGGACTTCCCACCTCGCCGCGCAGGAAGCCCGGCAAAGGCAGCAGCCTGTCGTGCCAGGGCGCTCCCGCCTCGCGGCTGACCGCCCGGCCGGTCTTCGGCGAGACATAAGCGAGGTCGTCCGCGCTGCCGGTGGCGGCACAGCGGCCGAGATCGAGGCCGAAGCCGAGTTCGGTGAGGATCTCGAGCTCGAACCGCGCGATCAGCGCCGGGGCCACCCCCGCATCCGAAATCACCGCGATGATCTCTCCCAGCGCCCCGTGGAGACCGGGATGAGGCTCGCGCTCAGGCAAAAGCCGCACCAGCGCCGCGACATGGCTCATCGCGAAGAGCGCGAGGCGCGAGGACAGGAAATGCGCGGCATGCAGGGCCAGCCCTTCGACGGCGAAATGCCCGAGATGCCCGTCGATGCGTGCCCGCCAGACCAGTTGCACCGCGTTGCCGGGCTGCAGCACCGGCTGCAGCGCCCGCGACCGCGCCGCCCGCACCAGGCCGAGATGGCGGCCATGACCCCGCGTCATCGCCTCCAGGATCACGCTGGATTCGCCGTGGCGCCTGACGCCGACGACATAGCCGCTATCGGTCCATTCCATCGCCGGCCAATCGTCCTGCAGGTCCTCAGCGCTTCTCGATCGGAAATTCCAGTCCGATCTCGCGATAGCGCTCCGGATCGTCCGACCAGTTCTCGCGTACCTTCACGAACAGGAACAGGTGTACCGGCGTCTCCGCCATCGCGGCGATTTCCTTGCGGGCCGCCATCGAGATCGCCTTGATCGTCTCGCCGCCCTTGCCGATCACGATCTTCTTCTGCCCCTCGCGCACGACGAAGATGGTCTGCTCGATGCGCGCAGAGCCATCCTGCATCGTCGTCCACGCCGTGGTCTCGACCGTCGATTCGTAGGGCAGTTCATCGTGGAGGCGCAGGAACAGCTTCTCGCGGGTGATCTCGGCGGCAAAAGCCCTGAGGGGGGCATCCGAAATCTGGTCCTCCGGATAGAGCCAGGGGCCGGCGGGCATCGCGCCGGCGAGATAGCCGAGCAGGTCGGCGACGCCGCTGCCGGTCAGGGCGGACACCATGAAGGTCGCCGCGAAGGCCTGCCGCGCATTGATCGCAGCGGTGAGATCGAGCAGCGTCTCGCGCTTGACGGTATCGATCTTGTTGAGGACGAGGATCTTGGTCTGGTTCGTGGCCGACAATTTTTCCAGGATGGCCTGGTTGCCCTCGTCGAGGCCGCGCTGCACGTCGATCAGCAGGCACACGACGTCGGCGTCGGCGGCGCCGCCCCAGGCCGTCGTCACCATGGCCCGGTCGAGCCGGCGCTTGGGCTGAAAGATACCGGGCGTGTCGACGAAGATGATCTGCGAGGCGCCGCTCATGGCGATGCCGCGCACGATGGCGCGCGTGGTCTGCACCTTGTGCGTCACGATCGACAATTTGGCGCCGACCATCGCATTCATCAGTGTCGACTTGCCGGCGTTGGGGGCACCGATCAGCGCGACGAAACCGCACCGGGTCTCGGGAGTTGCATTCATTGTTCTATCCAATCAGCAGACGAACCCAGGCCCAGACCGCACAGGGGCAAGGCCGGAATTCCTGCACGTTCGTCGCGCGGTCGCATCTGGCGGGGTTCACCCGATCGATACGAACCGCTCGCGGCCGCACCGGATCCGGCACCCGCGATTTTCCGCATTATACCAGCGATTCCCATGCTCGTATCACGAAAGGGCGTTCATGGGACAATTCCGTTTCAACGCCCTCGCATGGGCGCCCCGCCGCCGGACGATGACGATGCGATCCGGGGCTCGGCTTGGCCTGTCAGCCTTCCCGGCCTTCGACCGCAATGCCCTCGCGCGCCATGAAGGCAGAAGCGGCGGCCTGCTCGGCCAGGCGCTTCGACTTTCCCTCGCCTTCGGCGGAGAGCTGCGTGTCGATATCGACGGCAATGACGAAGCGCGGATTATGGTCCGGCCCGGTACGCGCCACGAGCCGGTAGGTCGGCGCCTTCAGAGCCCGGGCCTGTGCCCATTCCTGCAGCGCCGTCTTGGCGTCGCTCGGTGGCCGCACCGGCGCATGAAGGCGGGCCCGCCAGCCCCGCTCGACCACGGCACGGGCCTTCTCATACCCCGCATCGAGAAAGACCCCGCCGATCAGCGCTTCGCAGACGTCGCCCAGCGTGGTGAGCCTCTTGCGGCCGCCCGATTGCGCTTCGCCCAGGCCGAGCTTGACATGCGGGCCGACCCCCCATTCATCCGCGACGGCGGCGCAGGTCTCCTTGCGCACCAGATCCGACAGGCGGCGCGACATGGCGCCCTCCTCGTCGTCCGGAAAGGCCCTGAACAGCATGTCGGCGACGGCAAGGCCGAGCACGCGGTCCCCGAGGAACTCCAGCCGCTGGTAGCTCGCCAGGCGGCCCGGCGCGTCCAGGAAGCTTATATGGGTCAGGGCCCGGTCCAGGAGCGAACGGTCGGCGAATACATGGCCGAGCGCTTGCTCCAGGACGTCGAGCGGAGGCTTTTTCTTCAGAGCCATGAAACGGCTTTTCATCCGATGAAAGCAGACGGCGGGCGGAAACCTCCCGATCGCCGTGCCGATATCAAGACATTGCTGATCTCCAAGAAATCATAGGCCGCAACACGGCGCTTGTACGGCAAGCCGCGTGGAATGACGCATCGCGGTTAATGATCAGTGGATGAAGCTCATCAGCCGGTTCAGTCGTACCGTCCACGGCCAGAGCCAGAACTTGAGCGGCGATTCATCATCGCTGACGGAGAAGAAGATGATCTGTCCCTTGCCGACGAAATTGTCGAACGGCACGTAGCCGACCTCGTTCAGATCCCGCGAATCATCGGAATTGTCGCGATTGTCGCCCATCATGAAATAGTGGTCGGGCGGCACGACATATTCGTCGGTGTTGTCGTAATAGCCATTGTCGCCATTGATCTCCATGACGACGTGCTTCACCCCGTTGGGCAGGGTTTCGGTGTAGAGGGGAACCTGGATGTCCCGCCCGAAGGAGTCCTTCATCGGGAAGGTGCCCGCCGGCTCGCGCGGCGCCATCACGCCGTTGATGAACAGTCTTCCACCCTTCATCTGGATATGATCGCCCGGCAGGCCGATCACCCGCTTGATGAAGTCGGTCGAATTATCCTTGGGCAGCTTGAAGACGGCAATGTCGCCGCGCTTGGGCGGCGTGCCCCACAAGCGCCCGGACGGCAGGAAGGACGGCGAGAAGGGCACGGAGAATCGAGACCAGCCATAGCTGTATTTCGACACCATGACGTAATCGCCCACGAGCAGAGTGGGTATGAGCGAACCCGAGGGAATGTTGAAGGGCTGGAACAGCAACGTCCTGACGACGGCTGCGATCACGAAAGCGTGGACGATGATCTTGACCAGTTCGCCGATGCCGCCATCTTTCGACGTCTTCTTCGCTGCGCCACTGGAGTCTGGCGTCTTGTTGGGTTCGCTGGCCACGCTCATCGATCTTCCATCATTCGGGGATTGCCGTCGGGGCAACTCGGTCGCGGCTGCTATAACCCTTGCCGAGTCGGGGTGCAACGAGGCCTGACGCCCTCGGTACCTGCGGTTTCCGCCCGGAGGCGAGCAATTTTGAGACGAAGGAAAGGCAGGCTCCCTGCAAGCCCTGCGAGCTCGCCGCGAATACAGCACTTTCATCCGGCCCAGGACGCCATGCCGTCGGAACGGTCAGGCCGAGACCATAGCCGAGGACAGGCCCTCTCACTATGGCAGCAATACGGCGTCACCCCGTCAATCGCGCTTCGATCAGCACGATTGCCTGCGCGAGAGGATGCTCGTCCGTCAAAGTGAGGTGGATGAACGCCTCGTGTCCCGGAGGAACCAATGCCTCCAGCCTCGCCCTGGCCAGGCCCGTCAGGCGCAGGGTGGGCTGGCCCGAAGGGAGGTTGACCACCCCCATCTCCTGCCATCGAATGCCGCGGATGCCCGTGCCCAGCGCCTTGGAACAGGCCTCCTTGGCAGCGAAGCGCTTGGCATAGGTCCCGGCCCGGTCGGCTCGCCCATTGGCCTTGGCTCTTTCGACCTCGGTGAAGCAGCGTCTTTCGAAGCGTTCGCCATAGCGATCCAGCGCAGCCTGAATGCGGCGGATGTCGCAAAGATCGTTGCCGATGCCGATGATCATCCCGCCCGGTTCCGCCCTGCCGCCATCGCGGCCCTGACCATCCTGATGCTCTCGGCGAGACCGACGAAGATCGCCTCGCCGATGAGATAGTGGCCGGTGTTGAACTCGCTGAATTCCGGCACGGCGGCCAGCGTCTCCGACGTCCCGAAGTCGAGCCCGTGTCCGGCATGGACTTCCATCCCGAGGCCCGCCGCGTGGCGCGCGCCGAGCTTCAGGCGCTGGAATTCGGCGGCGGCCCGCGCCTCCTCGCCGGCGATATGGGCGTCGCACCAGGTGCCGGTGTGAAGCTCGACGACATCCGCTCCCAGGCCGGCACACAGGTCGAGAATGGCCGGATCCGGCTCGACGAAGAGCGAGACACGGATGCCCGCGTCCTTGAGACGCGGTATGGCCGACGACAGGGCCGTCCGCGCCCCGCGGACGTCGAGGCCGCCCTCGGTGGTGCGCTCCTCGCGCTTTTCCGGCACGAGGCAGGCCGCATGGGGCCTGACGCCAAGTGCGATCTCCAGCATTTCCGCGGTCACCGCCATTTCCAGATTGAGCGGCGCGGCGAGTTCGGCCCGCAGGCGGTGGATGTCGGCATCCCTGATATGCCGCCTGTCCTCGCGCAGATGGGCGGTGATGCCGTCGGCACCCGCCTCGATGGCGAGATGCGCGGCACGGACGGGATCGGGCCATGTGCCGCCGCGCGCATTGCGCACCGTCGCGACGTGGTCGACGTTCAGGCCGAGGCGGAGGGGCGGGGTGGAAAATTGGGGCATGTCGGCGTCGATCCTCTGCATCAACTGGACAGGGCGCGGCTGCCGGGCTTGACCACCGGCAGCGCGGCGAGATCGGCGGGCAGGCTATCGGCCTGGTAGGCGGGAATGTCGAGCGTGGCCAACGCCACCAGCGGCTTGCCGAGATCCGCCTTGCCGCCGGACCGGTCGATCAGGCAGGCCGCGCCGACGATCTCGCCCGGGCCGCCCTCGATGGCGGCGAGGCATTCCCGCGAGGACAGGCCGGTGGTGACGATGTCCTCGACCATCACGACGCGGGCGCCTTCGGGAATGGCGAAGCCGCGGCGCAGCTGGAACCTGCCGTTCTCCCGTTCGACGAAGATCGCCTTGGCCCCGAGGGCGCGCGCCGTCTCGTAGCCCGGAACGATGCCGCCGACCGCCGGCGAGACCACCATGTCGATCCGGCCGAAGCGCTGGCTGATCTTTTCCGCGAGCGCCCGGCAAAGGCGCTCGGTCCGCACGGGGTCCATGAAAATGAACATCTTCTGCAGGAAGACCGGCGAATGCAGCCCGGAGGACAGGATGAAATGTCCCTCCAGCAAGGCCCCCGCATCCTTGAACTCGGCCAATACCTCTTCCTGCGTCATCGCTCGATCCTCATGTCCCAAAGCCGCACCGGGCTATGCTCCTCATGCGGACAGATCAATAGGCGATTGGACCGGGACGCAATAATTCGCGCGCCGGCGGCTGGCGCCACGCCGCCGATCCTCCTTCACACGATGCGGTGGACTTCGCTGACGACCTTGCGCGCCCGCAGACCGTCGATGATGGCGAGGAGATGCTTGAGATCGTAGACTTCGAGGTCGACGATCATCTCGGTCATGTCGAAGGAGCGCCGGTGCATGGTGAGGTTGTCGATGTTGCCGTCGGTCTCGGCGATGACCTGGGCGATCTGCGCCAGCGTGCCGGGCTCGTTGATGGAAACGACCTGCAGCTTGGCAGGATAGCGCTCCGCCTGCGCCGCCTCCAGATCCCAGCGCACGTCGAGCCATAATTCGGGATGGTCCTCGAAATCGGCGAGCGCGGCCGACTGGATGGGATAGATGGTGATCGCCTCCCCCGGCGTCAGGATGGCGACTATGCGATCGCCCGGCACCGCTCCGCCATCGGCAAAGCGCACCGGCAGGTCGCCCTTGATGCCGCGCACGGGAATGGCGGCGTTGGCGGGATTGCCCCCGCCCGGCACCTTGAAGCGCAGATTCTGGCCGCCCTGCAGCCCGAACCAAGTCTCGTCGAGACCGGCCGCCGCATGGCTGGACTGCTCGAGCTTGAAATCGGGAAAGACCGCCCGCACCACGTCCTGCGAGCGGATCTCGCCGCGGCCGACCGCCGTGAGCACGTCGTCGACGCTCTTGCGGGCGAGGCGCTTCAGCGCGCCCTGCAGCGCATCGGCCGAATAGGTCTTGTCGAGCCGTTCGAAGGCCCGTTCGACGATGCGCTGGCCGAGGCCGGCATATTGTGCCCGCACCGCCGAACGGGTCGCCCTGCGAATGGCTGCACGGGCGCGGCCGGTGACCACCAGCGTCTCCCAGGCGGCCGGCGGGGTCTGCTGCTTGGCGGTGACGATCGCCACCTCGTCACCGTTGAAGAGTTCGGACACGAGGGGAGCGGTGCGCCCGTTCACGCGGCAGCCGACCGCGGTGTTGCCGATGTCGGTATGGACCGCATAGGCGAAATCGATCGCGTTGGCGCCGCGCGGCAGGGTGATGAGCTTGCCCTTGGGCGTGAAGCAGAAGACCTGATCCTGGAACAGTTCGAGCTTGGTATGCTCGAGGAACTCCTCCGGATTGTCTCCCTCGGCCAGCATCGCCATCGTCCGGCGCAGCCAGGCGAAGGCGCGGCTTTCGTTCTCCAGGCGGGAGACGTCACTGGCCTTGTTGTCCTTGTAGAGGGCATGCGCTGCGATGCCGAATTCGGCGATGCGATGCATCTCCTCGGTCCGGATCTGCAGCTCGACCCGCTGGTGGCCAGGGCCGATCACCGTCGTGTGGAGCGAGCGGTAGTCGTTCTGCTTGGGCGTCGAGATGTAGTCCTTGAAGCGGCCCGGCACGAGCGGCCATTTGGTGTGGACGATGCCGAGCGAGCGGTAGCAGTCCTCGATCGAATTCACGAGGACGCGGAACGCGAAGATATCGGAGAGCTGTTCGAAGGCGACCTGCTTGCGCTCCGTCTTCTTGAAGATCGAATAGGGCCGCTTCTCCCGCCCCTTGACGGTGGCCTCGATGCCGCGCTCGTGCAGCCTCTCGCGCAGGTCGTTCTCGATCTCGGCGATCAGTGCGCCGTTGCGCCGCTTCAGGCCCTCGAGCCGGCGGACGATGGTCTCGTAATGGGCGGGCTGCAATTCATGGAAGGAAAGGTCTTCCAGTTCCTCGCGCATGTCCTGCATGCCCATGCGCCCGGCGAGCGGAGCGTAGATGTCCAGCGTCTCCTGGGCGATGCGGGCGCGCTTTTCCGCCTTCATGAAGTTCAGCGTGCGCATGTTGTGCAGCCGGTCGGCGAGCTTGACGAGCAGCACACGGACATCTTCGACGATGGCGAGCAGGAGCTTGCGCAGGTTTTCGGCCTGCTTGGCTTCCTTGGAGACGAGATCGAGCTTCTTGATCTTGGTCAGCCCCTCGACGAGGGAGGCGATCTCCTTGCCGAAGCGCCGCTCGATCTCCGCGCGGGTGGCGTCCGTGTCCTCGATGGTGTCGTGCAGCAGCGCCGCGGCAATGGTGGCGTCGTCGAGCTTCAGGTCGGTGAGAAGGGAAGCAACCTGCAGGGGATGGGAAAAATAGGGGTCGCCGGAGGCACGGAACTGGGTGCCGTGCTGCTGCATGGCATAGACATAGGCCGCATTGAGGAGGTCCTCGTTGACGGCCGGATTGTAAGCCCGAACCTTGTCGACGAGCTCATACTGCCTCATCAGCCGGAAGGGCGCCGTCACGACAATTCTCCCTCGGGTGCCGGCCTGCGCCCACCCCCGCTTGCATTCCATCGAGGCGAAGCAATCAGATGTCCCGGCCCGCCCCGCTATTCAATACAAGTGCCGCACAAAAGAAAAGCGGGCCGACAAGCGCGGCCCGCTTCAACCCGTGGGGAACGCCGGGGCGCTTATTCTTCGTCGTCGGAGCTGTTGTTGGCCGGCGGAACCAGGCCTTCCAGGCCTCGCAGCAGCTCTTCCTCGGACATGCGGTCGAAGGCGACGTTGTCGTCCGAATCGCCGCCGGCGAGCGAAGCAGGGTCCGTCTCCGGTTCATCCACTTCGACATATTTCTGCATCGAGTGAATGAGGTCTTCCTTGAGGTCGTCCGGCGTCAGGTGCTCGTCGGCGATCTCGCGCAACGCCACCACCGGATTCTTATCGCGATCACGATCGACGGTCAGCTGGGCTCCGCCCGCGATCATGCGCGCGCGGTGGCTGGCGAGGAGAACCAGCTCGAAACGGTTCTCGACTTTGTCGATGCAATCTTCCACCGTGACGCGGGCCATGCGACGCCTTTCCGTACCGTGTTTTTGGGGTCAAGCGTGTCACGTACACCAGCTGTTCTTTTTGCGCAACCCCGGCGACTCGCGCCGCAGCGGCGAAGGCGATGCAGCGCATGCCCTGCACGGCGGCGTCGCGTGCCCGGTCGCGGATGCCCGCCTGCCGGCGAGCGGCAGTGGCCGCCACCGGCGGCAAAGCTGTCCTCGGGAAGATATTCTCCGAAGGCACACAATAACGAGGCATATCGTCTCGATATTGTAATATAACGACTTCGCCGCCAGTTGGCTCAGTGTTACAAAATGTTTAGTTAAGCGGGAATGTTCAAAAACTTGACATTTTATTTCGCGAGGGGCAAAAGCGGATTGCGACGCTCCTAACCTTGGCGTTGTTGACTCTGCGCCGAAATTGCCCAGATAAGAAAATTCTCGTCGTGGCCTCAGAACTTATTGCAGGAATTCACTCAAGGCCCGCATCTTCGACATTTCCGAGCAAACCGTAGCACCAGAACGAACATCCATCGGCAGAAAATGAGCAACACACAGGAACGCATCGCCCTTTTTATCGACGGCGCCAATCTCTATGCCACGGCGAAGAGCTTGGGCTTTGACATCGACTATCGCAAGATGCTCAAGGAGTACCAGAGCCGGGGTTATCTCGTCCGCGCCTTCTATTACACGGCTCTCGTCGAAGACCAGGAGTATTCGTCGATACGTCCGCTGATCGACTGGCTGGACTATAACGGCTATGCCGTCGTCACCAAGCCAACCAAGGAGTTCGTGGATTCGACTGGCCGCCGCAAGGTCAAGGGCAATATGGACATCGAGCTCGCCATCGATGCCATGGAACTGGCCGATCACATCTCGCATATGATTCTGTTTTCAGGCGACGGGGATTTCCGTTCGCTCGTCGAGGCGATGCAGCGCAAGGGCGTGCGGGTTTCGGTCGTCTCGACCGTCTCGACCCAGCCTCCGATGGTGGCGGATGAACTGCGCCGGCAGGCCGACGAGTTCGTCGACCTCGTCACCCTTCAGTCCAAGATCGGTCGCGACCCGGCGGAACGCGCGGTGCGCGCGCAGAGCGGCTCCGCCTATCCTGCCGGCCCTGCGGCATCGCGGCAGGCGGCGCAGCAAGCCCCGCAGCAGGGTTTTGCCGGACAGACTCCGGGATTCATGGCGAGCGGCGCCGCCCAGAACGACGAGGATTGAGCGAGCGATCCTCGTCCACGCCGTGGCCGAAGCTTCCGGCCGGCCTTTGCGGAACCGTCGTCGTTTCCGGCGCGGCCGCGAGCCGGCGATGCCACGACGCTCCCGCCTTCGCGACAGTCGCGTCGGTTGCCTCGGCCCCCGCAGGGCGGCCATGATGCCGCCGGGCGTCCCGCCCGTGCAGGCGCCGTTCCGGAAATCATTCCTTCATGTCGGTCTCCCCTCTTTCTCCCTCCGAACCCGGCCGCGACTGTCCGCTTTGCGAACGCCTGGTCGCGTTTCGCCTGCATTGGCGAGCCAAGCATCCGGCCTGGCACAATGCGCCGGTGCCGAGTTTCGGGCCGCTCACGGCGCGATTATTGATTGCCGGCCTGGCGCCCGGGCTGCAGGGCGCCAATCGCACCGGGCGGCCCTTCACGGGGGATTGGGCGGGCGATCTGCTCTATGAGACGCTCGGCGATTTCGGCTTTGCCGTCGGCCATTACGACGAACGGCCCGACGACGGCCTTGCGCTCGTCGATTGCAGGATCACCAACGCCGTGCGCTGCGTCCCGCCGGAAAACAAGCCGACCGGCGGCGAAATCGCCACCTGCCGTCCGTTCCTGGCCGGAGCGATCGCCGAAATGCCGGCTCTGGAGATCATTCTCGCTTTGGGCAAGATCGGCCATGACAGCGTCGTGACCGCGTTGGGACAGCGCCCGTCGCAATGGCGCTTCGCCCACCATGCCCGCCACCGGATCGGGGGGCTGACGCTGATCGACAGCTATCATTGCTCGCGATACAACACCAATACGGGCCGGCTGACGGCGCCGATGTTCCGGGCCGTCTTCCAGACCATCAAGGACATGCTGCAGGAGTCTCCCGCGGGCTGAAGCCTCGCGAAAGCGGCTTCGCGGTCGGCCGCTATCGCTTTCCGGCGGCAACCAGGCCGGCCATGGCGCCGTCGCCCTGCGCCGCCAGGCCGTCGACCACGCCGGCCCGATCGGCATCGGGCCGGTTCTGGCTGACCTTCCATTTGCCCTCGAGGCGGGTGATCTCGATCTCGAGCCCGACAATACCCTTGATCTGCGACTGGATGAACGCTTCGGGCGCATCGTCCACGTGCCAGGGCGCGGTGCGGGCGCCTTCATGGGCCTTGGTCAAAGCGGCGATCTGAACCCTCAGCCAGGCGGGATCCTCGATCAGCGTCAGCCGGCCATGCACATGGACGGTGACGTAGTTCCAGGTCGGCACGACCTTGCCGGTCTGCCGCTTGGTTTCATACCAACTCGGCGTGATATAGGCGTCCGCACCCTGGAAGATCGCCAGGACCTCGAAGGAGGGGTCGTGGCGGGCGACCAGATCGTTGCCCCGCGCGATATGGGCCTGGAGCACGCCGTGGCTGCCGCGCCCGGGATCGAGAAGCATCGGCACATGGTTGGCGTCGAGGCTGTCGCCGGCCTTGGTCACCAGCGTCGCCAGGGGGTGCGCCCGCATGAGCGCATGCAGCACGTCGCGGTTCTCCTCGCGGAAATGCGGGGGCTGATACATGGCGCCTCTCCTCGGACTCTACCCCTTGTCGCGCAGCAGGCGGCCCTTCTCGCGCTGCCAGTCGCGCTTCTTCTCGGTCTCGCGCTTGTCGCCAAGCGTCTTGCCGCGCGCCAGGGCGATCTCCACTTTCGCGCGGCCCTGCTCGTTGAAATAGAGCTTCGTCGGGACGATGGTCAGGCCGTCGCGCTGCACCGCACCGATCAGCTTGGCGATCTGGCGCTTGTGCAGCAACAATTTCCGCGGACGCTTGCGCTCGTGATTGAAGCGGTTGGCCTGGAGATATTCGGGAATATCGGCATTGAACAACAGGAGTTCGTTGCCGGACGGCCCGGCATAGGATTCGCCGATCGTCGCCTTGCCGAGGCGCAAGGACTTCACCTCCGTGCCGGCCAAGGCGATGCCGGCCTCGAAGGTGTCGAGGAGCTCGTAATGGAACCGCGCCTTGCGGTTGTCGGCGATCAGCTTTTGGCTGACGCCCTTCTTGTCGGACACGGCGGACCGCCTTTCACCCGTTGGTCAGGCCCGCATGAAGCATGGCCTGCTTGATCTGCTCGCGCACCGGCTCCGTCACCGGAAGCAGCGGCAGGCGTACCTCCTCCTTGACGCGGCCGAGCATGGCCAGGCCGCATTTCGCCCCGGCAAGGCCGGGCTCGAGGAAGGTGGCAGCATGAAGTGGGGTGAGACGGTCCTGAATTGCAAGGGCCGCCGCGTAATCTCCGCGCAGGGTCGCCTCCTGCAGAGCGGCGCACAGACGCGGCGCGATGTTGGAGACGACGGAAATGCAGCCCTGCCCGCCCGCAGCGTTGAAGGCCAGCGCCGTCATGTCCTCGCCCGAAAGCTGGATGAAATCCGGTCCCAGATGCTGGCGCTGGAGCGAGACCCGCGCGAGGTTGCCGGTCGCGTCCTTCACGCCGGCGATGTTCTCCAGCTCATACAGGCGCTTCATGGTCTCGACCGACATGTCGACCACGGACCGGGGCGGAATATTGTAGATGAAGATGGGAATGCCGACGGCGTCGTTGACGGCCTTGAAGTGCCGATAGAGGCCCTCCTGCGTCGGCCTGTTGTAATAGGGCGTCACCACCAGCACGGCATCGGCACCGGCCTTCTCGGCATGGCGTGCGAGATCGATCGCCTCGACGGTGTTGTTGGAGCCGGCGCCGGCGATCACCGGCACGCGGCCCTTCGCCTCGGCGACGCAGATCTCCACGGCGCGCTTGTGCTCGTCGTGGCTGAGGGTCGGGCTCTCGCCGGTCGTGCCGACCGGGACCAGGCCGTGGCTGCCTTCCCCGATCTGCCAGTCGACCAGGTCCCGAAGGGCTTTCTCGTCCAGAGCGCCGTCACGAAACGGCGTCACCAAGGCGGTGAACGAACCTCTGAACCGGGCCTTCGTCATGATTTGCACTCCGCGCGGCAGGCGAAAGGAAAGAATTGCCGGCGGCCAGACATATACGAGCAGCCCTGCGGCGAAAAGAGCGCTGAGGCCAATTCGAGACCGTTCGCAGACGAATTCGTCACGGGCCGCGGCGTCCGCAGCCGCGGCCGCCCTTCGCAGGAAAAAGCCGCGTCCAAAACCATGCGACGTTCCGTCACCTCGCGTAACGAACGCATGAAATCGCCGTCCATCGGCCCTGAAAACAGCGTCTTCCGGACCGCGCCCGGCCCCGTTCGGGCATTACATCGCTGTAATTCACGGTTCATCAACGAGGAGACGCGACAATAGCCGACCTGATTGTCTCCGGTTGGCGTTGCGGTAATGCTTTTGCGATTTGTGACGGGAACTTCGTTGTTCGTGGTCGTGTTGACCGGCGCCGTCGCAGCCCCTCTGACGTTCCCGGCCTCGAAGCCTCCCGAGCCGGTCTCGCCGGCGGTTTCCTTCCGGCTCGACACCGACGTCACCGGATCGCTCGGGATGGTCACCCCGCCTCTCGGCTCGCAAATGCTGCTGCTGCGACAGACCATCTCCGCTTACGAGAGCGGCGATCTTTCCGGCGGCGACGCTCTGGCCCGGAGCCTCGCGGATCCGGCCAGCCGCGCGGCGGCCGAGTGGATCTCCATCCGCACGGCATCGCGCCAGGTCGGTTTTCAGCGCATCGCCGGCTTCCTCACGGCCTATCCGAGCTGGCCGGCGGCACCGGCGTTGCGCCTGCGTGCCGAGGAAGCGCTCTACAACGAGAAGCTCGATCCGGGCACCGTCCGCGCCTTCTTTGCCGATACGAGCCCCCAGACCGACGAGGGCAAGGTGGCGCTCGCCGGCGCTCTCCTGCGGGCCGGCGACCAGCGGCGGCCCGTCGCGCTCATTCGCGACGCCTATCGCAACGACACGCTCTCCGGCCAGATCGAGGCGGACCTCCTGCGCAATTACGGCACCATGCTCACCCGCGCGGACCACAAGTTTCGGGCGGACCGGCTGATCTATGACGGCGATTTCGCCGGAGGCCTGCGCGCGGCGGCACGCGCCGGTGCCGATGTCGCGGCCATCGCCAGGACGCGGATCGCGGTGGCGCGGCAGGCCCGCAACGCCGGCGCGCTGATCGCGGCCAATGCGTCGAGCGACCCCTCCTATCTCTTCGCCCGCATCAGCTATCTGCGCCGGCAGGAGAAGGACAAGGAAGCCGCCGCCCTCCTGCTGCGGGCGCCGCGCGACCCGGCGCTGCTGGTGCGCCCCGACGAATGGTGGACCGAGCGCCGCCTGGTGTCGCGCGACCTCCTCGACCAGGGGGACGCCCGCACGGCCTATGCGGTGGCGGCCGGCTACACGGCCGAAAGCGCCAAGGTCAGGATGGAGGCGGAGTTCTATTGCGGCTGGATCGCCTTGCGCTTTCTCGGCGACGCGCGCACGGCAGCGCGTCACTTCGCCAATCTGAGCGCACGCGCGGAGCATCCGATCTCGATCTCGCGCGGCGCCTACTGGCAGGGCCGCTCCGCAGAGATGCTGGGCGACCGCGGCGGCGCGGAGCGCTTCTACCAGCTCGCCGCCCATTATCCCACCACCTATTACGGGCAGATCGCCCGCGCCCGCCTCGGCATGCGCTCTCTCGATCTGCAGGTGCCGCCCGAGGCCTCGGCCTCCGTGCGACAGAGCTTCGACAGTCTGCTGGCCGTGCGCGCCATCGCCCAGCTTTATGCCCTCGGCAAGCGCGACTATGCCCGCAACCTGGTGAACGAGCTGGGCAAGCGTCTGCAGGACAGCGCGCTGCTCAAGCTTCTGGGCGACCTCGCCATGGCCAACCGCGACACCAAGGCGGCCCTCTGGGTCGGCAAGTCGGCCACCCAGCGCGGGCTGCCCCTGGAGGCGATCTCGTTCCCGATCGCCGCCATCCCCGGCTTCAAGGAGGCCGGCAACGTCGAACGCGCCGTCGTCTACAGCATCGCCCGGCAGGAGAGCGAATTCGGCCACGACGTCGTCAGCCATGCCGGTGCGCGCGGCTTGATGCAGGTGATGCCCTCCACCGCGAAGGCGACCGCCCGTGCGGCCGGCATGGCCTTCGATCCAGAGCGCCTGACCTCGGACCCCGCCTATAATGCGCGGATCGGCGCAGCCCATCTCGGGGAGCTGATCGGCCGCTTCAGGGGCTCCTACATCATGACCTTCGCCGCCTACAATGCCGGCGCCTCCCGGGTCGCGGACTGGGTGAAGATCTATGGCGACCCGCGCGATCCCGCCATCGATCCGATCGACTGGGTCGAGCGCATTCCCTATACCGAGACGCGCAACTATGTGCAGCGCGTGATGGAGAACGTGCAGGTCTATCGCGCGCGGTTGAGCGGACGGACGGCCCTGCTGATCGATTCCGACCTTCGCCGGGGCACGGGGAAATAGGCGATGGCCGGCGACGGAGGGCGCTGACCCCCGAAACGGACATTTTCGCCGCCGGCGCCGAAACCGCTATGTCACTCTGCAGATGAACTCTTCATACTTGCCGTTCCTGCCGGAGGGCAGGCGTTCGCGCGATTGCACGAGTTCAATGTTGAATTCGGTGCCCAGCGCCTCGCGCGCCAGCCGGCATACGCCCTCGGCGTCGGCAGCGCTGATCTCCTCGTCGGTGGCGATCTTCAATTCGATCCTGTCGACGCTGTGCTGGATGAACTGGAACTGGCGAACCGGCGCGACCTCCTGGAACTTGATGAGGCCGATCGGCGGCCAATGCCTGGTGCCGTCGGGCTTCACCAACAGGTTTCTTTCGCGGCCGAGAATGCGGCGCAGGGTCGGCAGGCCGCGCCCGCAGCTGCAGGTCCCGCCCACCTCCGCATGGTCTCCATTGACGTAGCGGATCATCGGCGAGGCGAAGTTGTGGAGATCCGTCACCACCACGCGCCCGATCTGCCCTTCCTTGCAAGGCTCTCCCTTGTCGTCGATCACCTCGACGATAAGGGCTTCGGCCATGATGTGGTACAGGCCGCTCTCCGGACATTGGATGGCGATCGTGCCGACCTCCTCGGAAGAGTAGACATCCTCGATCCGCAGGCCGGTTATTTTCATGGTCCGGACACGAAGATCCTCCGAGACGGTCTCGGCGATCGTCTTGATATGCTTCAGGGGCGGGATCTTGAATCGTCCAGTCTCCCACAGCGTCAGGAGAGCGCTCAGATTGTTGGGATAGAGCAGGAGAATTTCGGGCTTGAACTTTTCGATCAACCTCGCCTGGCGCTCGATGTCGGTCTCGATCGGAATATCCTGCGAAGGACCGCTTTCGAACAGATCGGAGGTCGGAGCAGCCCATTCGTCGAATTCGCCGATGGCTTCCACATGGGATCTGATCGACATCATGCGCGAAAGAAAATTGCGCCGATACCAAAAATTGTCCCGAAATCCGAAGGCCATGAAGAAGAGCTGATTCAGGCCGGTCTTGCGGATCTCAACCGGCTCTCCCGTCGATCCGGAAGATTGCACCATCGCCGCGGGCATGTGGCTCCTCGGCACCTGCTTTGCGAAGAAGGACGGGCCCGCGCTCTGCAGCTCATGCCGGGTCAGCGGCGCGATGGCACGCAAGCGGGCTATCGAATCGCTCTTCTCCGCTCTCCGGCCAGCCGCCTTGAAACGTTCGGCAAAAAGGGGGGAATGCCTGACATGATGCCTGATCAGCACCGCCAGCTGCTGGGCTTGACGCTGCTCGATCACCGCCTGCGGCAACCATTGGGTCGTTTCGAGCTCGGCGAGCAGAGCTGCGAGGACGGCATGTTCACCAACCAGGACCGGAGGCCATTTGACGCCCTCCATCTGCGATCTACGACGGGGGGCATCTGCGGAAATAAGATTTCGTTCCATAAGTTCTCTTTTGAAGATCAGTGGCAGCGCAGCGGTGGAAAAATACACACATTTAAAGAAAGCATAAACCCATCCCAACCACAATGCCGTAGAATACATTCAAACAAGCACAGGATGAAATGAAGGATTCCGGCTCGGCAATCGGGGAATGATCTCAGCGGCGGGCTATTCGCAATGATCCCCACTCGCGAGAAGAACGGTTAGACATCAGCCAAGATTTTTTGGCCCAGCGCCCGCGGCCTTCATGGATCTCTGCCGGACCGGAAGCCGCCATTGCGGCAGATCCGGTCGCATTCCAGGCCCTAGAAGGAACGCCTGACCCGCAAGGCCCCTGTCCATCCCTTGCTTTCGATGGGGCTTGCCGGCGTGTAATCCGATTTTGCAGCATAATGGCTGTAAAAGACCTCCGCGCCGAAGGTCAGGCCGCGCGTGAAGGTGTAGACGGCGTTGCCGCCGGCGATCCATGCCTTGATGTCCGGCGTCGGCGGATCGAGATAGTTGTCGGCATTGGCGCCCTTATAGTCGAGATAGCTGCCGAGCAGGTTGAAGGTCAGGCGCGGGGTGAGGTTGACGCCGAACTCCCCGGTCGCGGTCCAGCCATGCCCGAGATCCGTCATGCCGCTATAGCCGTCGAACGCGGCGTCGACCTGCTGCCAACCCAGATAGGTCGAGGCTCCCTTGGCATAGGTCCCCTCGGCGGCGACATGCGCGCCGGAGAGAATTGGCAGGTCGAGGCCGAGCGCCCCGCCGGCGGCAAAGCCATAATCCGATCCCTTGATCAGGGGGCCGGCGGTCTCCGGGCCGGGGTAGCGGATCTGGTGCATGGCGCCGAACAGGGCGGCCTCGCCCCAATCCCGGTCGATGCGCAGATTGCCGACGACGTCCGGCGCCACCGTGCCGCCCGACGGCACGCTCTCGAAGAATCCGAGTTCGTTGAACAGCGAACTGCGCGTATGCGCGGCATCCTCGACCGAGAGCGTGGCGGACAGGGCGCCGCCGACTTCCTGCGTGTAGGCAAGGAGATTGGTCGTCCCAGCATAGCCGAAATAGGGCTGCCGGATATCGCTGGCGTAATCGAGATCGTAAATGCCGAAGAAGCTGTGGGCGTAGCCCGCCGTCACGCCGTCGAACTGGACATAGGCCTTGTCGACGATGAAAGACGACTTGCCTCCCGGCAGGACATAGGCATCGAGAAGGATATAGGAACGCAGCAAGCCGTAATCGGTGGCCGTACGCGCATCGAAGCCGATCTGGCCCCGCGTCTCGAAGGTGGTGGTGTCCAGGGCCCGGTTGCCGGGCTGCGTCACGATGTAATCCGCCCTCACCTCGCCGCTTACTTTCAGGCAGGTGTCGGTGCCCGGCAGCGCCCAGAAGCCGACGCCCATGACCACGCAGGCCTGGAGCTTGTCCTGCTGGGGCGCCTTTGCCACAGGCAAATCCTGCGCCATGGCGACCGAACCGGTCGCCATGCCTGCCAGTACGGAAAGGGCATAGATCTTCTTCACCACTTTCACCGGACAATATCGAAGAACCGAGCGGACGCGGGCGGGCACAGATGGTCTATTTGATTCGATAACACAACTTGCGCGTGCCTCACAGCATCGATGGACCTCGATGCTGCAAAACTATTATCCTGTGACGCAAACGGCACAAAGGCGGTGATGCACCCCAATCGGCTACGGCCGCGCGACACTGCAAGTCTCGGCGCACCGCTTCCGTAGAAGACATCGGCTGGGTCCATCGAGCTTATCGGCAGCGTTGCGTCCAAAAAAAAGCCCGGCTTGCGCCGGGCCTCTCGTCGAAAGAACGAAGCGTCAGAAGCTGCGTTCGATGCGAATGCCGCCGACGACCGCGTCGGTCTTGCTCTTCTCCAGAGCGGTACCGTCCGTGCCTTCGCCGAGCACGATCGTGCTGCCCGAGTCACCATCGGACCGGGTGTTGACGTAATACACTTCGGCGCCGATCTTCAGGCCCTTCACGATCTGGTAGTTCAGCTGCGCGCCAGCGACATAGGACGTGAAGTCTGCCGCTGTGCCGGTCGGCGCGTCGAAGTTCGCATAGCTGCCGAAGACCATGGCCGTCAGCTGCGGCGTGATGTCGAAGCCGGCTTCACCCGTCACCGACCAGCTCGAAGCCTGCTTCTCGCGGCCATCCGGGGTCTCGTAGGAGTCATACACCTCAGGCGCACCGGCAGGCGAGAACTGCGCTTCGTTGGTACCGGTGAAGGCATTGGCGCCATGAGCGTAATTGCCCTCGACCGCCAAATAGGCACCCGGAACCAGCGGCAGGTCCAGCGACAGGCCGGCGCCGATCGCATAGCCCCACTTGTTCTGGCTGCCGGTGTCACCCGCCACGTCGGAGATGGTGCTGCTCTCATGGAGGGCAGCCATCAACTGAGCCCGCCCCCAGGACGCGTCATAGAGGATGTTGCCGATGAAATTCGGCATCTTCGCGCCGGCCAGCGTGCGCGTGTCCGATCCGAGACGGGCTTCCGCCGGATCTTCGACCGACAGCGTGGCGCTGAAGCCGCCGCCGAACTGGGCGGTGTAGGCGATCAACTGCTTGGTACCGATACCACCTGACCCGAAGTAAGGCGCGAAGAACGTATCGCCGTAATAATTGTCGTAGAAGGCATAGAAGGATTCGGCATAACCGGCCGTCAGGCCGCCGAACTGGATATAGGCCTTGTCGACATAAATGTTCGAGCCATGGACGCTGCCGACCTGCCAGGACTGGCCGCCGGAATTACCCGTGGCGGCGTCGATCAGCAAATAGGAACGCAGCAGGCCGTAATCGGTATCGGTGCGAACATCGAAACCGATCTGCGCGCGCCCCTGGAAGGAGGTCTGCGACAGGGACCGCTTCGATCCGGTGCTTTGAACCGTACCGTTGGTATCGACCGTCACCGGGCGACTGGGAACACTGTTGAACGTGTAGTCGGCGCGAATGTTGCCGCTGATCTTCAGGCAGCTGTCGGTGCCGGGAATATAGAAGAAGCCCGGCCCATACTGGGTGCAGACCTTCACATATTCAACCGCTTCGGCTTTCGTCACGGGAAGATCGGCGGCCTGCGCGACACCGACCACGGCGATGCCGGCAGCGGCGCCGAGGAGAAATGACTTCATCTTCATAGATGACCTCCAAGACAATTACATCAGACCGAATGCGCGAGCGACCTTCGATCATCGAGAGATCCTGGCCCAACCCCAAGTCGTTCCCCGGACCCGACCCATCACCTGAATCGATGTGGAGACAATGCTGCAGGGGTCCGCCTTATACAACAGCTATTCTGCGGCAGGCCCGGCCATCCAGTGTTTTGGTAAAAACGTGTAGCAGAAATGACACAGACATATTTATGGGGCTTTTGCGGCAGAAATCGCCTCAAATGCCGGATATTCGTCACAATCGCTGACAGGCGTCACCTCCCGCTCGCGCGGGGCGGTCGTCCGCCTGCACCAAGGCCAGGCCCGATCGGAACCCAACCAATCCGCGTGCAGCATTTGACCGCACGGGGATGTAGCAATCGGTAATCCGCCCGGCGCGATTCGGCGGCAGGGGTCAGGCTCATCAAGAGCGTTGCGGACCAGACGCAAAAAGGCCCGGCAAAAGCCGGGCCTTCCTGTTGATCGATCGAAACCGATCAGAACGTGCGGATGATGCGAACACCACCGACGATAGAGTCGGTCTTGGCCTTCTGCAGAGTAACACCCTCACCGGCAACGATATTATTGCCTTCGGAGTCAGACTTCGTGTTGGCGTAGTACACTTCGGCACCGATCGTCAGGTTCTTGACGATCGCGTAGCTCAGCTGGGCACCGACCTGATAAGCCGTGAAGTCGTTGTAGACAGACGGCGCATCGTAATGGCCGTAGCTGCCGAAGAGCATCGCCTTCAACTGCGGGGTGATGTTGAAGCCGGCTTCGCCGGTCACCGCCCAGCTCTTCGCGGTCTTCAGGCCGCCGTTGACCCAATAGGCATCATAGGCGTTCGGGGCGCCGGCCGGCGAATACTGGTTGTCCGCCACGCCGGTGAAGGCGTTAGCACCGTCAGCATAGTCGCCTTCCAGGGCGATATAGCCGCCGGCAAGAGCCGGGATGTTGATCGACACACCAGCGCCGACAGCAAAGCCCCACTTGCTGTGGCTCGACGTGTCAGAGCTGGACGCGATGTTGATAAGGTCGGTCTGATGGAGCGCACCCATGATCTGGGCTTTGCCCCACGCGCCGTCATACAGCACGTTGGCGATGAAGTTCGGCGTCTTGGCGCCGGTGTTCGTCGCCGTGCTGGAATTGCCGATACCACCGCGATAGGCTGCCGGATCTTCGATCGACAGCGTGGCGCTGAAGCCGCCGCCGAACTGAGCGGTGTAAGCGAGCAGCTGCTTGGTGCCGGTGCCACCCGAGCCGAAGTAAGGCGCGAAGAAAGTATCGCCGTAGTAATTGTCGTAGAAGGCGTAGAAGGTTTCAGCGTAACCGGCCGTCAGGCCGCCGAACTGGATATAGGCCTTGTCGACGTAGACCTTGGAGCCGGAGACATTGCCGACCTGCCAGGACTGGCCGTTCGAGGTACCCGTTGCGGCATCAAGCAGCAAATAGGAGCGCAGCAGGCCGTAATCGGTGTCGGTACGGACGTCGAAGCTGATCTGGGCGCGACCCTGGAAGGAGGTCTGGCCAAGCGAACGCTTGGACGTGGTGCCTTCAGAGGCGTACGGGCGGCTCGAGAGGCTGTTGAAGGTGTAGTCGGCACGATAGTTGCCGGCGATCTTCAGGCAGGAGTCGGTGCCGGGGATGTAGAAGAAGCCAGGCCCGAACTCCGAGCAGACCTTCACATACTCAACAGGCTCAGCCTTCGTCATGGGCAGATCGGCAGCCTGAGCAGCGCCGATCGTGGCGATGCCTGCAGCGGCGCCGAGGAGAAGTGACTTCATCGTCATTAGATGACCTCCAAGACAGTTATTATCTGATCAAAAGCGCCGCTCGGTGCTTCGACCGTTTCGCGAGACCCCGGCCCCAACCAGTGGTTGCTTCCCGGATACGACCCATCGGATGAATCGATGATTGGACATTGCTGCACGCGCCCTGCTTGTACAATAGCGATTGTGCCCTACAACCGGAGCACGCAGCATTTTGGCCATGATGTGTAGCAAAAAAGACACAGAGGCACTTGCGAGGCTTTTTGGCGTGGAACAGGGCAAAATCGGGGATTTTAGTCCTGAATTGTGCCGATTGGCGGCAGATAGATGAAGGCCGGCGGCGAGGCTGGGGCTGCCGCGACGGGAGATCGGCAGCGCAATCATGGCCAGATCTTGCCCTTCGGATGTCAGTAGAGGCATCGGCCGCAAGGCCGTCGTGCCGTATCTGGCACGCCGCCGCCGGGAGGACATGGGCTCGCCGGCGGCCGAATGAGAATCCCTCGCGCGACTCGCCGGCCGGGCGAATCCGGCGGCGGCCGCGACATTCCCCCAAGAATCAGGAGGAGCCGGATCCGCGATGGCGGGCCGGGTCTCCGCGATTCGCACGGAGGCGAACCGCCCGGCGAATCGCGCTCACAAAAAAAGGCCCGGCGCGAGCCGGGCCTTTCGAAGTTCGGGCAGGATGGATCAGAAGGTGCGCTTCACGCGAAGGCCGGCGACCAGGGAATTGGTCTTGTCCTTCACGAGTTCTGACGACGTCGAGCCGTCCGTCACGAAGACCGGCGTGCCGTTGTGGGCATTGGTGCCGGCATAATAGACTTCGGCGCCGATCTGGAAGCCCTTGACGATCTCGTAGTTCAGCTGGCCGCCGACGACGTAGGAGGTGAAGTCCCCGTCCTGGCCCACGGCGACATCCGACGGCGCATTGTAGTGGCCGATGCTGCCGAAGAGCATCGCGGTGAGCTGGGGCGTGATATTGAAGCCGGCTTCACCGGTGACCGAGTAGCTCGTCGCCGTCTTGATACGGCCGCCGAGCGTGAAGTCGGCGTCGTAGGCGTTGGGCGCACCGGCCGGCGAGAACTGGTTCGCGGCGACGCCGGTGAACGAGCTGGCACCGTCGGCATAGTTCGCTTCGAGGGCGATATAGGCACCCGGGACGACCGGGAGGTTGACCGAAAGGCCGGAACCGACCGCAAAGCCCCACTTCGAGCTGCTGTGCGTGCCTTCGAGATCGCCGAGGACGTCGATCTGGTGCAGGGCACCCATCACCTGGAACTTGCCCCAGGAGGCATCGTAGAGGACGTTGGCGATGATGTTCGGCGTCTTGGCGCCGGCATTCGTCAGCTGGCCGCCCTCGGTGTTCACGCCGTTACGCTCGCCGGCCGGATCTTCGACCGACAGCGTGGCGCTGAAGCCGCCGCCGAACTGGGCGGTGTAGGCGAGCAGCTGCTTGGTGCCGACCATGCCCGAGCCCATATAGGGCGCGAAGAAGGTATCGCCGTAATAGTTGTCATAGAAGGCGTAGAAGGATTCGGCGTAACCGGCCGTCAGGCCGCCGAACTGGATGTAGGCCTTGTCGATATAGACATAGGAACCACCGATGGGATGGCCGATCTGCCAGTTCTGCGCCCCGGAGTTGCCGGTTGCGGCGTCGATGAGCAGGAAGGAACGCAGCAGGCCGTAATCGGTCTGGGTGCGCACGTCGAAGCCGAGCTGGGTCCGCCCCTGGAAGGAGGATTGGGACGTAGCACGGCTCGAGGTTCCGGCGGCCCGGTTATGGCTGTCGGCGGTGTTGAAGGTGTAGTCGGCGCGAATGTTGCCGCTGATCTTCAGGCAGCTATCGGTGCCGGGGATATAGAAGAAGCCGGGCCCGAACTCCGAGCAGACCTTCACATACTCGACAGGCTCAGCCTTCGTCATGGGCAGATCGGCGGCCTGGGCAGCGCCGATAACGGCGATACCGGCGGCGGCGCCGAGAAGAAGAGACTTCATCGTCATTGATGACCTCCAAGACATCTTACTTTGATCGAAAGCAGCGGCTGCTTCGACCGGGTCGCGAGACCCCGGCCTCAACCTCAGATCGGCTTCCGGTTTACGACCCATCGGATGGAATCGATGGATCGACACTGCTCCACCCCCCCCTCACTCCACAATGCAAAATTAGCGCTTCCTCATGTATTCGAGTCTCTTTGCGGCAGATGTGTCACTCAAAAGACACAACATAATCCGCCGTGAGCCTCAAAAGAAGCCACTTATACTACTATTGATTGCATAATTTAACATTACAACCGTAGATTTTATTTTACAATCTAGCGTACATCTATTCTTACGTGTATCATTGACATTCACATGCGTAGATACATATGATAGATAACGATAAATACTATTGATTGAATTTTTTACACTGTGCAACCGATTGGAATCGTTCGGTGGCAACATTGCCACCGTCCCGAAATCGATGATGCCGGGCGAGCCGCTCAGCGGCAAAAGAAGGAAGTCGGAGGCCGAGACACCCGTGCTCCGTCACCGCGCCCTTTTCGCCGGCGCCGGACGCCGGCGGCTCAGCGTCGAGGCTGCAGCCGTTGCGCCGCCGTCTTCACCCGTTGCTCGTTGACGGCGATGTAGTCGGCCAGATCCTCGGCCGGCGGCGCGGCGAATGCATCCTGGGCGTAGCCCCACAGGAGGTCGCGGAGCGCGGCGGCGAGGCGCATCGCAGCGAAGGCCTCGCGCTCGCCGGCGTCCGGGCCGTGGCCGAGCCACTGGGCCAGGGCCTCGCCGGCGTGCTCCTCGGAAAGCAGGGCGTTGTTCGCCAGGCTGGCGATGTCGGCCATCGGCTGTCCCTGCCCGGCATATTCCCAGTCGACCAGCCAGAGCCGATGGCCGTCGTCGATCAGGTTGCCGCCGTGAATGTCGTTGTGAGCGAAGCCGGGGGGAATGGCGGCAAGGCCGGCCGCGAGCCTGGTCAGGAGCGGCCGGCAGGCCTCGACCGCGCCGCGCCAGCGATTGGGCCGCTCCGAGAGCATGCGCCGATAGCGGTCCAGGAGCACGAGCGGACGGCGGTCGAGCACGGGCCCGCGATAGAGGCGCGGCATCGCCGTTCCCGCCAGCCTCAGCAGCGCCACGGTCCGCCGGAGCGTCGCGGCCTCCGCAAGATCCGTCGCCGCCAGCGTGCGGCCCTCGACATGGCGCAGGACCATGAGATCGGCCTCGGCCCAGACGAGTTCCGGGCCGAGGCCGGCTTCGGCGGCGGCACGCGTCGCGGCCTGCTCGGCGCGGCGGTCGATGCCATGGATGGCGTTGTCGCCCGCGGCCCGCGCGACGAAACGGCCCTGCCCCGACCGGACCAGGACGTTACGGTTGGTCAGCCCGCCGGGCAGCGGCTCGATCTCGAGGGGGCCGGACCAGAGCGGCAGCGCGGCGAGACGGGTGGTGAGGTCGGGAAGCGGCATGGCTGGGTCGCGCGGTCGGCCGATGGAAGGAAGGCCCCCGGCCGCCCTCGCCGACCGCGGACCGTCGCTCTCCTACAGCGCGCCTTCGAGCGCCTTGCGGTAGAGCTTCAGGGCGCCGGCCTTGGTGAGCGCAACCGGATTGCCGCCGGCGGTCGGATCCTTCGGCGCCATCTTCGACATCAGATCGAACTTGCCGTCGTCGACCTTGAGACCCGCGAGCGTGTTCGGCACGCCGAGTTCCTCGCGCAAGGCGAGCGTCCAGTCGAGGAAGGCCGAATAGCGCGGCTTCAGACCGATATAGGCGGCCAGCCGCTCGATCTTCTCCTTCACGGCCTTCTTGTTGAAGGCGATGACATAGGGCATGAAAACCGCGTTGGTCAGGCCGTGATGGGTGTCGTAGAGCGCACCCACCGGATGGGACAAAGCATGGATGGCGCCGAGGCCCTTCTGGAACGCGGTGGCGCCGATCGCAGCGGCCGACATCATATGCGCGCGCGCTTCGATGTCCGTGCCGTCGGCATAGGCCCGCGGCAGATATTCCTTGACCAGCCGGACGCCTTCCACCGCCATGCCTTCGGCCATGGGATGATAGGAAGGCGCGCAATAGGCCTCCAGGCAATGGGCGAGAGCATCGAGCCCGGTGCCGGCGGTGATGTGCTTGGGCATGCCGACGGTGAGCTCGGGATCGCAGATCGTCACCTTCGGCATCATCAGCGGGTGGAAGATCACCTTCTTGGTGTGGGTCTTCTCCTGCGTGATCACGCCGGCGCGACCGACCTCGGATCCCGTTCCGGCCGTCGTCGGGACGGCGATGATCGGCACGATGCCCTTCGGGTCGGCCCTCGTCCACCAGTCGCCGATATCTTCGAAATCCCACATCGGCCGCTTCTGGCCGGCCATGAAGGCGATGACCTTGCCGGCATCCAGCGCGGAGCCGCCGCCGAACGCCACCACGCCGTCATGGCCGCCCCGGCGCAGCACTTCGAGGCCCGCATAGACGTTCGACTCGACGGGGTTCGGCTTCACCTCGGAGAAGATCGCCGCGTGCAGCCCCGCCTCCTTCAGGCTCTCGAACGCCGCCTTCGTCATCGGCTGGGTGGCGAGGAACGGATCGGTCACCAGCAGCGGGGCCGTGATGCCGGCGCTCCTGCAGGCTTCCGCCAGTTCGGAAATGCGGCCCGCGCCGAAACGAATGGCGGTGGGGTAGTTCCAGTTGGCGCGCGGTGAGGTCGAAGTCATGAGGGGTTCCGTTGGAGCGATGGAAAAGACGGTATCGCCTGGGACGACCGGCCGGACCGGCCGTCCCAGGCGGTGATGCTCAGATCGTGCGCAGATGGTAGCTCTTGGGCTGCGTGAGCGCCTCATAGCCGAGGCGCGACAGGCCCGCGCCGCGCCCGGTGTCCTTCACGCCGGTCCAGGTCAGACCCGGATCGAGGTAGTCGCAGCGATTCATGAAGACGGTGCCGGTCTCGATCTCGCCGCCGATCCGCTCGGCCGCGTCGAGATCCTGGGTCCAGATCGCGGCAGTCAGGCCATAGGGCGAATCGTTCATCAGGCGGACGGCATCCTCGTCGGACCGCACCTTCATGATGCCGACCACGGGACCGAAGCTCTCCTCCATCATCACCGACATCGAATGGTCGACATTGGTGAGGACCTGCGGGGCGAGATAGGCGGTCTTCCCGGTATCGGCAGGATATTTGGCGACGTCGATATGGGCGGTCGCCCCCTTGGCGACGGCCTCGCCGGTCTGCTTGCGCACCCAATTGGCGAAACGCACATTGGCCATCGGGCCGAGCGTCGTCGCCTCGTCGAGCGGATTGCCGAGCACATATTGGCTGGTGAGGCTCACGAAGCCGTCGACGAAACGGTCGTAATGGTTCTCGTGCACATAGATGCGCTCGATGCCGCAACAGCACTGGCCCGAATTGTAGAAGGCGCCGTCGACGAGGTTCTCGATCGCGTGGTCGATATCGGCGTCGGCGCGGACATAGGCCGGGTCCTTGCCGCCGAGTTCGAGCCCGAGCGACATGAAGGTGCCGGCCGCGGCCTGCTCGATCGCACGGCCGCCGGCGACGGAGCCGGTGAAATTGGTGTGGTCGACGAGGCCCCGGAACAGCAGGCTGCTGGTCTGCTCATGGGTGAGGACGAGGTTCTGGAACACGCCCTTCGGCACGCCGGCCGCATCCATCGCCTTCTGGAAGCGCTCACCGACCAGGATGGTCTGCGCCGCATGCTTGAGGATCACCGCATTGCCGGCGATGAGGGCCGGCGCCACGGTGTTGACGGCGGTCATGAAGGGATAGTTCCACGGCGCGATCACGAAGACGATGCCGAGGGGCTCGCGCTTGATCATGCGCTTGAAGCCGGGCCGGTCGTCGTCGGGAACGGTCGGCGCGAGGCTGGCCTCGGCAATGCGCACCATGTAGCGGACGCGCTCCTCGAAGCCGCGGAATTCGCCGCCATAACGCACCGGCCGGCCCATCTGCTGGGCGAGTTCGGGCACCACTTCCTGGTTGCTGGCGAGCATCGCCTCGAGGAATTTGAGCACATAGGCGCTGCGCTCCGCGATCGGGAGCCTGCGCCATTCCTTCTGGGCCGCACGGGCCGCCGCGATGGCGCCGTCGATCTCCTGGGCGCTGGCGGCAGGGCGGCGCACCAGTTCCTTGCCGTCGATCGGAGAAATGCAGATGATATCCGACATGATGGTCTCTTGTTGAGAGCACCGGCGCCACCGCACCGGAACTTCGGTGAAAGGAAGGCGGATCGCTGCGTGGACACTGCGTCGCGACAGGCGCAGGCTCGCGGCCGTTCCGAAATCGACGTCGTCTCACGGCCCGGGATCGACAAAGCACCACGCCGTGCCCCGATCGATCCAGGTCCGCCCTCTGGATGATGCCGTCGTTCTACAGCATCTCGCCCGATTTTCGAACCGGATCCGATGCTGCATCTCCGGTAATCGCATCATGTCCGCCGAAACCGTCTCTGCTTCCGGCGCGATGCGTAATGCGTTCTACCTCCAGATCGACTCATCAAGAATCGCAAAATTCTCTTGGCACCAATCGCCAAATTGATGATCCGCTCTGGCTTGAACGCATCTTGCTCCGGTGCGTTCTACCTCCAGACCGAATCACCGGGAACCGCAAAATTCTCTTGGCACCAATGCGCTAAACTGGTGTGCCGCTCCGGCTCGAACGCCTTTTGCTCTAGATGATCTCGAAATAGCGCTCCAGCTGCCAGTCGGAAATGGATCGGCGGAATTCCCGCTCCTCCCATTCCCGCGTGGCGGCGTAATGGTCGACGAAGGCGTCGCCGAACAGCGCGCGGGCCGCCTCGGACGCCTTCAGGCGATGGGCCGCCTCCATCAGGCTGCGGGGCAATTGGCGCTCCCTCGGGAATTGCCTGTCATAGGCCGATCCCTCGACCGGCGCATCCGGCTCGATCCTGTTCTCGATGCCCCAAAGGCCCGAACCGATGGCCGCCGCCAAGGCGATGTAGGGATTGATGTCGGCCGCCGCCACCCGATATTCGACGCGCTGCGACTTTTCCGAGCCGGGGATGACGCGCAGCGCGCAGGTCCGGTTCTCGACGCCCCAGCTCGCATCCGTCGGCGCCCAGAAGCCGGGAATGAGGCGCGTATAGGAATTCACCGTGCAGGCGATCATCGCCAGCAATTCGGGCATCAGCGCCTGCTGGCCGCCGACATACCAGCGCATCTCGTCCGACATCGCATGCGGCTTGTCCTTGTCGTAGAACACGCCCCGGCCGGTTTCCAGGCTGGTCAGCGAGGTATGCAGATGCCCGGACTGGCCCGGCCAGTCATGCGACCACTTGGCCATGAAGGTCGCCATCCAGCCCCGCTTCTGCGCGAGGATCTTGGTGAAGGTCTTGAACAGCGCCGCCTTGTCGGCCATCGCCAGCGCCTCGTCGACGCGCAGCGCCGCCTCGAGCACGCCCGGCCCCGTCTCGGTGTGAAGGCCCTCGATCTCCATATCCATGGCGCGGCAGGTGTCGAGCAGTTCCCGATAGAAATCGGCATGCACGCCGGCGCGCAGCATGGAATAGCCGAAGAAGCCCGGCGTGATGCTCTTCAGGTTGCGGTAGCGCTTCTCACGCACCGAATGCGGGGTTTCGTCGAAGAGGAAGAACTCGAACTCGGCCGCCGCCGCGACGGCGTAGCCCATGTCGGCGGCGCGGGCGAGCACCCGCCTGAGGGTACCGCGCGGACAATGCGCCTCGGCCTCGCCGGCGAATTCACCGATGAAGAGCGGGATGCCGCCCTCGAAAGGAATGGTGCGCATCGTCTCCGGGACGAAGCGCGTCTCGGCGTCGCGGTAGCCGTTATGCCAGCCGGCGAAGCTCGTATTGTCGTAGAGTTGGTCGTTCGAATCCCAGCCAAGGACGACGTTGCAGAAGCCGAAGCCCTTTTCCAGCGCGCTCTCGAACTTGTCGCGGGCCATGTATTTGCCGCGAAAAATGCCGTCGATGTCGAAAACGCCGACCTTGACGTCGGTGAAGCCGCCTTCACGGACATAGGCGATCGCCTCGGCTGCATTCTTGGGTTTCGCGGAATTCGCCATATTTCGTCTGCTCCGGCTCCGGATGAATTCGATGGAGGCGGCCGGCCCCTGGTGAGGAAAGGGGCCGGCCGCGTTTGTCGTCAGGCCGTCTCGCCCACGGCCTTCTCGGCCTGGGCGATCTCGGCCGCCCGGCGGGCGATGTCCGCGCCGATTGGCGGGCCCTTGAAGCGGCGGGATTCGACGCCGAACCACAGCACGAGGAGAAGGATGACGAGGCCGATCGCGTAGTTGATCAGGATGTCGAAGGGCGGCTGGATGCCCGCATACATCAGGACCAGCACGCCCAGCACGGTGATCACCGCGAAGGGTTTCGACCAGATGCCGAGGCGGAAGGGACCGAACTCCGTCCACGACTTGCCTTCGGCGAACAGGCCCGCCGCGATCGGCATGGCATAGGAGACATAGAGGAAGAGGGCACAGCCCGCCGCCAGCGCCGCGAAGGCCGGCGAATACAGCGTCGCCGCCACCGAGAGCACCGCCCCGAGCCAGATCGCCGCCACCGGCGTGCGCCAGGTCGGGCTGACGCCCCGCCACAGCGAGGATCCCGGCAGGCCGCCGTCACGGGCGAAGGCGAAGATCATGCGCGAGGTCGAGGTCAGCCCCGCCAGGGCGCAGATGAAGTTGGCGACGACGATGCCGATGGCAAGCAGGTCCTTCAGGATCAGCGGCGCCGGCAGGTTGGTGAACAGGTTGAACCAGGCAGCTCCGCCATCCTTGGCCGTGGCAGCGAGATCCGGGCTCGCCAGGACGAAGGACACGGCCATGGCGAAACCGAATATCAGCGACCAGAGCACGGCGTGGATCATGCCGCGCGGCACCGCCACGCGGGCATTCTGCGTTTCCTCGGAGGTGTGGGCGGAGGCATCGAAGCCGGTGATGGTGTAGAGGGGATAGAGCAGGCCCACCAGGAAGGCGATCAGCGCGGGCCTCGGGGCCGGCACATAGCCGCCGCCGGCGTCGCCCGTGTTGTTGACGAAGGTGAACAGCCGCGAAAAGTCCCAGCCCGCTCCCCAGAACAGGAAGGTCAGGGTCAGCACGACCGCGACGACAAGGATGAGGTAGCCGGAGAAATCCGTCAGCAGCGTGGTGAGCTTGATGCCGAAATGGTTGATCAGGGCCTGCGCGAGCGTGATCACGCAGACGGCGACGACCTGCGCGACATAAGCCGAGTTGTTGATGGCAGCCGCCTGCTCGGCGGTCATGCCGGCCGGCAGAGGATCGGACACCGCCGTCCAGGCCGTCACGTCGACGTGGAACACGCCGGCGAGGACAAGGTCACGGAAGAGCAGCCAGACGCCGACATTCACCGAGGCGACGACGAAGATCAGGCCGAGCAGATTGATCCAGGCCGTCGCCCAGCCCCAGCCGCGGCCGCCCAGGATCGAGGACCAGTGGTAGAGGCCGCCGGCCGTCGGATAGGCGGAACCGATCTGGCCGAGCGAGGCGGCGACGATCAGCGCAAAGAAGCCGCCTACCAGCCAGCCGATGGTCGCCTCGAAGCCACTGCCAGTGGCCATGGCGAGCGGGAAGGAGGTGATGCCCCCGGCGAGAATGCAGATGATGGAGAAGGAGATGGCGAAATTAGAGAATCCGCCCATGCGGCGCGCCAACTCCTGCGCGTAGCCCATGGAATGGAGGACCTTTACGTCCTCGTCCGTCGACCCAGTCATTGTTAAGTCCCCCGACTTATGGTCTTGCGACCGGTGAAGTCCGTATCTGGCGTTCAGAACCGCTTTCTTGTTCGAGCGGTCATAGGCCGGCGCCGGCCCGCCGCGCCAGTGTATTTCCGGCCGGCGGTGCCGCTATGCTCTTGAGAATGCAAGCAAGTTTCATGCCCCAAATTGCCTCCTGCTGCTCCGTCGACAGGAGGTCGTTGCGAATCTCGATCATGACGCTCGACAGCCCCCGGCTCTGGCCGTGGCGATCGAGCGTATGATAGACGCGATCCCCGGGACTGTAGGGCTCGTTTGCCCCGACGGTCAGCGTCTCGTCCCGCCGCAAGGCCGCCAGCATCGGCGCGGACAGGCTCTCGTCATGGTCGAACAATACGCCGATATGCCACGGCCGCAACGCCCCGCGATAGACCGGCGTGAAACTGTGGACGCCGATCACCGCGACCGGGCCCGATACCCTCTTGGCCTCGACGGCCGCGGCGATACAGGCATGGAAGGGCTCGTATACCTCGCCGACGCGCCTCTGCCGCTCCGCTTCGTCGAGCCCCGCATTGCCGGGAATGTCGGTGTCTTCGCTGCGCAGCGGAATCGCGTCGAACATCGCGGGGTCTCGGTTGCAGTCGATCACCAGCCGGCTGACGCGGCAGGAGACCAGCGGCGCATCCAGTTCGCGGGCCAGCACCCTGGCGACGCCGAGGGCACCGGGGTCCCAGGCGATGTGGCGGGTCAGGTCCGCCGCTGTGAGACCGAGGTCCCCCAGGCGCCCGGGAATCACATTGGAAGCGTGTTCGCAGACGATCACATAGCGTCCGGCGCCATCGGCATTCTCGACCAGCGCCGCGCCGTTCCCCACCGCCCAGCTCGCTTCAGGCCCCGAAGATCCGCTCGGGTTCGCTTCTAACATTCATTACGTCCGACTGGCATTTCATCTACATTGTTAGTCTGAGTACAGAGGCGGGCCGCTTGTCAATCGCGAAATTGGCATTTGTTTCGCGTTCCGTGCTTTATTTGAGATCAGGATCGCGGCGGTCGAAGGCGTTCGCGCCTCGCCAGGGACGATCGAAGAAAGGGAGGGCCTCCGCGTGGCAGCTATCGAAGACCTCGCGGGCACGGCCGGCGACAAGACGCTCGCGACGCTCATCCGGGGGCGCCTCGGAAACCTCACGCCGACCGAGCGGCGAGCCGCCCACGTCCTCCTGTCGAACTATCCCTTCGCCGGGCTGGAGACGGTCGCGCAATTCGCCGCGCGTGCCGGGGTCTCCGCCCCGTCGGTCCTGCGCTTCGTCGCCCGGCTCGGCTTCGGCGCCTATGCCGACTTCCAGCGTCACCTGAAGGAGGAACTCGAGGCGCAGCTGCAGTCGCCGCTGATGAAGCAGGCGCCGGACCCGGCGACCGCGACCCCGCTCTCCGCCTTCGCCGCGTCGGCCGCCGCCAATGTCACGCAGACCTTCGCGGCGGTGGCGCCGGCCGAGTTCGACGCTATCCTCGCTTTGCTGACCGATCCCAAGCGCAGGCTCCATATCGTCGGCGGACGTCTCAGCGAGGCGATCGCGCTCTACATGGCGCGGCACCTGCGCGTCATCCGGCCCGAGGTGGCGCTGGTCGAGGGGCAGGTCGAGACGTGGCGCGACCAGGTCATCGACTTCGGCAAGCGCGATGTCCTCATCGTCTTCGACATCAGGCGCTACCAGGACGACGTCGTCCAGCTCGCCCGGGAGGCGGCCGAACGCGGCGCCACCATCGTCCTCTTCACCGACCAGTGGCTTTCACCCGTCGCGCGCATCGCCCGCCACGTCATCGCCGCCCGCACCGGCATCCCCTCGAACTGGGATTCGAACGTCGCCATCCTCGCCGTCGTCGAAGCCCTGATCGCCGCTGCGACGAAGGCCCTGTGGGATCTGGCGAAAGCGCGCATGCAGGCGCTGGAGCTGCTGCGCAAGTCGACGCGATGAAGCAGGGGCGGTCCCGCCACCGGCAGGCCGCCGGAGAAACCCGAGACGGACAGGCGCCGCCGGCTACCGCCTCCTGCCGAAGCTCAGATAAGGCCGGATCGTCTGCACCGCCATCACCGCGATCAGCACAAGGCCCCAGATGGCCGCCGTGAGATAGGGACTGAGGCCGAGCTGGTTGAAGCCGGAGGAGATCACCTGGAGGATGGCCAAGGCGATCATCAGGCCGGAAACCTTGCCGAAGCCGCCGAAGGGATCGACGCCGCCGAGCACCGCCGCCAGGATCGTCACCAGGAGATAGGACTGCCCATAGTCGGCGCTGGCCGAGTTGAAGAGCGCGAGCGAGACCAGCGCCGCCACGAAGCACATCACGCTCGACAGCGTGTAGACGCCGACCAGCACCCGCCTTGTGTCGATGGCGGAAAAGCGGGTGGCTTCGATGTTCGAGCCGATCATGGCGCAGGAGATGCCGAAGGGCGTCTTCCGCAGCACGAGTCCGAGGAGATAAGCCGCGCCGGCGAGCACGAGGAAACTGACGGGTATGCCGAGGACGAGGGCCGTGCCGGCCCTCGCGAAGATGTCGGGAATGCCGGATTGGGCCTGGCCGCGCGTCAGATAGATGCTGATGCCGTCGATCAGCGATTTCGTTCCGAGCGTGACGAGGATCGGATGGACGCCGGTATAGGCGATCAGGGCGCCGGTGACGAGGCCGATGGCCACGCAGAGCAACAAGCCGGCCAGCAGGGCCAGCAGGATGACGCCCAGCAGGGTGGCATTGCCCGCCTCCGGCGTCAGCAGCGTACGCATGACGAACACCATCAGCATGGCGCACTGGTTGGTGGTGGCGATGATCGCGAGGTTGAGGCCGCCGGTGATCAGCGGCACCACCATGGCGAGCGACAGCAGGCCCAGCAGCGGCAGCTGGAGCATGAAGCTCTGCAGCGTGGCACCGCTGGCGAAGCCGGGGATCGAGACCGAAAAGCCGGCGACGAGCACCACGAGCAGCGCCAGCAATCCCGGCGAGCCGCCCGGTGCGCCGCTGCGCAGGCGGGTCATCAGGGCATTCAGGCCCGCATCGGCGGGCGAAGCGGATTCAGCCACGGGCGGTCTCCTGTCTTGGCGCGAGCGGCGTCTTCGATGCCTCCCGCGAGGTGTCGGCCGATCCGGGCGGCTGGCTCGGATTGCGATGCCGCCGCCGCTGGCGTGCGCTCATGACCGTGATCGAGGTCGAGATCAGGATGGTGAGGCCGATGACGATCTGGAAGAAGTAGGAGGAGACGCCGAGCAGGTTGAGGCCGTTCTGCAGCATCGCCAGGAGCACGATGCCGAGCAGCACGCCCGGCACCGTGCCGATGCCGCCGGTGAGGCTCGCCCCGCCGAGCACCGCCGCCGACAGCACCGAAAGCTCGGTGTTGTACATGGCGTTCGGCACGCTTTCGCCGACCCGATGGGCCTGCAGCAGGCCGCCCACGGCGGCCATGAAGCCGAGGAACCCGTAGGCGACGAAGTGCAGCAGGCCGATATTGACGCCGACGCGGCGGGCCGCCTCCGGATTGCCGCCCATGGCGTAGAGCTGCCGGCCGATCTTCGTGCGGGTCATGAACAGCCAGGTCAGCAAGGCGGCGGCGAACATCATGACGATCGGCAGGGTGATGCGGGTGAGGTCGCCGTCGGCGTTCTCGGTCTGCCAGAAGACGATGCGGTCGGTCCACCAGTCGGGCAGGTTGTAGAGCGACCTGCCGCCCGAAAAATACATCAGCAGCGAGAAGGTGACGCTCATCATCGCGATGGTGGCGATGATCGAGGTGATGCGGACGAAGTGGATCAGCGCCGCGTTGAGGCAGCCCAGCACGATGCCGATCAGCAGGCCCGCCCCGATGGCGACGATGCCGGGCATGCCGGCCTGGGTGGCGAGGATGACGGCGACGTATTGCGCGACGGAGGCCGTGGCGGCGAAGGAGATGTCGATGCCGCCCGACACCAGCACCACGAACAGGCCCATGGCCATGATGGACTGGACCGAATAGGTCTCGAGCAGGTCGACGAGATTGGCCAGCGTCAGGAAGCCGGGCGCCGCCGCGCTCAGGAGCGCGCCGGCAACGATGATGACGGCGAGGAGCCAGGCCTCGGGCCGGCGCTGCAGGCGCGCGAGGGAGCCGTTACGCATAGATCCGCTCCTCGAGCTGGTGTTCGGTGATCCTGCCGGGGATCGCTTCCTCGACGATGCGGCCCCCGCGCATGTGCAGCACACGGTCGCAGGTGGCGAAGATTTCCAGCACCTCGTCGGAAATCACGATCACGCCGACGCCCTGGCCGGCGAGTTCGGCCACGACGTCGTAGATGCCCTTCTTGTTCTTGATGTCGACGCCGACGGTGGGGCTGTCGAGGATGAGCACCTTGGGATGCGCCGCGAGCCATTTGGCGAGGACCACGCGTTGCTGGTTGCCGCCGGACAAGGTCTGCACCGGCTTGTCGAAGCCGCCGATCTTGATCGCGAGACGCTCGACCCATTCCTTGGCCAGGGCGCGGCGCCGGTGGGCGGGAATGAGGCCGAGGCCGCCGCGAAGGTCCTTCAGGACGGCCAGGATGATGTTGTCCTCGATCGACTGCTTCAGGATGACGCCGAGACCGAGCCGGTCCTCGGAGACATAGGCGATGCCGGCGTCGACCGCGTCGCGGTTGGTGCGCAGCTTCAGCTGCCTTCCCTCCAGCGCGATCGTACCGCTTTCGGGTTGCGTCATGCCGAACAGGCTGAGGGCGAGCTCCGTCCGGCCGGCCCCGAGCAGGCCGGTGATGCCGAGCACCTCGCCACGGCGAAGCGTGAAGGACACGTCCGCATATTCGCCCTCGCGCGTCAGATTCCGCACTTCCAGCAGCGGCGGCGCGGCATCCATGTCGCGCGCCACGACCTCATGGGCGATGTCGAGCCCGGTCATGAGGTTGGCGATGCGGCGCTGGTCGACCTCGCCGACCGGCCAGGTGCCGACCTTCCTGCCGTCGCGCATGACGG
This sequence comes from Labrys monachus, assembly GCF_030814655.1. Taxonomy (NCBI): domain Bacteria; kingdom Pseudomonadati; phylum Pseudomonadota; class Alphaproteobacteria; order Hyphomicrobiales; family Xanthobacteraceae; genus Labrys; species Labrys monachus. The sequence goes on from NZ_JAUSVK010000001.1 coordinate 4,312,583, forward strand.
TGACGCGCTCGGCGATCTCGACCACTTCGTCGAGCCGATGGGAAACGAACACGACCGCGATGCCGTCGGCCTTGAGCCGCGCCACGATGGCGAGCAGCCGGTTGACCTCGCTGCGGGTCAGGGAGGAGGTCGGTTCGTCCATGAAGATGAGCCTGGCATCCGCGGCCAGGCCCCGGCAGATGGCGACGATCTGCCGTTCGGCGACCGGCAATTCCCCGACATTGGCACCGGGATCGAGGACGAAGTCGAGGCGCTTCAGCACGCGCTCCGCGAGGGCGCGCATCGCCGCATAGGAGACCGGCGTGGCCAGGTTCTCCAGATGGCTCTCGATGGCGATGTTCTCGGCGACGGTGAGATTCGGGAACAGCGAAAGATCCTGGAAGATCACCTGGATGCCGAGCTTGCGCGCCCGGCCGGGCGTGAGCGGCAGGACCGGCTCGCCGTCGATCTCGATCGTGCCGGCGGTCGGCGCGTGCACGCCGGCGACCGACTTGATCAGGGTCGACTTGCCGCAGCCGTTCTCCCCGACCAGGCAATGCACTTCCCCGGGACGGACGTCCCAGTCGATGCCTTGCAGGGCCTGAACGCCGCCGAAGCGCTTGGTGATGCCGGTAAGGCGAAGAAACGGCACGGGATCCGTCATGGGCGATATCCAAAGCGTCCGAAAACCCCTTCTCCCGCCATCGGGAGAAGGGGAACTGCATCACAGCCCGAGATCGGCCAACCGCTTGATGTTGGCCTTGTCGAGCGATTCGAGCTTCTGGGCCTGGATGAGGCGCTTGTCGGGGTAGACCTTCACGGGACCGACCTCGACCAGTTCCATCCCGTCGGTCGGCTGCTTGCCTTCGGCCAGCAATTTGGCGAGCTGGATGAAGATCTGGCCTGCCGTCATCGGGTTCCAGATATAGCCGCCGCGGATGGTGCCGTTCATCACGTATTTCATGCCCTGACCGGGGGAGAAGCCGCCGACGAGCACGATGGACTTGGCCTTGCCGCGATCGTCCAGCACCTTGGCGGCGCCGATCGGCCCCTGGGAGCCGAAGGTCAGGATGCCGTTGAGGTCGGGATGGGCGCGGAGCTGGTCCTGCGTGGTCTTGATCGACTCGTCCAGGCTCTCGGCGACGCCGAAGCGATCGCCCACCATCTCCATCTTCGGATATTTTTCCTTCTGGTAGGCGATCGCCGCATCGGCCCATGCATTGTGCAGAGGCACGGTCAGCGACCCCACATAGAGGATGTACTTGCCCTTCTCGCCCATCTCCTTGGCCAGCAGGTCCATATGGGCCTTGCCATAGGCGTCGATGGTGGTCAGCTCGAAATCCCAGTCATTGCCCTTCAGGGCCGGGCCTTCGTGCGACAGCACCTTGATGCCGGCCGCCCTCGCCCGCTCCAGCACCGGCTCGAGCGCCGCCGCGTCGTTGGGCACGATGCCGATCACGTCGACCTTGCGCGCGATCAGGTCCTCGATGGCGCGGACCTGCTGGGCGGCATCGGCCTGGGTCGGACCGACCATCCAGCCATTGACCTTGTCGGTGGCATCCTGCTTCTTGATGCCGACCTCCATGGCGTTGAACCAGGGAATGCCGCCGATCTTCACCACGATGCCCACCTGGGGCTCCTTGGCATCGGCGAAGGCGCCGGATACGCCAAGGACGCTCATGGCAGCGCCGGCTCCCATCGTGGCGAGGAGCTCGCGTCGTGTCAGTTTCATGGTTTCCTCCTTTTTTGCTTGGTCTTGAATTCAGGCCGCCGCGTTGTCCGGCAAGCCCGTCCTCCGCAGCGACGAGCCGCGGATTTCGATCGCGCAAGAGAGGCGCAAGGTCCTCGGCACGGCGTCGCCGCCCGACAATCGCCGGATGAACTGCGTCCATGCCGCCCGCGCCATCTCCTCGACCGGCTGCCGCACCGCCGTGATCGGCGGCGTCACCAGATGCATCCATTCGGTGTCGTCGAAGCTGGCGAAGGCGATGTCGCGGGGAATCGACACCCCGAGTTCGGCGAGAAGCTGATAGGCGACGAGGGTCGTGAGATGATCCAGGGTGAACAGGGCGTCGGGCCGCGTCCCCGCGCTCAGCCGCGCCCGGAGCCGGTCGCGGATGACGCCACGGTCGAGACCCGACTCCACCATCTCGATCGCCATCGGGCCGGCCGCGGCGGCCGCGCCCTCCCATCGCTCGCGCACATTGCTGATGGCCAGCATGCTGCCGGCCACGAGGCAGGTGCGGTGCCCCTCTCCCGCCAGATGCGCCGCGATGGCAGCGGCCGATTTCGCGTTGTCGACGGCCACGAGGTCGAAACCGCCATCGTCGGGAATGCGGTCGGCGACCACGATCGGCGGGTTGCCGCCCCGGGGAAGCCGCGCCGAAAGCCTGCCGTCGCAGGGGATGACGATCAGGCCCGCCGGGCGCCACGAGCGGATGGAGCGCAGCCGTTCCGCCTCCTGGTCGGGGTCGTTGGCGGAGCTGACGACCAGGAGATCGAAGCCGTCATCGCGCGCAAGCCGCTCCAGCGTGGAGACGAAGGCGCCGAACATCGGATTGGACAGATCCGGCACGACGACGCCCGCGAGCGAGTGCTTGCCCGAGCGCAGCCGGGAGGCATGGCTGTCGGCGACATAGCCGAGCTCGTCCACCGCGGCCCTGACCCGCGTGATGAAACCCTGCGAAACCGACGGCTTGCCGTTGAGCACGTTCGAAACGGTCGCCACGCACACGCCCGCATGCTCGGCAACCATCCGGATCGACACAGGAGCAGCACGGCGCAAGTTTATCCCTCCCGAGGCCCGTCGTCCTCATTCCCATAAAACGTTTTATTGGATGCTAGACATTCCCAGGAACTGTGTCAATTATGCGCCGCGCCGATATGGAGGGCGGGATCTTTTCGCATTGCAATATCTTTACTTCGCAGGCGCAACAAATCAACGAGGTGTTGGAGGAATCAATGAACAAGCTCGGAGTGCATGCCTTCGTCTGGACCGCCGGCTGGACCAACAACGATTGCGCCTATGCGATCGCCAAGACCGCCGAAGTCGGCTTCGACCTCATCGAGGCATCCACGCTCGACCTCGATCTCCTGGACGTCGAGTTCACGCGCAAGCAGCTGAAGCAGGCCGGCATCGGCGCCACCTTCTCGTTCGGGCTCGACGACGAGACCGATATCTCGTCCAATGATCGCGAGAAGGAAAAGCGCGGCGAGGCCCGTCTTTTGAAGGCGCTCAATCTGGCGCGCGACATCGGCGCCACGCATGTCTGCGGCATCCTGGAATCGGCCTTCCAGAAATACAGCGTGCCGACCACGGCGGAGGGCGTGAAGCGTTCGGTCGAGGTGCTGCAGCGCGTCGGCGAGGTCGCCGCCAAGAACGACATCATCCTCGGCCTCGAAGTGGTGAACCGCTACGAATCGAACGTGCTCAACACGGCGAGCCAGGCGGTGGAGATGTGCAAGCGCATCGGCTCATCCCATGTGAAGGCCCATCTCGACGTCTATCACATGAACATC